>JAKAGF010000222.1 GCA_021825805.1 Nitrospirota bacterium
TCCTGCTGCATCGTGCTCGTGATAAAAGGAGGCGACGGCATACGCTTCCGGGTCTTGCGCTCTATCTTCGAGAGGATAAATCCGCCCTGGCGTATGACGCCAAGCGCCGTGTCGGCTGACTGACTGTCCTTGATATCCACCTTGTCGCCGCCGTAGCGGGACAGCTTGGACCAGAAGGACGGCTTGCTGGAGCCCTCGAACTCGGCGTTTATGGACCAGTACTCCTCCTGTTTGAAGGCCTCGATCGCCCGCTCCCTCTCCACGACGAGCCTGACAGCCACGGACTGCACCCTGCCCGCGCTCAGCCCCCGCTTTACCTTCCGCCACAGAAGCGGGCTGAGTTCATATCCCACGAGCCTGTCCAGGACCCGCCGGGCCTGCTGGGCGTCAACCTTGTCCGCGTCGATCTCGCCGGGGTGTTTGATGGACTCCAGCACCGCGGACTTCGTGATCTCGTTGAATTTGATCCTGTACACCTTCTTCTTTTTGTCCTTTATCTCTTCAGCGATATGCCAGGCTATCGCCTCTCCTTCGCGGTCCGGGTCAGGGGCGAGATAGATCGCATCAGCCTCCTTGGAGGCCTTTTTCAGTTCCTTGATCACCTTTTCCTTGCCCGGAATGACAATATAAGTGGGCGCGAAATTGTGCTCTATGTCGATGCCCATCTCCTTGACGGGAAGGTCTTTTATATGACCCACCGATGCCTTCACCCCGAAATCCTTCCCGAGGATCTTGCTGATAGTCTTTGCCTTTGCGGGAGATTCAACAATAACCAGCGACTTCATCTCAAACCTCCATTGCTTCCATATATGCGCATGTCAATTCCATAGTATCCTTTTTCCTCCGGCGAAGACCAGGGAATAAACATCCTCCCTGTCGAATGTGTTATCTCTCATTAATATATAAGCAACGAGTGACCGCAGAATGTCAAGCTCTTCCTCTTCGAGTCGTTCCGAGGATTCAAGGACGGCAAGTTCGTCGCCGATGTCAAAAAGGTCAGGCTCCTCCGCGACCACGCTTTCCACTACCTCTTCGGAATAAAGCTCTGTTTCCTTAAGATCCTGCGTTATCATCCTCAGAATCTTCAGTAATTTCTTTGACAAAAATGCCACCTCATGCCAGATAGAATCTCTTTCCGCTGCTCTGCCGCACCACACCCTTTATCTCCAGGGAGAGGAGCAGTCCGAGCGCCCTGTGGACCGGAAGCATCATCTCCCGGGACAGGACGTCGATGTGCTTGGGCTCCCTGCTGAGGGCCGAGCAGATATTGCTCTCCTCATCCGACATCTCCATCCGCGGCGCAGTATTGCTGACGCTGATAAACCCCTTCAGGACAGGGGCGAGTTCTTCGATTATATCACGGGCCTCTGCCACCACCCGCGCTCCCTGACGGATAAGCCTGTTCGTGCCGGAGGAGTTGCGGGACGTTATATTCCCGGGTACCGCAAAAACCTCGCGGTTCTGTTCCAGCGCATACTGTGCCGTTATGAGAGACCCGCTGTCAACAGCAGCCTCGACAACCAGGACACCCATGGAAAGACCGCTGATGATCCTGTTCCTGCGCGGGAAGTTCTCGCGGTGAGGCATCGTGCCCGGTGGAAATTCACTCAGCCCGCATCCTGACCGGGTAATCCTCTCCATCAACCCCCTGTTTTCGGACGGATAGCAGACATCCAGTCCTGACCCCAGCACGGCAATGGTCCTGCCCCCTGCCGCAAGGGCAGCCGCATGCGACAGCGTATCAATGCCGCGGGCCATGCCGCTTATGATAGTGAAGCCTGACGCAGCAAGGTCATGGGCGATCTTTCCGGTCACCTGTTCTCCGTAAGGGGTGTTGTCCCTCGAACCTACAACCGCGATACCATACCGGTCACTGGGAATATACTCACCCTTCATGTAGAGAACAACCGGCGTTCCCTCTGTTTCCCTGAGCACGTCAGGATAAAGGGGATCATGATACCCGACGACCCTCATGCCCTTCTTTTCCGCTGCCTTGAGATATATCTCGACCGTATCCTGGAAACGGAAGTCCTTTATGTTCGCAGCCCGCTCCTTGGTCAGCCCTTTTACCGCATGCAGGTCGGACAGGCCGGCCGCAAATATATTCTCCGGGCTGCCGAATGCGGCCAGTAGTTTCTTCGCCATGACCGGGCCGACATCCGGCACGAGCGATAGGGCTATCCAGTCTGATGCTGAAGACATTCTACTTCCTGAGGGCCTTGTTCGCCTTCAGACGGAGGGCCTGGAGCTTTATAAATCCCTCCGCATCTTTTTGGTTGTAGACATCCTCTTTCTCAAAGGTGGCGAGCCGGGTATCATACAGAGAGCCGGGGGCCTTCCTGCCGACTACCATGCAATTGCCTTTGTAGAGCTTGAGCCTGGCTGTTCCGGTGACAGCCGTCTGTATGTCATCAATCATCCGCTGCAGGGCCATGCGCTCAGGCGAGAACCAGTACCCATAGTAGATCAGCTCAGCGTACTTGGGCATGAGGGAGTCAAGCAGGTGCTTCACCTCCCGGTCAAGGGTAATCGACTCCACGGCCCTTCTCGCTGCATGGAGCATCGTGCCCCCAGGCGTCTCATACACGCCCCGCGACTTGATACCCACAAACCTGTTCTCAACAATATCGACCCTGCCGATGCCGTGCCTGCCGCCCAGATCATTGAGTCGCTGCAAGAGGGCTGCGGGAGACATCTTTTTGCCGTCCATGCTGACCGGATCGCCGTGCCTGAATGCGATCTCAGCATAAACGGGCCTGTCGGGCGTCTGCTCAATGGGCCTCATCATGGTGTACATATCAGCGGGCGGCTCTGCCCACGGGTCTTCGAGGATACCGCCCTCATAACTTATATGGAAGAGGTTCCTGTCCGTGCTGAAGGGCTTTGCCTTCGTGGCGGCGACGGGAATCTTGTGCAGGTCAGCATAGTCTATCAGGGATTGACGTGAATCAAAAGACCACTCACGCCAGGGGGCGATCACCTTAATCCCCGGTTTCAGGGCATAGTAGGCGAGTTCGAAGCGGATCTGGTCATTGCCCTTGCCTGTTGCGCCGTGGGCAACAGCGTCCGCGCCCTCCCTGAGGGCTATCTCAACCTGTTTTTTTGCTATCAGCGGCCTGGCTATGGATGTGCCGAGCAGATAGAAGTTCTCGTAGACAGCATTGCCCCGAAGCATCGGAAAGATGTATTCCCGGACAAACTCCTCCCTCAGGTCCTCCACATATGCCTTCGACGCCCCTGTCCTGAGGGCCTTCTTCTTTACCCTTGCAAGGTCCTCCCCCTGGCCAAGGTCAGCGCAGAACGCGATAACCTCAGCATGATAAGTCTCTTTGAGCCAGGTAATGGCCACAGAGGTGTCAAGCCCCCCTGAATATGCAAGGACGATCTTCCTAACCATGTCACGCCTCCAGATAATACCTTTTTGCAGGGTTTAACCTTAGCACAAAAATCAAATAAATGTAAAACTGCTCATAGCAGCCCGAAACAGTCCAATTGAAATTAAATCTCAATTTCAGTTAACATACCCCGTGCACAACAAGATATTCCAGAACTTCCTTGGCCGGAAGGGGCTCAAAATGACCCGTGAGCGGTTTGCCGTCCTTGAGGAGGTGTTTTCAGCGCCCAGCCACTTTGATCCTGAGCAGCTCTATGCTCGCATCAGGGCGTCGGCACTGAAGGCATCCAGGGCATCTGTCTACAGGACCCTCAGCCTCCTCGTGGAGAGCGGCCTGGTCGAGAAGGTCTCCCGTTCAGGAAGAGGGAATATATATGAACACACGTACGGACGGCGGCATCATGACCATATGATATGCGATGTCTGCGGAGAGATCATCGAGTTTTACTCCGAAAACCTCGAAAACCTGCAACTCGACATATGCGGCAGCAATAACTTCGAGGGTATGAGCCATACCCTCGAGATACGGGGTCACTGTGAAAACTGTAGAGATTAAAGATAAAAAGGAAGACAAAAAAAAGCAAAAGGGAGGAAGGATAGTCCTAGTCGGTAACCCCAATGTGGGCAAGAGCGTCATCTTCGGACTGCTCACCGGCAAATATGTGACCGTTTCAAACTATCCCGGAACTACCGTTGAGGTATCCCACGGCAACCTAAGCCTTGATGGAAAGAGGTTCCTGATA
>JAKAGF010000040.1 GCA_021825805.1 Nitrospirota bacterium
AGCCCTCCTCGGTCATGAGCCGCCGGTCTGGCATCCTGAGCGGAAGGAACGCCTCCTTGGCATCAATGAGACCCTCATGAGGTCCGGCTTGTGGGAAAAGCTCATCCACATCAACCCGAAGAAGGCGGGTTTCGACGATCTCGAACTCGTCCATACACGCGACTACATAGAAAAGATATTCAACTTCTCGGGAGATTGCCTTGATCCGGACACCTATGTTTCATCCGGCACCTTTGACGCTGTCCGGTATGCCTCAGGCGCTGTCATCGAGGCCGTTGACCGCTGCAGGACAGGGGATATCAGCAGGGCGTTCTGCGCGGTGCGGCCGCCCGGTCATCATGCCGAGGCCGGCGAGGCGATGGGGTTTTGCATCTTCAACAATATAGCCATCGGCGCCGCGCACGCGCTGAGAAGCGGTTTCAGGCGGGTATTTATCGTGGACTTCGACGCCCACCACGGCAACGGCACGCAGCACCTTTTCGAAGAGAGCGAAGCAGTCTTCTTCTTCAGCTCGCACCAGTACCCATTTTATCCTGAAACCGGCAAGGAGTCTGAACAGGGGATCGGCGCAGGGAAAGGGTATACCTACAACGTCCAGATTATGCGGGGCTCCGGAAACAGGGATTATCTCTACCTCTACCAGGACATCCTGCCCGGCATCATCAGGAAGTTCGGGCCTGATATCCTCCTCGTCTCAGCCGGATACGACATCCATGTCCGTGATCCCCATGCGGATATACGGGTGACAGGCGAAGGCATCAGGGGGATCGTCAGGAGCATCCTCACGTCGTATGACTGCCCGGCCGTTTTCTCGCTTGAGGGCGGATATGACCTTGCGGCGCTGCAGGAGTCTGTTGCGATCACCTTGCAGGAAATGCTTGCCTGATAGCTGAAGCGCCAAGGTCAGTGCATCCCGGCCGGGGCATCGCCCTTCCCCCGTTTCATGAGAAAAACAAGGGCCAGGATGGCGATCATAAAGACGCTCAGGAGGTGGAAGGCGTCGTTAAAGGATATCATGGCGGCCTGCCTGATGAGCCGGCCGTAAATCGTCCCGTCAGCCGCATGCGCAGCCACTGATGAAGAAACTCCCTTGTACTGCAGGACCGCGGCGGTCTGCTGCGCGGTTATCTGATATCCGCGGTCAAAGACAGACACATGTTCGGACAGATGCAACTGGTGAAACTGCGCCCGCCGGGCGATCATCGTCGTCACGAAAGCGACCCCGAAGCTCCCGCCCAGGTTCCGAAGCAGATTATAGATGGCAGTGGCATTGCCCATGTCCTCCCTTTTGACGCCGGACATGGTGAGGGTCGTCAGGGGGATGAAGAGGAAACCCATGCCGACGCCGAGCACGATCCGCGGCCATATGACCGCCCAGAAATCAGCCTGCAGGCTGAAATGAGACATCAGATGCGTTGAATACGCTGACACGATGATCCCGAAGGCGAGCAGTCCCTTGGGGTTCACTTTGGTAACGAGCCGGCCGGCCATCGGCATCGCGAAAAGCGTCGCTATGCCGCCTGGTCCCAGCACCATCCCCGCAAGGGTCGCGGTATAACCCATCAGCGTCTGGAGATAGACCGGCAGGAGCACGATACTGCCGAAGAGGTTGAAGAAGGCGAAGAACATCACCAGGTTCCCGGTGGTAAAGGAGATGTTCCGGAAAGTCTTGAACATCAGGATCGGGTGCTCGGCAAAATACAGCTCTACGAGAACGAAGAGCATCAGCGAGACAGCGGAGATGAGGGTGAGGACGGCAATGAAGTGAGAGTTGAACCAGTCCTCTGTCTGTCCCTTGTCAAGGACGATCTGCAGGCACCCGAGCCCCACCGCCAGGAGCGCGAGGCCCCAGTAGTCGATCTTCATCTTCCGGCGCTGCATGTAGGGCGGGTCGACTATAAAGACCAGGGTCATGATAATCGACACAAGTCCGATCGGAATGTTGATGAAAAAGATCCAGTGCCAGGACCAGTTGTCCGTTATCCAGCCGCCCAGCAGGGGGCCGATGATCGGACCGAACATGATGCCCACGCCGAAGATCGCCATCGCCATGCCGTGCTGCTTCCGGGGGAAGGTTTCGAGCAAAACAGACTGGGAGATCGGCTGGAGGGCTCCACCGCCTATCCCTTGCAGTATGCGGAAGAAGACGAGGCTCTTGAGGTCCCATGCGATGCCGCAGAGAAAGGAACTCAGGGTGAAGAGCATGATCGAGGAAATGAGGTAGCGCTTTCGGCCGAAAAGCCGACTGAGCCAGCCGGTCATGGGGATGATAATGGCGTTTGAGACCAGGTAGGAGGTGATCGTCCAGGTCGATTCGTCGATGCCGGCCGACAGACTGCCCCGGATGTTGTCGAGGGAGACGTTGACCACCGACGTATCGATGATCTCGATCAGCGTCGGCAGCATCACCGTCAGGGCGACGAGCCACTTGTTCACGGCCGGTTCTCTCCCCTCAGTGACAAGGCACCCTCGCCTCTGCGGCCATACTTATAATTGTTAGCGAGCACTTACATAGTATAGCACAGGGGACGGGACTAACTTGCAAGAAATGCGTCGCCGTAATGGTATAAGATCAGGGAGATTTGGCGGCGATGCCAAGAGTTATTTGCAGGCTCATAATTCGGTAAGCTTGCAGCCTCTTGCCTCAAGCTTCTTCTTAAGAACATCGGAAAAGTTTATCTCCTGAAAATCACTCGTATTGGTGAACCGAACGTATACGCTCTTGTTCTTTTCAACGACTTCCGGGTCCAAGAATATCGTATCGCTCATCTTAGCCGATACGGACATCTCCCTATTCTGGATTGCATGCATGGTACCGGCACAGCCCGATAAAACAAGCAAAGATAAAACTACGACTACTAAGACGTAACTCTTCATTTTTCTCCCTCCAGGCATCATTGGTCAGCCTTCTAAATAATTTAGCGTTGAAAACAGCCTGCTCCCCGTACTTTACTGTCTGGTTGCTTCTTTGGTTTGGTTAGGAGAAGGTAAAGGGGGTCTTTATTCTTGAATAGCTGCCTAATCTTAAGAAAGAATAAACTGCACGTATTATGATTTCTTTCTCCACTCAATCCCGACTGTCCCATTCTCCCTCTCATTACCCCAGATATTCAAACTGAGGCAATATAGCAAGAAGGGGTTGTCCATGTCAACAGAAAATTGAAGGTAAAAGGTGCACTATCGCGAAGGTTACGCCCGCAAGAGAGATAGGGCATCAGCGTATCGTCGGCTTGCCTGAGATTCCGCCGAGTCTTTATAGCGCAAGACAGAATTCGCGTTACCGCGGTACAGGGTATGACCTCGCTTAATCCCGGTCTTCGCTTACGATTCTGGCGACGGCGGGATCAGAGGCTCCAATAGTCTTAGCAACTCGGGTATTCGTTGCGACGCCACAGCCCATATCCGCTCATGCTTGATCTCGCCATATTCATGAACGAGCACATTGCGCTGTCCGATAATCGCCTTCCACGAGATCTCCTGGTGGGCATCTCGAAATTCACCGGATACTCTCGCGGCCGCTTCTCCGATAATCTCAATGCCGCGTTCCACGGCCAGTCTGAGTTTCTTGTCCTGTTGATAACGATCAAACGTCTGATCCCTCGTGAAGTCCAGCACCGTCTTGGCGGCCTCCATCATGTCCCACAGATAAGCAGCGTCCCTTTCATCAGGCCGCATAGAGAACCTTCCTGGTAGTCATTATCGAATGCCTTCGAAAAGGGTTGCGCAAGGCACACTTTTCCACGAGATCGACCTCGCGTCCAAAAATGCTCTTCAATTCCTGGATCATATCCACCCAATCGTAAAGGTCCCATCCAGCATCGTCTCTGAAACTCACAAGGACATCAATGTCGCTATCCGGGCGGAAGTCTTCTCGCAGCACCGAGCCGAAGAAAGAGAACTCTTCGATTTTCCACTTCCGGCAAAATCCCTCGATCTTTTCCATCGGCGTCTCAACTCCGGTGCCATCTGCCGGCATTCCTTCAGGTATTACCATGCCATAATTATCACACAAGGCCCCTGGGCAGTCAACATTCCGACATCCCGTGTCACTGCAAGGGCTCTTGCGGCCAGTCGTGGGGCGCCGCCTCTCTTGTTTCTCGTCAGAGCGTCGTTATATCTTAAAGTTGCCGGTGTCGATCCATTCGTTTTTCAGCAGAGACCACCAGTCGGCCGATAGGCCGTTCAACACGTAGTCATAAGGGAGCCAGCCGTATCCGCCGTCACCCCATCCAGTGCTCCAGGAGTTCCTGATCAGGAGGGCGCCGACAGTTTCAGCGGCGCCGGACGAGGAGTTCTTTATCTTCATCTTGTCGTCATAGCCGGCCGCGACGATCGCATGACCGCCGACTATTTTTTCTCCCTTTGCCGGATACGGTATCTTGCCCGTCTTCGCCGCCTGCGAATAGGAGCTGTAGACCGTAAAACCGAACATGGCGGGCAATCCGGCCGCGATGTTCGTCTTGATCTGCTGAAGCAGGGCTTTCCTGTCAGTTCCGGGCGGGTCCAGCCTGTAATAGCTGATCGCCTGGTAATTTTGGCCGAAGGCATAGCAGAAGCTGGTAGGCTCCTTGTCGAAATCCTCGACCTTGTACGGCCAGTATTCTTCGGGAGGGACGCCGAAAAGAACTAACGCCCCCATGGTCGATCTGAGAAAAGCGCCATTGTCGCCTTTTGAGTGGATAAGGTTCCTCGTCACCTTGTAAAGGAAAAGCCGCGAGGCGTCCATATGTTTGCCGAACGCCCTTTTTTCAAAATATTCGACCATGCCGACCCCTGCGTGCGCGGTGCATGAACCCAGGGTCCCCTGATCTTCGACCGGAGAAAACCATGCCCTCAGATCAAAGGATGCAGGCGCTGCCTTTGCCTTTTTTGCGACTCCGACCTTGGAGAGCATGGCCTTTACCGAATCCTTTTGCCCTAAGTTCTGAAGACTCTGCGTCAGTTCGTCATGATCGATTGTGTGGTCCCTGAAGTCCGGATAGTCAGGCAGCCACCCCATTCCGTTTTGAACGTTAGATTCACTCATTGTATTTCCCTCCTTTGTGTTTGGTTTTTGAGTTTCGGCGCCCTGTTTTCATACCCTCACTTCACCTCCCGCGTCTTCTCCGCCTCGACAAAAAGTTTTGCGCTTACGCGATCGGCAACGCTCTTGAGGAGCTTGTCGCCCAGGAAGCCCGCCATGAAGAGGAAGAACGCGTACATATAGTTCTCCTTGCCTTTTTCGACTTTGGCTCTTATAAGGGTAACGGCAAAATCCGTATCGCTCTTTGTCTCCTTTTTCCGTTCAACTGCATCCTGCTCGGATACTGCCGAAGAATGTGACTCTTTTTTCGCCTGTTTCTGCTCTTGTTTCTGCTGCGTCGCACTGACCTTTGACCGGACAGGGGTCTGCTCTTCCGTGGCCGCTGAAGGCCTGATCTCCACGGACACCAGAAAATGGTTCTGTATCATCCAGAACATAAAGACGGCCGCTACCGCGCCCATTATCGGCCGGACGAGGGCGTAGTATATTGTCGAAACCCAGAAGTGGCCTTTTGGGAGGAACTCTCTTTCTCCTGTAATTATGCCGCTTGTCAGCCCTCCCAGCGCTCCGAGGAGGAGAATGGTGCAAACAGTCATGGGCCCAAGTTCGATTCCGCCGCAATTCCCGGGTAAACACGCATTTCTGACCAGGACGAGACCGAAAACCAGGATAAGCACAGTGTAGACAAGGGCATTTAACTGCTTCGCCCAGATGTCCCAGAAGCGGTCGTCGGTGGAGTTATTGTATACGTTGAGGGCATTCTTAAGGACGGAGGCGGCATGCGCAGTGTTCGACGGGTCTTTGTCGAGCTTGCCGCGCGCCCTGTCGAGTTGTATCTGCAGATCGCCTTTGACTGTTCCAGGAAGAGATGATATCTTGATGTTCGTGATCATGCCGTCGATTTGCGCCGAAAGTTCGTCCTTATCCAGCAGCGGAACCATCTCCTCTCCGATACGGTGAAGAAGCTCCCATGCGATGAATATCCTTTTCCGCTTCCAGAAACGGTCCGGCTGTATCGCCTGTTTCACCTGGGCCATCTTCCGCTCACAGAGCTCGATAATCTTCAAGTTGTCTCTGTTTTCAGCAAGCTCAGCCTTCTCCCTGTAAAAACAGAGCTGCTGCTCGTAATCGATCAGCGCGGCCACCAGGTGCTCTACGCTTGGGTTCATGTTCTTTGTTACGATGACCCTGGTTTCCTCGTCTTTTCCTTCTTTCTCTTTCATGTTTCCCTCCTGCACAAAAGTCTCCGGCAGCTCTCGGCATCCCTCCTCCGCAAGAGCCGTTTTGAATCGGGTCGTCGAACTCTAAATTCCCTTGATCAATTCCATAACAGTCGCGAGGTGCACCTTTGCCGCCTGGTGGAAATGATACCACGGCGTCTTGTCAAAACCCTGTTTCATCACCACCTCGCCGTCCTCCTCCTTCTCCAGGGCCGCTCCTATCCAGGCGTCTTTTGAATACTCAGGCGTGCCTCCCGCGAGTTTGCTCGTCGCCTCGATGCGTTTGTCATAATCCGGGGTTCCGATGATCTTCTCGAAATCGGTCTTCACATCATTCCACAGGGCGCCCTTGCCCGTCGCCTTCCGAAGCGTCAGGTAAACGGCCTCGATCGCATCGAAGGCGCGTTGGCGGTTATCGATCTCTTTCGTAACGCCTTTGAACCTGTAGTCAGTCCACCTCTCCGAGATCACGTCCGGCGAATGGCCGGCCTCCGCATGCCCGATGTTGGGCACCAGGGACTTGAAGACGTCGTACCAGGGATAGATCGCATTCCACTCCTCCCTGAGTCCGGTGAAGTTCTGATGCGACCACGTGTCGGCGAACGTGTGGAGGGCGATACCTGCCTGGTAAGGGTTGCCGCTATTGAGAGCTTTTTCCAGAATGTTTTTTGCGTTTCCGGAGTTCGGGGTCGTACAGAGGGGGTTCTTCTTCTTTTCTATTTCAACCGTATTGTCGCCGGGCAGGAAATGAAAGGGCAGGTAGACGTACTTCTGCACATACGGGTCGAGGGATTTGGGCGAGAGTGACTGGGTCATCACCGGATAGTAATACCCGCCGCCCGTTTTCAGCCTTTCGGGGAAGAGGGTGTCGCCGCCGCCTATGGCGAACTGGCCCTCATTGTTGTCGTCAACGAATTGACAGGAATAGGCCACGATCTCAGGGTTCGGCAGACACGTGAGTTTGGCTGCGGCATAAGTGAAATGATAATGAAAGTCCTTTTCCATGACACCCTCCTTAGATTCCTGGTTTTTCTGATAATCCTCGTAAAGATGAGCCGGCTATCGAAAGTGGAATAAATGTGAGACGCAGCGACAGCGAAGGTCTTGATGATACAAAACATGCCGGTGTGTTGTCTGTAAAAACCCGCTTCCCCATACCCGATCCTCACCCCGTCTTTGAGATACCACCATCTTAATAAAGGAACAATTCACATGTCAATAGAAAAATAACCTATTTTACTATCACTGTCGGCGCCACGGACATTCCGACGCGCAGGACGTGGTCCTTGTCCGCATCCTTTTCAAAGACGACCTTTACGGGTACCCTCTGCACCACCTTCACAAAATTCCCGGTAGCGTTTTCAGGAGGAAACAGGGAAAAGGCCGCTCCGGTGCCTGCCATGATGCTGTCGACCTTCCCTTTGAATACCTTTCCTGGAAAGGTATCCACCTTGATGTCCACGCTCTGTCCGGGTTTCACCTTCTCAAGCTGCGTCTCCTTGTAATTGGCAATCACCCAGATATCCGACAGGGGCACCACCGCCATCAGCGGCTGACCTGCCTGTATCTGATTGCCGCGTTCAACCGACCTCTTCGTAACATAACCATCCACAGGCGCGAAGATCCTTGTATACCCCTGATTAAGCTCAGCCGTCTTGAGCGTGGCGTCCCGCTGGGATATCACCGCTGACTGGGAGAGCACAGAGGACTCGGCCTGTCTGATTGTCGCCTTCTGCGTCTCGAGGGACGCCTCAACCTGCCTGAGCTGGTCTCTTGAGGCCTTGACCTGGGCAACCGCAACATCATAGGCAGTCCGGGTCCGGTCAAACCTGTCCTTTGGTATCGCCTCTTTCTCTAACAGCCCTCTGGCGCGCTGAAGGTCGAGCTCCGCCTGCCTCAAATTCGCCTCTTGAAGGACAAGGTTGGCCTTGGCAGCCTCGACGCGATATCCCAGTTCCTCGAACTGCCGCTTAGCCACCTCGACGCGTTTTTCAGCCTCCTGGCGTTTTGCCTTTTCAGCGTTGAGGCCGGAGCCCGCCTCTCTCACCCTTACGTCGTAGTCCGTTTCATCGATCTCAACCAGGAGGTCTCCCTTTTTCACCGGCGCATTGTCTTCAACCGGCACCGCCTTCACCGTCCCCGGCACCTTTGATGCGATGATGTGGACATGCCCGTCGATAAATGCGTCATCAGTGGAAATATGCGCGCTCTTGTACTGAAGGTAAAAGAATATGACCACTCCTCCCAGGATAGTAAGGAAGATGAATATCCCCATGGCGATCTTTTTGCGACTGCCGTTATTCGCCGGCGTTTTCGCGTTTTCATCCATTATTTGTATACCTCCGTCAGGTCTTCTCCCATGGCATAGAACACCGCTATCGCGTACTTCCCCAGGTCGTACACGGCCCGATAATAATTTGTCTCCGTAACCGTCAGGAGCGTCACGGAGTCCAGGACCTCCGTTGCCGTGCCTACTCCCTCGACGTACCGCACCTTATTGATCCTGAGATTTTCATCAGCCTGCTGCATTGAGTCTCTGGTAACCGCCACCCGGTCCCTGGCGGAGCGCGCATCGAGAATGTACCGCTCGACTTCCAGTCTGATGCCCTCCACGATCCTCCGGCGGTCTTCCCTGAGCCTCTCCCTCTGATGACCGGTCTTCGCAACCTCAGCGGTCGTACTCCCACCGCTGAACAGGTTGATCCTGACGCCGAGGACGAGCGACCAGTTGGTTTCGTGCGCCTGGTACCGGTTGTCAGTAAAGTCATAGCCGCCCCGCATAAATATCCGGGGAAAGTATTCGGCCTTCCTCGACCGCTCTTCGAAGTCAAGGGATTTCAGCGTCGAATCAACAATAAGAAGCTCGGCCCGCTGTCTCTCGGCAGTCTCCCATGCCTTTGCCGGGGGCAGATTCATGACCGCGTCCGACAGCCTCGTCATATCTTCCTCCCTGAGATCAGTAGCCTGAACTTCCGTGCCTATGGGCCTCTGGAGGGCGTTGTTCACGCGGGAGGCATTGATTGACCGGACATTCTCCGCCTGCAGCCTCCGCTGCCGCGAGTCCGAGAGCCTCACCTCTGCCTGGAGGAGATCGTTCTTTGTGATGACCCCTGCTTCATACATGCTGCGCGCATTCCTGCTGTGGGCTTCCAGCCGCTCCGCCTCCCTGCCTGCAACCGAGACCATCCTCTCGGACTCCAGCAGGTCGAAGAAGGCCAGCGCAAAATCAATGGCAGCCAGGTTCCGGATCCGTTTTGTATCTAATCTCCTGCTGTTGACCTTCTCCAGCGAGGCCTCATAGCGCGATGAATTTCCCTTGAAATCGTACAGGAGCTGTTGCACGCTGAGACTGTAGGAGATGAAGTTTCGTTCCGCCGTCGGCACGGAGACCGCGCCAAAGACCGCCCCCGGCTGATAGGCCAGTGCGGTTCCGCCTGCCTCGGCATTGACTGAGGGCAACAGCCGCGCCCTGTCGATGAGCGCATCGTCCCCGGCTATCGACTCGTCGCTCAGAGACATCTTCACAAGCCTGCTCTTTTCGACCGCTCTGCGCATGCCGTCAAAGAGGGTGATCGGCTCCGCAGAGGCGGGAGCGGACACAACCAGGATAAATAACACGGCAATCGTCATGATCCACATCCTGTCTTTCATATCTTTATGCTCCGGCCTCGGAATCTCCCTTACTCATACCGCAACGCCTCGATCGGATCGAGCAGCGACGCCTTGTACGCAGGATAAAAGCCGAAAAAGATCCCTACAACACCCGAAAAGCCGAACGCCAGAACGATGGACACCGCCGAAATGATCGTCGGCCATCCGAAGATCATGGAGATGATCTGCGAACTCGACACGCCCAGGACGATCCCCGCAACGCCGCCTATCATCGAGAGGATAAGCGCCTCTATGATAAACTGAAGTCTGATGTCCCACGTCTTGGCGCCCACCGCCATCCTGATCCCTATCTCCCTCGTCCTCTCGGTCACGGAAACGAGCATGATATTCATGATCCCGATGCCCCCGACGAGGAGCGATACCGAGGCGATGGCGCCGAGAAGAAGCGTCATCATCTTCGCGGACTGCTCAGAGGCCTGCAGGATCTGGGTCAGGTTCCGCACGGTAAAGTCATTGTCCTGCTTCTGCCCTATATGATGTCTTTGGCGGAGCAGTTCGTTTATCTGCTTCTCAGCGGAAGAGAGGTCCTCAGTGCTCTTTGCCTTCACGTACATCATCCGTATCATGCCGGGAAATGCGGTCCCGAAAAGTTTTTTTTGCGCTGTGGTAATCGGTATGTAGACCACGTCGTCCTGGTCCTGACCCGACGGCGACTGGCCTTTTCCCTCAAGAACGCCGATGACCACGAAGGGAACATTCCTGATCCGCACAACCTGCCCGACAGGGTCGATGCCCCCGAAGAGATTGTCGACCACTGTCTGACCCAGGAGGCAGACCTTGGCGGCGCTGCTCACATCCTGCTCATTAAACTGCCTGCCTGTTGCGACCTGCCAGTCCCTGCCCGTAAACATGGCCGAGGTGGTCCCGGTAACGCCTGTGGACCAGTTCTGATTGCCGTAGACAACCTGGGCGACACCGCCCAGGACAGGCGCAACATCCGATACCGCCGGGCTTTCCCTCTGTATCGCCTCAGCATCACCAAGCGTGAGGGTCGACTGGGTCCCCGCGCCCATCCGCACCCCGCCGGCAGTGGTGGCGCCTGGGAAGACCATGAGGATATTGCTTCCTATGCTCGAAATGAATTCAGAGATCTTCTGACTCGCCCCTTTGCCGACGGCCAGCATGGTGATGACAGCCCCGACGCCGATGATGATGCCAAGCGTAGTGAGGGCGGACCGCATCTTGTTCACCCGCAGGGCCCTGAAGGATATCTTGAAGGTAGAGGGTATATTGATCATGATCATCTTACCGTTTCATCGCTCACAACAACGCCGTCCCTGAAGAATATCCGCCTCCTGCTGAACGCTGCTATGTCTTTTTCATGGGTCACCAGGATGATCGTGATGTTCGACTCCTCGTTCAACTTCACGAAGAGCTCCATGATCTCGACACTCGTCCTGGTGTCGAGGTTCCCGGTCGGCTCATCCGCAAGGATGATCGGCGCGCTGTTCACCAGCGCGCGGGCGATGGCAACCCTCTGCTGCTGACCGCCCGACAACTGGTTCGGGTGGTGGCCTTCCCTACCGGCCAGTCCCACCACCGCAAGGGCAGAGGCCGCCCGCTGCCGCCTCTCCTTTGCGGAAAGGCCGTCATAGAGCAGCGGCAGTTCGACATTCTCCAGGGCGGAGGTGCGCGACAACAGGTTGAAGCCCTGAAACACGAAGCCTAACTTTTTGTTTCGGATGGTCGCCAGTTCATCCCTGCTCATATGCGCCACGTCCACGCCCTCAAGCATATACCTGCCCTCTGTCGGCTTGTCGAGACAGCCCAGCACATTCATAAATGTCGATTTCCCGGACCCCGAAGGTCCCATGATCGCCATGAACTCGCCCTTCCCGATGCTGAGCGAGACGTCCCTGAGCGCGTTGACGGCTATGTCGCCCAGCCGGTACGTCTTCGCAATCCCCTGTGTTTCAAGCAGGGCCATCAGAACATCCGCGGACCTGGCGGAGCCGTCTGCTGGGTCTTCGGCCTGGCGAGGGATTCGACGATCAGTTCCTGTCCCTCCTTGACGGAGTCGGAAACCAGTTCCGTGTTATTGCCGTCGCTGATGCCGGTGGTGACGGAGATACGCTTGGGCTTATTGTCCTCGACGATCCAGACAGCGCCGCCCTTTTGCTTTGTCTCGGCCTTTCCCCGTTTTTCCGTCGGCCTGAACCGCAGGGCGGCATTGGGTATCCTGACAACGTCTTTCTTGCTGTCGATAACGATAGAGACGTTTGCGGTCATGCCCGGCTTGAGCTTCAGTTCGGGGTTGGCCACGTTGATGACAACGTCATAGGTAACTACATTCTGCACGTTGATGGGCGCATTTCTGACCGCCGACACACTGCCCTTGAAGGGGCTGTCGGGATAGGCGTCAACCGTGAATTCAACAGGCTGGCCGACCTTGATCTTTCCTATGTCCGCCTCGGCAACGCTGCTGTCTATCTGCATCTTGGTCAGGTCCTGCGCGATGTTAAAGAGTGTAGGCGTCTGGAAGCTGGCGGCCACGGTCTGGCCGACATCCACATTCCTCGACACCACGATGCCGTCCACGGGAGAAAGGATGCGCGTGTACCTGAGGTTAGTCTCGGCCGTCCTCAGAGCAGCGGCCGCCTGCTCCACCTGCGCCTTGTTGGCATTCACCTGGGCGCGCGCGGAATCGTAATTTATTTCGGCTGTATCAAGGTCCGACCTCGCGATGAGATTTTTCGAAAAAAGCCGGCGGTTACGTTCCAGCGTCCGCTGGGTGTCCACGACTGCTACCTCCGACTTCGACAGATTGGCCTTCGCCGCGACAACGTTCGCCCTCGCCTGGTCAACCTGCGCCTCGAACAGGGCCGGGTCGATCTGCGCGATCAGCTGATCCTTCTTCACCCGGGAATTGAAGTCCGCGAAAATAGCCTTGACCGTACCGGAGACCTGGGTGCCGACAAGGACCGTTGTCACAGCATTCACCGTGCCGCTGGCGGTCACGCCGGCAACGATATCCCCCCGGCTCGCCTTTTCGGTCCTGAACTGCGGTCCGCTCCCCTTGCTGCGGAACAGGAAGAAGGCGCCTGTGCCCAGAATCACGAGTATCACGATACCTATGAATACCTTTTTCATCGCCGTAGCCCTGTCCCTTTCACGATCCGTCTTTTTTCCATAAGATCCTTCACCGCATCCATACGTCAAAGCGATTGACTTTTGCCTTTGCCGGAGACACCGGGCTCCGGTTCCTGCGCAACGGTTCCGGAGACGAAGAAACCCACAAATTCACGGACAACCGCGTCTTTTTGGGCAAACCGCTGCTTTTTGTCCGTCATGAATTCCTCGAACGTAAAATACGAAAAGAACATGCCGAGGAATGCCCTGGCAGCGATCACAGGGTCAAAATCCCTCAGCGTGCCGCGCTCCTGCAATCCCCGGAAGTACGAAGCGAGCGCGCCGACCATTTCACCGAGAAACTTTTGCTTAATCTCTTTCACCTTTGTCGGATAGGAGTGTATCTCGGAATGCATGATCTTTATCAGTTCGCTTCTTGCGGAGAGTCTTTCGAGATAGCGGATCGCTATCTGGGTCAGCGCCTCGCGATAGGCCAGGTCTTTCAATTCCGGCAAAAGCCCTTTCAGGGCCGGGAGAAAGGAGTGCCGCTTGATCGTCTCCTCAAACAGCCGCTCCTTTGAGGAAAAATGCCTGAAGAGCGTCAGTTCCGCCACGCCGGCCTTTTTCGCTATTTCCCTGGTCGTTGAGCCGAGAAAACCCTTCTTCGAAAAGAGGGTCAGTCCGGCTTCCAATATCCTGTCTCTGGTGTTACGCGTCATTCCTTTTGTTTCCGTTAATGTTAGCGCTTACTTACATTAAACTATAGGCAAAAAGCCGTCTGTTTGTCAAATGGGGGCCTCCCCGTTGCGAAAGAACCGGAAAAGAAGGTAGTATACAAAATGAGTGGTGATTTTTTTTGCAGTATTTTCGAAGCGCTGGATCAGTTGGTCTCAGTGATATGCGCCAGGTAAGTCGTTCATCCCTTTTGAAGCGCCTGTTCCCGATTTTTGCCCTGCTCTTTCTCTTCGTCGGTCTTTACGGGGCATTTGGGTTCGACGACCTCGGCTCAACGGAACAAAACAGGGCCCGGCTCCTTGCCCATCTTATCAAACAGGAACTCGTCACCCATCATTTCACCCACAAGAAGATCGACGATGCCTTTTCAAAGGACGCCTTCGGACTGTATCTCAAACAGCTCGACCCGCAAAAGCGCTTTCTGCTGAAGGAGGATGTCAACAAGCTCTCCTCGTATGAATCATTGCTTGATGACGAGCTCAATTCAGGCAAGATCAAGGCCGCATATGAGGGAGAAGGGATATTAAAGAAGCGGATTGCGGTGGTCCAGGAGATGATCAGGGACCTTCTTTCGAAGGATTTTGATTTTTCCTCAGCCCAGTCCGTTGAGATCGACCCGGACAAGCTCGATTTCTGCGCCACTGACGCTGAGCTGAAGGAACGCTGGAGGCGGATCCTCACGTATCAGACACTCACCCGGCATCTCAACATGCTCGAAGACGAAGCGCAGAAACAGAAGGCAGAGGATACCGGGGACAAGCCGGCCAAAAAGGCGCCGCAGCAGAAGGACGCGCGGGAGAAGCTCCTGAAGAATTATGAAACAGCCCTTGCCAAGTCGCTCCACGAAAAGGACGCCGACGGGTACAACCGCTTTTTCAATGCCGTGGCGCATGCCTTCGACCCGCACACGGATTATATGCCTCCTTCCAACAAGGAGGAGTTTGATATCAGCATGAAGGGCTCGCTCGAGGGTATCGGCGCCACCTTGAAAGAGGACGACGGATATATCAGGGTCGTCAGCATCGTCCCAGGCAGCCCCTCCTACCGTCAGGGCAAGCTGCAGGTGGATGATATCATCCTCAAGGCGGCTGAAAAGGACAAGGCCCCAGTTGACCTCACGGACATGAGCCTGACCGATGCGGTCAAACTCATCAGGGGGAAAAAGGGCACGGAGGTGAGGCTGACGGTCAGGAAGGCGGACAGCAGGCAGGTGATCATCCCGATCGTGCGGGATGTTATCCAGCTTGAGGATGCATCCGCAAAGGCGACCATACTGTCTGCTGAAAAGGAAGGCAAGACGTTCGGGTATATCAAGATACCTTCTTTTTACCGCGATTTCGAGGGGACGAAGAACGGCGGTCCCGGCCGAAATGTGACCGACGATGTGCGCGCGGAGCTGAAAAAGTTCGCCTCATCGCGCATAAGCGGCCTCATCCTTGACCTCAGAAACAACGGCGGCGGAGCGCTAACCGATGCGGTAAAGACAACCGGCCTTTTTGTCAAAACAGGCCCGGTCGTCCAGATCAGGAGCAGCGGCGGCAGGATGAGCGTACTGTCGGATGACGACCCTGGGGTCGAATACGCCGGACCTCTGGTCGTGCTCGTCAACAAGATCAGCGCCTCAGCATCGGAGATCCTTGCGGCCGCGCTGCAGGATTACGGCCGGGCCGTCATCATCGGCGGAGAGCATACGCACGGCAAGGGTACGGTCCAGTCGATCGTGGACCTCAACGACAGGATATCCTTCGCTGCCGCGGAAAAGTACAAACCCCTGGGCGCCCTGAAACTCACGACGCAGAAGTTCTACCGGATCAGCGGAGAATCAACACAGTACCGCGGCGTGATCCCGGACATCATTGTTCCGGACCGCTTCCAGGGCCTCAAGAGCGAGGAGCAGAACCTTGATTTCGCACTGCCCTGGGACACGGTAAATCCGGTCCCGTACGATACGTGGAAAGGCGGCGGACTGAATATCTCCGAACTGAAGGATAACAGCTCGCGACGCGTGGCCGCCAACAAGGAGTTCCAGGAAATCGTGAGGATGAACAAACGAATCCTCGACCGCCGGAAGAAGACGCTCCAGTCCCTCAATATCGACGTTATCCGCAAGGAACGTGAAGAATCAAAGATAGAGGAAGCGGAAGACGCCGGGATTCACGGCAGGCCCAGAGACAAGAAGCATACCGGCGAAGCCCTGACACAGGAAGAGCGCGCAGCTGCCTGGAATAAGGAGGTCAGGGAGGATGTTTATGTCCAGGAGGGGATGGCTGTTCTCCTCGATATGCTGTCATCAGGTCAGAAGGCCGCACGGAACTGACAGCCCCTGCTTCAGCTGCCGCATCATCAACTCCGCATCAGCATTGAATACCTCTTTGGAAATACATTATCCTAAGTGATGTCAACGCGCTCCGCGGGGAAGGTGAAGCTCTTCCGTGCGCCACTTAATCACAGGGGGACAACAGACCATCTCCTGAAAGAAGCCCTCAGGGACAGTCAGTGGCCTGACTATTCATCCATTATCTATCTGGCGCCCACGACTGCCAAGGCGCGGGACGGCCAGAGGAGGTTTCACCGGCTCGTCAGACACCCCTATATACCCCCTCGGTTCCTCACCCTCAGGCAGATGGCTATGGACCTCTTCAGCCGCGAGATGCCCGGCAGACACCTCCCCCGGATCCTCATCCCGCTCGTTTTGTCGGAGATATCCGGCCACAGCATCGGCTTCGCACGCGTGCTTTCCAACCTCCTCATGGAACTCAAGCAGCATAAACCATCCCGCGGCCCCGAACTCATCAGGCAGGAGCTGACCGTGATCTTCGCAAAGCTCGGCATTCCTGATGATGCCCGCGAAAAGATGGATGCGGCGATGGAGGTCTTTGCGTTATATCAGAAGGCCCTTTCCGCTGCCGGCTATTATGACGACGACGACATCCTCACTTTCGCGGCCTCGGCTGCCGGAAGGACCCAGCCGCATTTCTCGGTCCTCGCAGCCGACGGGTTTACCGACATGACGGCATCCGAGCAGGACCTTCTCGTCTCGCTTATGGGAAGCGCGTCCTCGGCGCTCATCTCGTTTCCGGAATCCGACGGCATACTTGCAGGCGCAGAGGGTTATGTCTCCGCTCTGCGGGCAGGGTTCGATACTGCAGAGGACCGACTCGCCCCTTCCGGGCAGCGGGAACTTTCCTATGTGAAATACGCGGGGGTGGAAGAAGAGATCGAGGGCGTGGCCCGGCATATCAAGAACCTGCATGTCACCGGCCGCCTGAAACCGGATGAACAGAACATCATCACCTTTCCCGGTCTATCCGAACACCAGGGGCTTTTTGAAAGAATCTTCAGGCGATACGGCATCCCCTGCTCCGTCTCCTCCGGCAGGCCGCTGTCCGCCCTGCCGGCTGTCCGGGACTTCATCCATCTGCTCGACTCGGTTGCCGGGGATTATCCGAGGGTCAGCTTCACCTGCTTTCTCTCTTCACCCTTTTTCCGGGAGGTGGATCCGGTCCTCAGATCACATATTCCCTCTCTGTCGCTGCGCTCGGGGATCATCAAGGGCCGCTCTTCATGGGAAGGGATAGGCGCGCGCTGTGACGACGATACAACGGCTATGTCCGTTGACAGTGGCATTTCCAGGGTATTCGGCTGCATGGAAGCGCTTGCATCGATGAGAGACAGCGGCGATATGGGCTCCCTTTTGTCCGCCGTGCAGGAGACCCTGAAGGGCCTTGGGTTTGAGGCAGGGGATGAGAGTCTTGACGGGATCAGCAGGGCCATGGAACAGGCAGGCGCGATCTGCGGCATCACGGGTATTCACCGGCTTTCCCTGAAGCGGTACACCG
>JAKAGF010000223.1 GCA_021825805.1 Nitrospirota bacterium
TGTGACTATGCAGCCCGGTTTCTGCGGAGGACCCCCTTTGAAAAGGCCCTTCAGCCCGGACTTATATCGTCTCTATCAATCAATCGCGGATTTTGGGGGACAGCCATTCATTGACTTTCCCCAAAATCCTTATCTATACTTAGATTAACCCTTGGGGGAGGCGTATAGCCTGAGAGTCTCTCGTTTTGCGAGGGAGACCCCTTGAACCTGATACGGACAATTCCGGCGTAGGGAACAGGGAAGCGTGGCAAGGCAGCCGTATCCCGGAGGGATACGGCTTTTTTATTTTATGAGGTTGAGGATCAACGGCGAAATAATGGAGATCAGGGATGCGGCCACGGTCGGCGCGCTGCTGGAACACCTCGGGGTGGAGCCCGCCAGGGTTGCCGTTGAGGTGAATCTCGCGGTGGTGAAGAAGGCCGACTACGGTAGCTTCAGGCTGAACGACGGGGACGAGGTGGAGATCGTGAACTTCGTGGGCGGAGGATAGATGGAAGACAGACTGATTATCAGGGGAATGGAATTCAGGTCGCGTCTTTGGGTGGGGACCGGCAAGTACAAGGACTTCGAGGAGACGAAGCGGGTTGTGGACATCTCGGGCGCGGACGTGGTGACGGTTGCTGTGAGGAGGGTCAACATAACTGACAGGAAGTCGGAAAACCTCCTCGACTACCTGGACCCCAAGCAGTATAAGATACTTCCAAACACCGCCGGCTGTTATACTGTCGAGGATGCGCTCCGCTATTCCAGGCTTGCGCGCGAGGCGGGTGTGTCCGACCTTGTCAAACTTGAGGTGATCGGGGATGAACGGACCCTCTTCCCGGATACCATCGGACTTTTGAAGGCGACAGAGATACTCGCAAAGGAAGGCTTCATCGTCTTTCCCTATACCAATGATGACCCCATTATGGCGAAGAGGCTTGAGGACGCAGGCGCGGCCGCAGTGATGCCCCTCGGGGCTCCCATCGGGTCGGGACTCGGCATCCGCAATCCCTATAATATTCGCATTATCATCGAGACGGCGGTGAAGGTGCCGGTGATCGTCGATGCCGGCGTGGGAACTGCGTCGGACGCCGCCATCGCCATGGAACTGGGCTGTGACGCGGTGCTGATCAATACCGGCATTGCGGGCGCCCGGGACCCTATCGCCATGGCAGACGCGATGAAGCACGCGGTCATGGCAGGAAGGCTTGCGTACCGGGCAGGGAGGGTCCCCAAAAAGCTCTACGCAACAGCGAGCAGCCCCATCGAGGGTATGCTGCTCTAATAAGACAGTCCCCGGACAGTGTAGTTGGCGGGCGCAAACGCGTCTGAAAAAATATATAAAAACAACCGCCGACAAACGGGAGGTGCGAGGGGATGGAGGCGTACAGGTATCAGCAGTTGGCGTATCTGGTTGTTCCGGTGATGCTCGGCATGGAGTTCTTCATGGCGGCCCGGGAGGAGAAGAAGGGAAGGGAAGAGACGCCTCTGGGGTTTTTCGTCCTGGAGACGCTGGGCTTTTTCTTTATGGCCTTTCTGCCGGCGATATTCGTCTTTACCATATGGGCGGTGGAGTCGAAATCGTTTCCAATGCAGAACGTGCCCCTTGCCCGGTTTGACCGCTACGCGGTCCTTTTCTTCTTCATGGGCTCCTGGTGGCAGGTATATATCTTCGGCGCACTGAGGGCGCGGAGGATGGTCAGAAAAGAGGCGGGGAGATACTATCTCTGGGTCCCGTTCATCTTCCTGGGCGTCTTCATATCGTTGCTGGTGCTCTGGGTGTCGCCCTGGAACCTGAAGTGGATCTCAGCGGCCTGGTTTTCGCTACTCGCTGTGGCGCTGCTCCTCTGCAAGGCAGGACCCAAGGCGGTGGAACGCACCATGTGGGTCCTGGCAGGGCTCACTTTTTTTGCGGAGAACATCATGTTCATCTGGCTTGAAAGCGTGGTGTGATGTGATGGCCGGGACCCCGGGGTTCAAGGTCTATCTGATCACGGACCGGAGGCTTTTTCCGGAGGCCGCACTGCTCTACAGGGCTGTTGAAGCCGCGCTGCGGGCCGGCATCGGCGCTGTCCAGCTCAGGGAAAAGGACCTCCCCCTGAGAGAGATGCTGGCTATGGCATACCGGCTCCGTGAGATTACCGGCCGCCACGGGGCGAGGCTCTTTGTCAATGACAGGATAGACGTGGCGTTGGCAATACATGCCGACGGGGTCCACCTGGGATGCGAGAGCGTGCCTGCCGGCGCTGCGCGAAAGGTGGTCGGCGAAAGGATGCTCATCGGGGTCTCGACGCACAGCGTGGGTGAGGCGGAAAGAGCTGAGAAGGAAGGGGCTGATTTTGTAACCCTCGGCCCGGTGTACGAAACAGCGTCGAAGCTGCGGTACGGGCAGCCGCTCGGCGCGGATGTCCTGCGGCAGGCGAAGACCGCGTTGTCGGTCCCTGTCTTTGCCATAGGTGGGATCACGAAGGAGAGGATTACTGAAGTGAGGGAAGCCGGGGCAGACGGCGTGGCCGTGATATCGGCCATCCTCGCCTCGGATGATGTGAAATCGAGCGCTGGAGAATTCATGAGGTTAATGACATGACACGGATGGAAGTCGCGAAAAAAGGGATCATCACCGATGAGGTGCGCATAGTGGCTGCTGCGGAGGGACTGAGCCCTGAGCAGCTTTCGGAGGATATAGCCTCAGGTGTCAGCACGATACCTATCAACAGAAACCACAGGATAACGCCCATCGGCATCGGCAGGGGCATGCGGACGAAGATCAACGCCAATATCGGCACCTCGAAGGACCGCATATCCATAGAGAGCGAGATGGAAAAATTAGACGTTCTCGTCAAATACGGGGCTGACGCCGTCATGGACCTGTCCACCGGCGGGCCGATCAGGGAACTGCGGAACATGATGCTCAAACGCTCTCCCATCGCCGTGGGCACGGTCCCCATCTACGAGGCTGCCGTCAGGACGGCTGAACAGAAGGGCGCGATCGCAAAGATGACCGCAGACGACCTCTTCGGCGTGATAGAGGAACACGCTGAATCAGGTGTTGATTTTGTCACCGTTCATTCGGGGCTTACCATGAAGGCGGTCGAGCGGCTGAGAAAAGAGGGGCGCATACTGGACATCGTCAGCAGGGGCGGCTCCTTCCTCCTTGAATGGATGGTCTACAACGAAAAGGACAACCCGCTTTATGAACAGTTCGACCGCCTGATCGAGATAGCGCGGAAGTATGACATGACCCTGAGCCTGGGTGACGGCATGCGGCCAGGCTGTCTTGCCGACGCCACGGACCGCACACAGATCGAGGAACTGCTCACCCTGGGCGAACTGAGGGACGTGTCAGTGGAGAATAACGTGCAGGTGATCATTGAAGGCCCGGGCCATGTTCCCCTGAACCAGGTGGAGATGAATGTAAAGATACAAAAAGAGATATGCAAGGGCGCCCCTTTTTATGTGCTCGGTCCCCTTGTGACGGATATCGGCATGGGTTACGACCATATCACAGCGGCGATAGGAGGGGCTGTTGCAGGGGCTGCGGGGGCTGACTTCCTCTGCTACGTCACTCCTTCGGAACACATACGCCTGCCGACCCTGGAGGATGTGAAGGAGGGAGTGATCGTCTCGAAACTTGCGGCCCATGCCGCTGACATCGCCAAGGGCGTGAAGGGCGCGATGGATGCTGACAACAAGATGGCGCGGTACCGCAAGGCCCTGGACTGGAACGGCCAGATCAGCATGAGCCTCAACCCCGACAAGGTGAAGGAGTGGAGGGCTGAGGTACCGCCGACAGAGACAGAGGTCTGCAGCATGTGCGGGGAGTTCTGCGCCATCAGGACAGTCGAACGGGCGCTGAAGAAATCGTGACAACAAAAATGTCTGATAATTACCCATCGCAGAGGGCGGGCATGCATAAAAAGCCCATATATGGCGGCAAGATCGATTCTGAGAGCAGGACTTTGTGATGTCGCTTCGACTTCCTGCTGACGCGTTTCTCCTCATCGGGCCTACAGGCTCCGGCAAGACGCCGCTGGGGGATTTGTTTGAGCAGAAGGGCATCAACGGTACGCGGTGCCTGCACTTCGACTTTGGCAGCGAGTTGCGGTCAATCGCCGGAGAGGCCGGGCCGCCGGGGGGA
>JAKAGF010000224.1 GCA_021825805.1 Nitrospirota bacterium
TGTTGCACGGCTTGAGGTGAAGCGGGGCGGGCCGGGAAAAGCCGAGGAAGTTCGAGGATATCTCGTTGAGGCGGGTCGCTTCCTGTTCGATGATCGTCAGGAATTCGGTGAGCAGTTCCCCCTCGAAGTTGCTCTTCAGGTAGGAGGCCGCCAGCTTTATCGCGTTGAGGGGGTTTTTTGTTTCATGGGCGACCGTTGTCGCCATTTCTCCCAGGGCGGAGAGCCTCTCCATCCTCGCCTTCTCGGTATTCGCCTTTTCCAGCTCGAGCAGGTTGTATTTCAAGTCCTTCAGCATCTGGTTGAAGACCTCGACCAACTCGTCTATCTCGTTTCCGCAGGATTCCCGGTAGACGACACACCGCCTGCAGTCGCCGATCTTCTGGGCGAAGGCGCCCTGCACCTCTCCGTGACAGAACGTCCCGGCGATCGCCCAGCACCTGAGCCTCCCGTAGGAAGGGCATTCTTCCTTCCCGCAGTCGAGCCGTTCCCAGCACCGGACGATAGAGGGGTTCTCGACTTCGACATCCAGGTCCCCCGACTGGACATCGACCATCCTGTCCTTGAGCCGTTTGAGGGGCTTTGTCAGGAAATTCGAGACGACAAAGGCGCCGGCGATGCCGGTCAGCAGCATGAGGCCCGTGATGAGGTAGATGTATTCCCTCAGTTTCGCGAGCCTCCTTTCGATGGCAGCATTCATGGTGGTGACGGAATAGGCGACCGTCGCAAGACCCAGTACCTCGCTGCCGATCGTAATCGGGTGCGAATACTCCCTCACCTGCTCCTTCCCGTAGACATACTCCCGCACCAGCGGTTTTCCCTCGCCGAGGCTCCTGATAAGCGCGCTGTTGTCCCGGTCATCAAGCCGTGAGCCGAGCCGGGCCCTCTGCGTGTGCGCAACGATCCTGCCCTCCCTGTCGGTGATCATCGTGTAGGAGCACGAGGTGGCGTCAAGGAGCGTTTCGACGAGGTCGTCAAGCCGCAGGGGATCGAAGACGAGGAGGGATTCGGCGGCGTCATGGGCGAGGTTCTTCGTCATCGCGACGTTGCTTTCGAAGGTGCTTTGGCGGAGAGCCTCCTTCTGATAATTGATGATGAGGGTCGCCACGCCGATCATCGCTACGAGGATGAGCAGGGTGACGGCGACGGAGAATTTCAGGCCGAGGCCGAGCCTATTCAGGCCCATATCTGTTTATCCATTTCCGCAGGGTATTGAAATCCCTGTCCGTTGCAGGTTTGAAGTGCGAAATCTGCGCGGCCGAAAGGATATCGTGGTCCCTCAGCTCAAGGAGGGTCTTCTGCACCATGCGGCTCAGCCCCTCGTCGGTGTGCCTCGTCGCAGCGAACGGCCAGTTGGCGATATAGGGGGTGACCGCGAGAATCCGAATGTGGGAGAGGTCGATCTCCTCCTGCAGGACATCGAGCGCGGATTCCCTCACAAAACCCGCATCAGCGCTTTTGCGGTAGACGTTGAGGATGACCTCCTCCTGTCTCTTCCCCTCGATCAGCCTGAGGTCACGAAACACGTCTATGCCGTTTTCAAAAAGGAAGAGCTTTTGCGCGAGGAAGCCTCCCGCAGATCGGTAGGACACGACCATCACCTTCCTGCCCTTAAGGTCATGGAGGGTTCGGATAGGACTGTCCTTATGGGTTATGATGACCCCTCTGAAGATATCTCCGGATTGCTGCAGGACGGTGTTGGCAAAGGCCCGCAACGATCCGTCCTCGGCGAGTTGGATGTATACGTAGGGGTTGGAATACGAAAAATCGACCTTGCCCTTCTTCACCGTATCGAAGAAATCCTCGAAGTCCCGCGGGATGACGAGTTTGAACTCATACCCCGTCTTCCTGCTGAGGTACCGCATGAGAGGGTCGAGCCTTTCGAAAAGGGTAATCGCCGAATAGAGGGGAAGGACGGCGACCTTAATCGTCTTCTTTCCGTACTCAAGGTAGTTCTTTCCCGTCAGGTTCTTTATCATGACCCTCATGACATCGTAGTCCCTGTCCTCTGCCGGGGAGAATCCGTTAATGTCTTTCATCTTTCTGATGATTTCAGGGTGCTCCTTTGAGTTTACCGACAGGAGGGCCCGCCGTATCCTGGCGCGCAGCTCTTCCTGCATGCCGGCATAGGCGCAGATGGTGTACTGCGGGATCGCCTCGGATGTCTTGATGACCTTCAGGCCGTCGGGTATGTACTTTGCCGCAACCCGCTCGCTCAGCCCGCCGACGTCGTGCCTCCGGGAGAGCACGGAAAGCGCTATCCGGTCTTCGTGTTCGAGGTAGTCGACGGCGGAGAACTCCCGGAGCCCGATGCCGACCTCCTTGAACATGACAGCGGGGATGAGGTAGGACGAAGAAGAAGAGATATTCCCGAGGGAGAGGCTCTTCCCCTTGACGTCGATAATCTTGTTGATGGAGGAGTCTTTCCTTGTTACGATGACGCTCTTGTAGGTCGACGAACCCGCGACAACCGCCTTTGCGACCGGCATTATCCTGTACCTCTGCCGCGCCTCGCAATAGGCGGAGGGGTCGAGATAGGCGAGATGCGCCTGGCCGGTGCCTATGCTCTCCATCGCCTCCTGGTAGTTCTGGGCGACCTTCAGGATGAGCTTCCGTGCCACCGCCTTTTCGAGATAATCCCTGAGGGGGAGGAACTTTTCGTACGTAGCGGAGACATTCTCAACAGGAAGGATAATGAATACCAGGGGCGAGCCTGCCGCCTCGGGGACCGGTTTTCCGGGCTTCGGCGGTTGGGCCGGGGAGTCGGAGGCGAGGCATAGGCCCAGGATAAGAAAGAAGATTACCGCAAAGCGCCTCATTTTTTATCCTACCATAAATAAAATGTCCGGATGCCCCCAGGCGTCTGTTCAGTTCCCATGGAGAGCCATAACGTAGCGCCCGATCCCTGGTACTGATCTTGCTTTAATATTTTTTGGATAAGGGAAGTCTGTTGATTCCCTGCGGTTATCTTGAATATGGTTTTTGCGGAGGGTTGGTATGGAAAAGGATATCGCGATAACCAAGCGCCTGATCGCGAAACATCCCGGGGCCCGGACCTGATGGAAGGCAGGAGGGCCGAACAGCTCCTGCTCGTCACCTTCTGTGCCCTCGCGGTCATACCGCTTCTCTACCTCGGACGCGCTGCTGATACCAATACCTTCACCAGTTGGAGGTGGGTCCTTTCCGCGTCAGGCTTGCTGCGGGTATTTTTCCTGCTCGTTCCTTCCCTCCTCTGCGCCTTTGCCCTGTCCCGGCTGGAGCTGTCCGGCAATGCAGCCTCCGCAGCCCTCTTTGTCGCATCCTTTGCATCAGCCCTTCCGTTGTGGCTGGAGCCTGAGGCGATTATCGACGCATCCCGCTACTTTGTCCAGGCGAAATTCCTGGAGGAGTATGGGGTGGGGTATTTTCTCGGGGAATGGGGAAGGCGGATCCCCGCATGGACTGACCTGCCGTTCGTCCCGTTTCTCGACGGCCTTGTCTTTTCCTGGATCGGAGAGGAAAGGATATATATCCAGGCGCTCAATACCCTGCTCTTTGCGCTGACGGTTGTGCTCACGTCTCTTATCGGCAAGAGGATCTGGGACGAGGAGACGGGTCTGCATGCAGGGCTCCTCCTCTTGGGGATTCCGTATCTCCTTACACAGGCGCCGCTGCTGCTCGTTGATGTGCCGACCATGTTCTTCCTTACCCTGTCCATCTACCTGTTCATTCTTGCACTCGAAAAAGGGGGAGGCACCCTTTTGTGCGCATCCTCCGGCGCGATCTTCCTGACGATTCTCTCCAAATATTCCACCTGGCCGATGCTGCTGCTCATCCCGCTTACAGCTGTTGTCTGGATGAGAAATAAGCCGCGACTGACAGCTGCCCGGGCCTTTGGCGTGATGCTCATGACCGGCCTTCTTGCCGGGGCCGTGCTCTATGCCCGCTACGATCTCGTCAGGGAGCAGATTATGCTCCTGCGAACCTATCAGTGGTCAGGCCTCAGCCGGTGGCACGAAGGGTTTGTCTCGACCTTCCTCTTTCAGACGCATCCGTTTGTGACCGGCCTTGCGCTGTATGGCATATACAGGGCGGTAAGGGAGAGGGACATCCGTTTCCTGATCGCAGGATGGTTCGTCATC
>JAKAGF010000041.1 GCA_021825805.1 Nitrospirota bacterium
GGAGTTCCTGAAGTTGCTGGACAAATACTCGACCGCGCGATGACCCGGTCATCGCCCCCGGTGGGCAGCACGGAGAAGCGCGAAGAGCCAATACCCCAGCCCGATCACCAGCAGCAGCACCACAGCGATGAGGACCGACTTTTCCATCCCGGCCCTCCTGTCGTGTGACGCCGCCGGTCGGTAGGCCGTATTCTCCTGCACAGACGATGCGGCCAGCGTTTCGAAGGCCTGCTGGTTCCAGTTCTGGGCCGTTACAAATCTGTCCAGATCATAGGGGGGAGCATCCATGCCCTGGCCTTCGCTTCCCGCGCAGAGCCGATGGGAAGGCGTATCCCGCTCCGGTACAAAAAAAAGGTTCTTACGTACCCACGACAGGTGTATACCCCTGATGCGCAGGGGCTGATTGCCCGCGTTTTCGATCACTATGCGGTAATAGCCGCCCCTTGCCCTTGTCGTATCCACGCCACTCTTTTCCTCCACTGATTTCAGGAGGGGAAATTTGTAGATCGCGGAAGCTGCGAGGGGAACGAAGGACCCTTCCTTCCCCGATACGCTCTGCATGATCCTGACCGGCCGGTAATAGTAGGAGCCCTCCGCATCGATGTGAACACGGTCGAAGGGAAGGCCGGTCCGAAATGTCACCACAGAGTTGCTGTCCTTATCCGTCTTCTCCTGATAGGGTGACAGCGGCGTCTCCTCATAGACGACCCTGCCTTCTTCTGTGGCCGGCGTATAGGCGACAGCGCCGTCGATGCGCAGACGCCTGTTCTTCATGGTATTTATGCTGAAGTCGATGCCGTTATATCGAAGTCGCACCGTCTCGATGGGGAGGGCCGTCTGGTCGGCATCTCTGATGACAAGCCGGAAATAGCGGCAGGATGAGGCGGCAAAGGGAATCTCCGTTTTCCGTACATCAACCTGCGATGAAAAATCAAATATCGCATCCTCGGCAAGGGGTTCCCACCGCACGCCGTCGTGGCTCCCGAAGATACTGATTGTTTTCCTGAAGTCGCGGTCAGGAATCTTCAGCGCTATACTGCCCACAGGCTCAAAACGGTCCGGCATCGTGAAAACGACCTCAGCCCTCCCCGCATCATCGGAATACCCTGTGGCCTTCAGTTCATAGGCCGTGCGGGTAGCGCGCGGGATGACATGGTCGATGACCACGAAGGGCACCTCGCGGCCATCGGCCGCAAAAAGCCTCATGTCCCGGCATCCTGGGCCGCACCGCCCGAGGATATCGCTGCCCAGACGGACTTGATAGAGAACGCCGCCCCTGGTCTGCCCCTGTATAGCGGCGGAATAGCGAAAGTTCTCGGGCAGCATGGATTCAGCCAGCACAATTCCCGGCAGCAGCAAAACCGCAGCCGCCATGCTCGCCAATGCCCCCGTTACTCTCATGCCCCCTGCCCCCGCTCGCCCTGCGACTCCGACATGGCGTCCAGTATCTTGTCCTTGAACTTATAGTACAGATAGGATGTCCCGACGAGCATGAGGCCCAGGATGATAAAGGAGATGATCCGGTATGGTGTGCTGATATTCGACATATCAAAGGTGAAAACCTTCAGCAGCGTGACCGAAAAAAGGACAAGCGCCACCTTTCGGACAGCTGAGCTGTTGTCCCGGAACCCCTTGATCATCAGGATGACCGAAAATACCGCCCAGAGGACCGACACCGCCGCAAACCGTGCGGCCAGGAGATAGTCGTGGAAAAATGAACCCGTCTCGACATTCAGTACGACAAACACCATCACCCCCAGCGCCGCGAACAGGACCGATGACTCATCGCGCAGCCTGAAGGGGGACGATATGAAATCCAGCACAGACCGTTTTATCAGCAGTCCGAAACCGTAAACGGCAAGGCACAGAAAAACGGATGTCACATATCGCTCGATGAGCAGATACGAATAGGTTCCCCCGATTGCCCAGTCATGGATGCTGAACCGGAACACCTCGCTGTAATCATGGAGGAGAAACTTTCCGAGCGCTGCGGCGAACAGCAGATAGGCGCCGCCGGACAGACTCCTTCGCCCGATATGTATGCCCATCCACAAGAGCACAAGGGCCTGCGCCGCCCAGAAGATCGTTATCCAGTGGCGGGAGAAGATGAGGGGGACCGTGATGATGAGAAACAGGGCCGCCTTGGCGACCAAGGCGGCAAAGGCCGCCTGGTCCTGCATCCCTCTCCTCATCAGGTATGAGGCCATGAGCAGGAAGATAACCGCATACGAAACGCTTATCACGCTGACCCACTCCTGTGAATACTGCGCCTTCACCATGGCATAACCCAGACCAAAGGCGATAAGGGAATTGGGTGTCATGAGAATAAAGCTCTCCATCTGACCCTCGGCCCTCCTGAACAGCTGATACGCAAAGGGCGCGATGCTGTAGATGATATAAAAGACATTAAGGAATATGATCGCCGGCCAGAACTTCTGCGGCCCGTAATGCGCCATATACCAGGCGCCGTACAGCATATAGGTGAAGATGAACCCAAAGATGGTGAGGAGGTCCCACTTCTTGTAAAAAGCGACGCCGAGGATGCCGAGGTTCAGGATGGTCATGTACGTCATGAGGGCGATCTGGTTGTCCTGGCCGGTGCTGAGCAACACAGGCGTCAGGAACCCTCCGACGAGCCCCAGCACCGAAAGCCACAGGGAATCATAAACAACGGCAAGCGCACAGGCAAGCGCCGTCACCAGAACCATCACGGCGAACGCGGGGCTCTGGCCGATCAGGTGATACAGCTGAAAGGCGGCAAAGGTGGAGAAATACAGGATGGCGATGCCGCCTCCGATCATATACAGACCGAAGGTCTCGTATCTCTTTCTGAACTGGTTGCCTGCAAGGAGGAAGGAGATGCCCCAGACATATGCCATGGACACCCTCCCGGCGGGACCGACCCATCCTTGTTCAAAGGAGTATTTCAAAAAATATCCTACCCCGAATACCATCGTGACGATACCGATGATCAGCAGCCATTTCTGGCCGAGACGCACCTCCATGCCCGAGGTCCCGGCGTCTTCAGACGCCGCTGCGGAACTACGGCCGGCTGGCGGCTCCGCAGCCCGTTCCCGCTCTTGTTCCCGGCGCGGTGCGGAGAGGACAACCTCATCGTCCGCGAGCATCTCCGGGCCCTGATCCCCCGCAACCGCAGGGGCTGCACGCATGTGGGATGCCTGAACACGCAATTCCTCCTGCAGTTGATTTTCATAGAGTCCCATCTTCTCTGTTATTGCGCGCAACCTGACCCAAAGTTCATTCTTTGTCAGCGCCCGCATCTGTTCGACGTCATCTTTAAGGGAAAAATAGAGAGAAAGTCTGCCGCGGATATCATCATCGTACACAAGGCCGCATGAAGCGCATCTTTCTCCGGCATCGACTATGGAACTATGACAGACTGGGCATTCCACTGAATCCTCCTCCATGAAGTATTTTCATGTTCATCCCCGCGCACGTCACTGGTGGTACTCTATCAATTTTGAGCGCCCAAGGCAAGAACAATCTGCCGCATGCCGGCCCGATTTCACTTGCACCCAACCGCTGCCTTATGGTAAAAATGCAGACATTGTGGCAGACTTCCTTCTCATGGTTTTCCCTGTCTCAGGGGTCAAGACATACATCTTCATCCCTCCCCTCGTTGCGCTTGTCGTCTCCTTTCTCACATCCATGGGAGGTGTCTCGGGCGCGTTTCTCCTGCTGCCCTTTCAGATGAGCTATCTCAATTTCACCAGCCCCGCGGTAAGTTCCACCAACTTTCTCTATAACATAGTCGCCATCCCCAGCGGTGTCTGCCGGTATATCCGCGAGGGCCGCATGGCATGGCCCCTCACCCTCATCGTTATCGTCGGCACGCTGCCGGGCGTCTTCATAGGATACTATCTTCGCGTCCTCTGCCTCCCCGATCCCCGGGCCTTCAAGCTCTTCGTGGGGTGCGTGCTCCTCTATATCGGCGCCCGGCTGCTCTACGAAGTCTCCGGGAAGGCCTCTGCGGGCAGGTCCGGGATGCAGACCCTGGAAGCGAAGTTCAGGCAGCGGACTGCTGAGTTGAAGGATCGCGGCAGGTCAAAAATAGCCGCCGGACTCCCACCTGAGGCGGTGGTAAAGACCCTTTCTTTTTCCCTGAAGTCGGTCACCTACGAGTTCTGGGGGGAGACCTTCTCCTTCAGCACCCCGGCCATGTTCGTTCTCGCCTTTCTCGTGGGGATCATCGGTGGCGCGTACGGCATCGGGGGCGGGGCGATCATAGCCCCCTTCTGCGTTGCCGTCTTTCACCTGCCTGTCTACACGGTGGCCGGAGCAGCCTTGATGGGGACCTTCCTCACCTCTATTGCCGGAATAGCCTTTTACAGCATCCTGCCCGCGGAAGGCGGCCTGTCGACTTCGCCTGACTGGCTCCTGGGCCTTCTCTTCGGCATCGGCGGCTTCGGCGGGATGTATCTGGGAGCCCGCCTTCAGAAATTCGTCCCCCAGAAGGTCATAAAACTCCTGCTCGGAGGGCTGATCCTGTATGTGGCCCTGCGGTATATCGTGCAGTTCTTCGGATAGTTTATTGGACCGGCACTTGTGTTAGAATTAGAAATTATGGAGCTTCCGCACCCCAGCTCGGGGCATCGCCGCTGCCGGTGAAGAACCTTTCCCTCAAGTCCCGGCTCTTCTTTGTCACCGCGCTTGTGGTCCTTACTTACGCCGTGTTTTCCGTGCTCTTTATAGACATCTTTGTGAAGGACATCCTGAAAAAAAAGAGGATCGCCAACGGCACGGCCCTGGCGACCACCATAGCCGCCCACGTGGCCGATTCCCTGCTCACCAGGGACTTCTTCGCAATCAGCGCCTTCTTCGATGACATCCTCAAAACAAACCCGGAGGTCTCGTACATCTTCATCGAGAAGGACGGCCAGGTCCTCCTCCATACCTTCAAAGGCGGATTCCCACCGGGCCTCCTCAACGCCGGACACCGGAAGACAGCCGTGGACTATGTGGCGATCACGACGGATGAGGGCGCCTATCACGACTTTGCGGCGTCCCTCTTCGGGGGCCGGACCGGAACGCTGCGGCTGGGCATAACCGGGACAACAGATGAGCAGATCACGAAGGAGACGAAGAAATCGCTGCTTTTTGTCGCGCTCCTGGTGATGTCCGCAGCGCTCGTCTTCATCGCCATAGTGTCGCGGAGGCTCACCCTGCCGCTGTCGCAGCTCACTCAATCGGCGGTGGAGATAGCCAACGGCGAGTATTCCCGGACAATCCCTGTGCTCGGCGATGACGAGGTAGGCCGGCTTGCCCTTGCATTCGGCAAGATGGTCGATGCCGTGCGCATCAGACAGCAGGAACTCATGGATGTCAATGAAGAGCTCGAGACCGTCAATGTGCGGCTCCATGAGTACATAGGGGAAGTCGGGCGGACACGGGACGAGCTGATCAAGTCAAAGCAGGATGCCGCGGCCATCGACACCGCGCGTTCCTTCCTGCACCACTCCCGGCAGCCCCTGACGTATCTCATCATGGCGATTGAGCTGCTGAGTGAAGAACTGGGAGCGGAACGCCCGGTCTCGACTGACTCTGTGCGCGAAAAGCTCCGGGCGGTCCAGGACGCGGGGCAGCGGCTGTCGGTTCTGCTGAAGAAATTCGAACAGCTCAAGGAGTACCGTACGGTCACATATGACAGCGCCACAAAAATCATCGACATAGATACAGACTGATCCGGCCGCAGAGGAGGCAGACATGCTCATCGGGATACTATCCGACACCCACGACAACCTTCACCAGCTCCGGAAGGCGGTGGACCTGTTTCGCGCGCGTCGGGTGGAACACGTTATCCATGCCGGGGATTTCACGTCGCCGTTCACCTTCAGGGTCATGAAGGACCTCGCCTGCGGGTTCACAGGCGTCTTCGGCAACAACGACGGAGACAGACTGCTCCTGCAAAAGATGTCCGGGGGCAGGATCTTCCCCCAGCCGTACGTCTTTGAACCGGCTGCGAGAAAAATCGTCGTCATCCACGAGCACCACATTGCAGAGGCGCTCGCGGACAGCGGACATTATGACGTGGTGGTCTACGGGCACACTCATGAGCCGGATAACCGGGTACGCGGAAAGACCCTAATCGTCAACCCCGGCGAGACCGGGGGATGGCTCTACGGGAAATCGACGGTGGCCGTGGCCGATCTGGCGGCACTCACAGCCGAGATTATCGAGCTCTGAAAATGCCCGACATAATCAGGAAACTGCATCCAAAGACAATGTCATCAATCTTTTTGACTGTAATCGCAATCTCATAGTCGATCTCTCTAAGCTCTGTTGACATAATCATTTAAAGAGTAACGCCCACAACCCCCTCTTAGGTTAAGAGGGGGCGAGGGGGAGTTACTTCATCAATTTCATCCGCCCTCAATTATCTTCCGCTCCTCATCCGTCACCGCGATCTCGCTATTGATTTTTTCAAATTGCGGCTGACGCCGGCAAGAGAGGGAGAGCGCACTTACACTTCGAAGGTCTCTCCGGATACAGGGACGTGAGTTTTATAGTGGAACCGGCCGTCGATCAGGGTCTTGAACTCAAGCGACACCTGCTCTTCGCCGTGCACAATGAATATCTCGGGCGTATCCGAAAACATGGATATCCAGTTGAGGAGTTCGTCGCGGTCGGCATGCGCCGAGAAGCCGCCAAGCGTATGGATGCCGGCCTTCACCGCAACCCTCTCGCCGAGCACGTCGACCGCCCTGGCGCCGTCAACGATCTTCCGGCCGAGCGTGCCTGCCGCCTGATATCCGACAAAAACTATGCTGCATTCCTTCCGCCACAGGTTATGTTTGAGGTGATGCCGCACCCTTCCGCCGTCGCACATGCCGGAGCTGGCGATGATGATCGCCTCCCGTTTGATCTTGTTGAGCTCCATGGATTCCTCAGAGGACTTGGTAAAGCGTATCCTCAGGGCGTCCCGGCTCTCGATATTGAAGAGCGCCCTCGCCTCCTCGTCGAAGTAATCCTGGTGGGCCATATAGACCCTTGTTATGCCTTCGGCAAGAGGGCTGTCGATATAGACATTGATCCTGAACAGGCGGTCCTCCTTGACAAGCTTGTTGAGGATGAAAAGGAGGTCCTGCGTCCTGCCCAGGGCAAAGGACGGGATAATGACGTTGCCTCCCTGCCTGAAGGTGCCCCGAATGACGCTCACCAGCTCGTCGATCGACTCCTTTATCCCCTTGTGCAGCCGGTTGCCGTAGGTCGATTCGATCGTCAGGTAATCGGTCTCAGCCACAAAGACCGGGTCATGCACGATGGGGTTGTCCTTTTTTCCGATGTCGCCTGAAAAGACGAACTTCTTCTCCGCCTGTCCATCGCGGCACCACAGCTCCAGGGTGGAAGAACCGAGGATATGGCCTGCATCCACGAACCGGAAACGAATGTCGTCGCCGAGAGTCTCTATCACCCCGTAGGACTTCCGGTCAAGGAGGGGCAGCACTTTGTCCACGTCCCTCCGCATGTAGAGAGGCATTTTCGGCGGAAGGCCTGAGCGAAGGGCCTTTCTGTTGTACCATTCGGTGTCAGACTCCTGGATGTGGGCCGAGTCATACAGGATAAGCTCGGCGATGTCGGCTGCCGCCGCCGTGGTGATGATCCGGCCCCTGAACCCGTCCATGACGAGTCTCGGCACAAGCCCCACGTGGTCGAGGTGCGAATGGGTGAGAAAAAGGCAATCGATTTCAGAGGGATCGAAGGGAAACGGCCTCCTGTTCACCTCCTCGGCGTCGTGCCCCTGGTGCATGCCGCAGTCCACAAGTATCCTGCGCTTTCCCGTATCCACCAGAAAACACGATCCGGTCACGGTCCTCGCCGCGCCTATGAAGGTTATCTTCATGCAATCACTCCTTTGCCGGCCTCGTGCCGGCGTCCATGGTCTATTATGATACAGCAGGCGCGAATCAAAAAAAAACCCCGCCGGCAGGCGGGGTTTCTGCGCAATCGTCCGACAGGACCTGATCAGATCCTGTACTGCATCTGCAATCTTACGAACGTGGCGTTATCGGCCTTGTCGGAGTAAAAGCTCCCAGGGACAAAATACTCAACCTGCAGCATGCCGTCAAGGTTCTTCGAGAACTTGTGGCTGAGGATGGCGGTCGGCAGGTGGCCCCTCTGTTTCCCGGTCCCGAACAGCGCGGTCGTGAGGCCCGACTTCTGCGGGGCCCACAGATACTGATATGCCAGGGCAAGGTTCGTCTCAGGCGAGAAGTTCAGCTTCACCGTCGCCTTCAGTATCTCCATGTTCGTCCAGTAGCCCGGGATACCTCCGCCTCCGAGGGCCGCTGTCTCGTTCAGGAGAGGATAGATTATCAGTTCGTTCCAGTTCGGGTTTCTCGAAAAGAGCGGATCAAAGGCCTCGACCTTGTCCTTCGAGTCGGGGTCGTCGCCGGACAGGTAAACAAATCTCAGGTCGAACTCGGGCTTGAAGCCGACATTGTCGTACTTCCTGCTCACAAAAACATACCCGCCGTTTCCGGACCTGTCCTTTCCGCCGTCGTAGTCGCCGAACTGCGTGGCAAACTCGCCGCCGAACTTCCATCCGCCGTCAAGCGAAACAACCGCCCGCGCGCCGAGGGTGTGCAGTTTGAGTTTGGGGATAGTTCCGAACGCCTGCTCCCTCTTGAATATGTAGTAAGGCTCAACGGTCACATTATCGGCAACCTTGCTCCTGCCGTAAAGGACGAACGCCTGCTCGCGGGAGGCGGTCAGGACCTTCTTTCTGTCCACAAACAGGCCGCCGGTGACCGATGGGTGCATGGAAGGCAGGAATACATCCGTCCTCGGATCATTGATATAGATAAAATCCACGCTGTTCTTCGGGTTGATCTTCCACCTCAATTTGGCGGCATTAAAGTAGAAGGTCCTCGACCCGTCAGCCGGGGAACCGTCCATGAGCAGAAAACCTTCGCCGTACATATCGGGGCCGAGGAAGTCCTGGCGGCCTATCCTCACGTCAACCGGGAGGCCGAATACGTCTTTGGCGTCGAGATAGAGGTTATCGATAATCACTTCGTCAGGATCGTATCTGTCGGGATCGGGCCGGTCATTGCCGGCCTTGTATGCGGTGAAGGGACCGTCAAAATATTTCATCTCGTTCGCAAGCCGGGCATATATGCCGAGCTGCGGGTTGAAATCAGCCCTCGCCCACAGCTGGGTCCTGAGCCGGAAGAAGTTTCTGTCAGGGAACCCTCCTGTCGCCAGGTTGCCGGTATCGAGGCTCACCACATCATCCCAGATTTCCTGTCGCAGCCTGAAGGCCGCCCCGTACTTAATCGTCGTCTCTGCATGGGCAGCGGAGACATACAACATGGTCCCGAGCCACAGCAGGGCCAGCACAACAAATACTCTTCTCAACATACGCTCCTCCGTTTCCTGATGAAATATTGAGTGACATGACACTGTTTGCGCTACTTATCGTTAACAGGCCGTCACGGGAACGACCCGCAAAACAAACTGATGGCAGGTGGGAAATAATAAACTTTTTTTAACTGCCAAATCAATACATATTTTTCGCCCAGTTAATCATCGCGCAGGCCGGCGGCCGGTTGCGTGCATAATGACCCTGTTTTGCTTTGGCAGCGCCGGTTTCCGTATAATAATGAGCATGACACGACAGGCCCCTGCAACATACACATGGCGGCTGCAGACATGCGAAACCGCATAATCGATTTTCATACGCACTCCTTTCCGGATGAACTGGCTGATAGGGCGATCAAGGTCCTGGTCGAAGAAGGGCGGAAAAAGTGGGACGTGCAGGCTTATCTTGACGGAAAGATAGACTCCCTGCTCGCTTCCATGGACCAAAACGGGATCGAAAAGAGCATCGTCTGCTCCATAGCGACAAAGCCTTCACAGTTCGGTCCGATCATGGCGTGGTCGGAAAAGATACGGTCTGAGAGGATCATCCCCTTCCCGTCCCTTCACCCTGACGACCCGGATGCAGCGGCACGGGTCTCGGAGATCAAAAGAGCCGGGTTTAAGGGGATCAAATTCCACCCCTATTACCAGAACTTCAGCATCGACGACAAGCGGCTCTTCCCTCTGTACGAGAGGATATGTTCCGAAAACCTCATCGTGCTGATGCATACGGGCTTTGATCTTGCCTTTGAACGGGTCCGCATTGCCGATCCGGAGAAGATCGTGAACATTGCCGAAAGATTCCCTGCCTTTAAACTGGTGACATCTCACCTCGGCGCATGGGAAGACTGGGACAATGTAGAAAAATACCTGGCAGGCAGAAAGATATACATGGAGGTATCCTATTCCCTCCATATGCTGGAAAAGGACCGGGCCCGGCGGATCATCATGGACCATCCCGCTGAATATGTGCTTTTCGGCAGCGACTCCCCCTGGTCGGACCAGGGCGCAGGCGTCTCCCTCCTGAAGGCGCTGAACCTCGGTGAAAAGAGGGAGCGGCTTATCCTGCGGGACAATGCCCTTGCTCTGCTGAATTCAGGCTGAGCATGACTTCCACCCGGCCATCTCACCCCATCGCAAGACAGTAACGCCGATCTCCGATAACGCGAGGCCCGCGGGCATTGAAAATATGCTATGGGTGTGATAACCTACATTTCCCGATTTCTTGTCATGAAAAAAAGAGAAACCTCGACCAAAACGACCGAAAAACAGCTCCTCTCAGGCAACGAGGCGATAGCGCTCGGCGCCTTCGAGTCAGGGGTGAAAGTGGCCTCAGCCTATCCCGGCACCCCCTCCACCGAAATCCTCGAGAACTTCTGCGCGTATGAGGGCGTCTACGCGGAATGGGCGCCGAATGAAAAGGTCGCCCTGGAAGTGGCCCTGGGCGCGTCCTTTGCCGGGGTGAGGGCATTGGCAACGATGAAGCACGTGGGCCTCAATGTGGCTGCAGACCCCCTCTTCACCGCCGCCTATACCGGCGTGAGGGGCGGGCTGGTGATCATCACAGCCGACGACCCTGAGATGCACAGTTCCCAAAACGAGCAGGACAACCGCAATTACGCCTTTGCCGCCAAGGTCCCGATGCTTGAGCCCTCGGACCCCTCGGAGGCAAAGGAGTTCATGAAGATCGCATACCGGATGTCCGAGGAGTTCGACACCCCGGTCCTTGTGAGGACAACAACCCGCGTTGCCCATGTGAAGGGGCTTGTTTCTCCCGGAAAACATGAAGACTCCTCTGTAAAGGCCGGCATCGAAAAGATACCCGAGAAGCTCGTGATGCTCCCCTCCAACGCCCGAAAGCGGCGGGTGGAGCTTGAGAAGCGGATGGCCCGGCTCCGGGAGTTCGCTGAGACCTTCCCTGAAAACAGGATCGAATGGGGAGACAGGAAAAGGGGGTTCATCACCTCGGGTGTCTCGTACCTCTATGTGAAAGAGGCATTTCCCGATGCCTCGGTTCTGAAGCTTGGAATGGCGTATCCCTTCCCCAGCGGGATGATCAAAGACTTCGCCTCAAAGGTTGATGAGGTCTTCGTGGTTGAGGAGCTCGACCCCTTCATCGAGACTCACGTCAAGGCGATGGGCGTATCCTGCAAGGGCAAAGAACTGATCCCTTCTTACGGCGAGCTTAACGCCGGCATCGTCAGGAGGGCGATAACCGGAAAGGCCGTGGAAACAGTCTTCGAGCCGGTACCGATCCCCTTCAGGCCGCCGAACCTGTGCCCCGGCTGCCCGCACCGGGGCATCTTCTACGCCATCTCGAAGCTCAATGTATTTGTTGCCGGGGACATAGGCTGCTATACGCTTGCCGCCTTGAAGCCACTTTCCTCCATGGACTCCTGCGTATGCATGGGCGCAAGCATCGGCACAGCCTTTGGTATGGAGAAGGCCCTCGGCAAGGACGCCCTCGGCAAGATCGTGGCGGTGATCGGGGATTCGACCTTCATCCATTCCGGCATCACCGGTCTGATCGACATCGTCTATAACCGCGGCTTCACCACCGTGATCATCCTTGATAACAGGACAACCGGCATGACCGGACACCAGCCAAACCCCTCGACAGGCGTTACCATCACCGGGGATATCTCGACCCTGGTGGACATCGAGGCGATCTGCAGGGCCATAGGCGTAAAACATGTCCGCACCATCAACCCCCACGAGATCGAGGCTGCCATAAAGGTCCTCAGAGAAGAGGTGGAGCGTCCCGAGCCCTCGGTGATCATCACCAAGGCGCCCTGCGTGCTCGTGCCTGAGATGAAGAAGCGCAAGGACAAGACCCTCTTTCTCGTCATGCCCGAAAAGTGCGCCGGCTGCAGGACCTGCCTGAAGCTCGGCTGCCCTGCCATCGAGTGGGTGGCGGTCACGCCCGAAGAGGCGAAGCGTCTCGGGTACAAGGAAAAGCAGAAGGGGTATTCGAGGATCAATGCCGTCCTCTGCGACGGCTGCGGCCAGTGCGCTCCGCTGTGCAAGTTCAAGGCGATAGTCACGGCAAAGAAGGAGGGAAAGTAGCGTGGGCAACATCCTCTTCTGCGGCGTCGGCGGACAGGGCATCCTGCTGGCGAGCGAGATAACCTCCTTCGCCCTGATCAAGGCAGGGCTCGACATCAAGAAAAGCGAGGTGCACGGCATGGCGCAGCGCGGCGGCTCTGTTGTGGCGCACCTGAAATACGGGGACAAGGTTTATTCTCCCCTCATCGAACCCGGCGCCGCTGACATCGAGGTCGCCTTTGAGATGCTCGAATCCCTCCGCTATCTGCCGTACCTGAACAGGGAAAGCAGGGTGATCGTGAACACGCAGAAAATCCTGCCGCCTTCCGTGACAACGGGCGTTGAGCCGTATCCTGATGATGTCCTCGCCCAACTCAGGGGCAAAGGGCTTGCGGTCTTCCCGGTCAACGCCTTCGAGGCCGCCCGGCTGGCAGGCGAGACAAAGGCGGTTAACATGATCCTGGTGGGCTGTCTCTCCGCCTTCCTGCCCGTTGAGGCAGAGGTCTTCAGAGCGGTCATCAAGGAACGGGTCCCTGAGCGGTTCATGAAGGCAAACATCGAGGCATTCAAACAAGGCAGAGAGATTATCGGCAATCTGCTGCGGGCCGCGGGCTGATGTCCGCTTCCGCGGCATATAAGCATACCCTTTGATAGTCCGGCAGGACGGAACAGGAGGTAAGCGGCAGTCATGATCTGGAACGAGGAATTCGAAACCCTTCCCCGCGAGGCGCTGGAGGCCCTTCAGTTGAAGCGCCTGAAAAACCTTGTGGAGAGGGTCTACGCGGCTGTGCCCTACTATCGCAAGAAGATGGAAGAGGCGGGTGTGGGGCCGAACGACATCAAAAATATCAGGGACCTCTCGAAACTGCCGTTCACCACCAAGGAAGACCTCCGGCTGAACTATCCCTTCGGCCTCTTCGCCGTGCCCTTCGAGCAGGTGGTGCGCATCCACGCCTCCTCCGGCACCACCGGGAAACCCACGGTTGTCGGTTACACCAAACGCGACATCGAGTCCTGGGCGGAGTTGATGGCCCGGACCCTGTCCTGCGGCGGGGCGCATAAGGGAGACGTTGTGCATAACGCTTACGGCTACGGCCTCTTCACCGGAGGCCTTGGGGCCCACTACGGCGCGGAAAGACTCGGCGCTGCCGTAATACCGATCTCAGGGGGCAACTCCAAACGCCAGATCATGATCATGCAGGACTTCGGCTCAACCGTGCTGATGTGCACGCCATCGTATGCCCTGAACCTCGCCGACGTCATGAAGGAGATGGGCGTGGACCCCAGGACCCTGAAGCTGCGCGTCGGTCTCTTCGGGGCAGAGCCCTGGTCTGAAAAGATGCGGGAAGAGATTGAGAAGCGGCTCAACATAAAGGCGATAGACATATTCGGCCTGAGCGAGGTGATGGGACCCGGCGTTGCCAGCGAGTGCCTCGAGGAAAAGCACGGACTTCACGTCTTCGAAGACTACTTCATCCCGGAGATCATCGATCCCGAAACCCGCGAGCCCGTCCCCCACGGCCGGAAGGGCGAGCTCGTCTTTACGACCCTCACCAAGGAGGCCTTCCCGGTCATCCGGTACAGGACCAAGGACATCTCACGCATCATCGCGGAGCCCTGCTCCTGCGGCAGGACCTTCCACCGCATCGAGCGGATCACCGGCAGGACCGACGACATGCTGATCATCAGGGGCGTCAATGTCTTCCCCTCGCAGATCGAGCACGTGCTGATGAGCATCGAGGGGGTCGAGCCGCATTACCTGATCATCGTGGACCGGCAGGGTTCCCTCGACGTGATGGAGGTCCAGGTGGAGGTGAGCGAGGACATCTTCTCCGATGAGGTGAAGGTGCTTGAGAAACTGGCCCGGAGGATCGAGAGGGAGATCAAGGACCTCCTGGGCACCTCCTGCAAGGTGAAGCTCGTCGAGCCCAGGACGATACAGCGCAGCGAGGGCAAGGCAAAGCGGGTGATCGATAACAGGAAATTGTGATTGCCGTCGGCGATCAGCAGTAAGCTTTCAGCTTATTAAAGGTCTCATAATAGAATGTACATTATATGATTGTCATTCCCGCAGTTCGTAAGCGGGAATCCAGCAGGTTCCAAGCCCTGGATGCCCGATTAAAGTCCTCGGGCATGACAGACTGGTATGAATACTATTTTGAGACAGTTACTGATAAACTCATTGCTGACAGCTGAAGGCTGATTGCTGCAAAGGAGGTTCACATGAAACTTGAGCAGATTTCGATCTTTCTCGAAAACAAATCAGGCAGGCTCGCCGAGGTGGCGGAGATCCTGGCAAAGGCCGGCGTCAACATACGCGCCCTCTCCCTGGCCGACACCACGGACTTCGGCATACTGAGACTCATCGTCAATGACACCGAGAAGGCAAAGCAGGTCCTCAAGGACAACGGCTTTACGGTGGGCAAGACCGAGGTGGCAGGTGTGGAGGTCGCCGACCGTCCAGGAGGGCTGGCCGAGATCCTGACCGTGATGAGCGACAACGGGATCAACGTGGAATACATGTACGCCTTCGTGCAGAAGAGCGGCGGCAATGCCATCATCATCTTCCGTTTCGACGAACTGGAGAAGGCGATCGAGACGCTCCGGAAGGCGGGCATCAGGATACTCAGGGGCGAAGAGATTTATTCCCTATAACACCACTTAAGGAGGAGACACGTATGCGACTCATCAGGCTCATTGCAGCAGCAGTCATCCTGGCGGTTGCTCTCGCCGCTGCGCCGGCGTCGGCAGCAGACACCATCAAGGTCGGCGCCATCCTGGCGGTCACCGGCCCGGCTTCCTTCCTCGGGGCGCCCGAGGCCAAGACACTCGAGATGATGGTGGAGGAGATCAACAAGAAGGGCGGGTTCCAGGGCAAGAAGGTCGAGCTGATCGTCAAGGATTCAGGGGCAAGCCCCGAGAAGGCGCTCTCCTTCGCAAAACAGCTGATCGAAGAGGAGAAGGTGCTTGCGATCATCGGGCCTTCCACCAGCGGCGAGACGATGAAGATCAAGAACGTGGCGGAAGAGGGCAGGACGATCCTGCTCTCCTGCGCCGCGGCGGAAGTCATCGTCAACCCCGTGGCGAAGTATGTCTTCAAGACGCCGCAGAAGGACAACTACGCGGTCATCAAGATCTTCGAGCAGATGAAGAGGATGAAGATATCAAAGGTGGCCGTGCTTTCGAGCAACACCGGCTTCGGCAAGGCGGGCAAGGAACAGATCGAGAAGCTGGCGCCTGAATACGGCATGCAGCTCGCAGCCAACGAGGTGTATGACAAGGCTGCGACCGACCTGACCGCTGAGGTGACCAAGGTGAAGGCATCCGGCGCACAGGCGATATTGAACTGGTCCATCGAGCCGGCGCAGTCGATCGTGATCAAGAACGCCCGCCAGATCGGGTTCAAGGGACCGATCTTCCAGAGCCACGGGTTCGGCAACATCAAGTACGTGGAGGCGGCCGGGCCGGCTGCTGAGGGCGTTATCTTCCCTGCGGGAAGGCTCCTTGTTACAGACGCGCTCCCAAAAAACAATCCGCAGAAGGCCCTCCTGATGAAGTACAAGAAAGACTATGAGGGCAAGTTCAAGGAGGATGCGAGCACCTTCGGAGGCCATGCCTATGACGCGATGCTTATCCTCACCAGGGCGATCGAAAAGGCAGGCAGCACGGACAAGGAGGCCGTCCGCAACGCCATAGAAAACCTCAAGGGCGTGGTCGGCACTGCCGGCGTCTTCAATCTTTCGGCCCAGGATCATAACGGACTCGACATGACGTCCTTCGAGATGCTGACGGTCAAGAAGGGCAAGTTCGCGCTGCTCGGCAAATAACGGATAGTGTGCGCCGGCTTTCATCGGGAGTATCCGCTTCCCGGCGGATACTCCCGATTGCTTGAAGGAAGGGCATGAATATCGACCTTTTTTTTCAATATATCGTCGCCGGGATCACCTACGGCACCATCTACGCGGTCGTCGCCATAGGGTTCAACATCATCTACAACGCCACGGGCATCATCAACTTCGCCCAGGGCGAGTTCGTGATGCTCGGCGGCATGACCGCCGTAACGCTCCACCAGATACTGCCGCTGCCGCTTGCTGTCCTTGCCGCAGTCATTATTACCATGGCTGTCGGCGCCTTCATCGAGATATTCTTCATCCGCTGGCTCGACCGGCCGTCAGTGCTGCGGATGGTCATCATCACTATCGGCCTTTCTATCCTCATCAGGGAGGCCGGCCTCCACATCTGGGGAGAGGGCGTCAGGGCCCTTCCCTACTTCACCGGCTCCTCGGAGACCTCTATCAGACTGGGCGGCGTCTTCATCTCTCCCCAGGTTCTCTGGGTCGTCGGCATCAGTGCGGTCATGGTGGCCCTTCTGAACGTCTTTTTCAGCCACACCCTCCCTGGGAGGCAGATGCGGGCCTGCTCCGCAAACCGCGATGCAGCGCGGCTCTGCGGGATCAATGCAAAGAACATGGTGACACTTTCGTTCGTCCTGAGCGCCGGGATCGGCGCCCTCGGGGGGAGCATAGTCTCACCCATCACCTACGTGCAATATGACAGCGGCGCGCAGTTGGCTATCAAGGGGTTCACTGTTGCGATCCTCGGCGGCCTGGGCAACAGCGCAGCAGCGGTCGGCGCAGGCATGATCCTCGGCGTCCTCGAGTCCTTCAGCATCGCCGTCCTGCCGGCCGCATACAAGGACGTCATCTCTATAGCCATACTCCTGCTCATCCTTTTTGTCCGGCCGAGCGGCATCTTCGGCAGCTCCGAGGCCGCCAGGCTCAGCGAGTTTTAATGCGGGCGAAGCGCCTCCAGGTGATCGGGTTCATGGGGCTTATTGTGGCGATCCAGCTGCTCACACGCGCGACCGACAGCGCCTATCACCTGACGCAACTTACCATGACGGCCTACTATTCACTGCTCGTCATCGGCCTCTGCATACTGATCGGCTA
>JAKAGF010000225.1 GCA_021825805.1 Nitrospirota bacterium
GTAACGGCCCAGAACTGGAACCAGCAGGCCTTCGAAACGCTGGCCGCATCGCCTGTGCAGGAGAATACGGCCTACCGACCGGCAGCGTCACACGACAGGAGGGCCGGGATGGAAAAGTCGGTCCTCATTGCTGTGGTGCTGCTGCTGGTGATCGGGCTGGGGTATTGGCTCTTCGCGCTTCTCCGTGCTGCCCACCGGGGGCGATGACCGGGTCATCGCGCGGTCGAGTATTTGTCCAGCAACTTCAGGAACTCCTTCGCGGGACGTGAGAGAAACTTATCCTTGCGATAGACGGCGCCGAGGTTTCTGGAGAACCGGGCATCCGCGACAGTCCGCCTGATGAGGTTGCCGGCCCGGACTTCATCTTCCACCGCAGTGTCCGGCAGGATGGATATGCCGAGGCCCACCTTCACGAGGACCTTTATGGTCTCTATATACGCCACCTCCATGTTGACCTTTGGAGCCAGCTTTTTCCGCGCAAATGCCTCATTGATGGTCTTTCTCGTGGCAGCGCCTGTTTCGGGAAGTATCATGCCGTAACCGGATGTGTCTCTGAGCCTGATTGACTTCAGGCCTTCCAGGGAATGCCCCCTGGGGAAGACCAGGGACATGGGATCGTTCCAGACCACCTTTGAAATGATGTGGTCAACCGTCTGGGGAAGGGTGATCACCCCGATGTCGACGAGGTTTCTGCCGACCATGTCGAGGACCGTCTCGGACCTGTGGCAGCGGAGCTTGAGGTCAACCCTCGGATGTGACGTTATGTAGGCCTTCAGGACATCAGGGAGCCGATGAAGGCTGATGTGGTCGCTTGCGCCGATAACGAGCGCTCCGGAGCATTCGGTTGAGAGGTCTTTGACCGCTGTTGCCGCCTCCCTGACGGAGCGCAGTATCTTCTCCGCGTGGGCATAGAGGACCTCGCCCGCCCGAGTGAGAAATACCTTCTTGCCGATCCGGTCGAAGAGGCGCTCCCCCAGCTCGTCTTCGAGCGCCCTGATCTGTTTGCTCACCGCGGGCTGGGTGACGAGGAGCTCCTCCGCAGCCCTGGTGATGCTCTTCGTCTCGGCCACTTTGGTAAAATAAGACAGTTGATGGAAATTCATACCAATAGTTATCGTTTTTATGAAAATAATGAATTTGAATAATATTATAATCCTGTGATAATCTTAAGGCAAGAGCAGAGTTGGTGATGGGGTGCGGCAGGCTGCCCAGGAATTCTCATGGAGGTGTAACCATGGCTATGACATTGTCTGAAAAAATCTTTGCGTCGCATCTGAGGGACGAGCCTTTTCCAGGGACAAAGGTCCTGTCCCTCGACGTGGTCCTCTGTCACGAGATCACGACCCCCATCGCCGTCAATGACCTGGTGGCGAGGGGAAAAGACAGGGTCTTCGATCCCTCGAAGATCAAGGTGGTGATCGACCACGTTACCCCTGCGAAGGACACCAAGACGGCGCTGCAGGGCAAGATCCTCAGAGACTGGTCACGGAGACAGGGCATCAGGGATTTCTTCGACATCGGCAGAAACGGCGTCTGTCACGCCCTCTTCCCCGAGCAGGGGTTCATCAGGCCGGGATATACGGTGATCATGGGCGATTCGCACACCTGCACCCATGGCGCCTTTGGCGCGTTTGCCGCCGGCGTCGGCACCACTGATCTGGAGGTGGGGATCCTCAAGGGTGTCTGCGCCTTCAGGGAGCCCAAAACCATCCGCGTTAATGTGATGGGAACGGCTCCGGAGGGCGTCTTTGCGAAGGACATTATACTGCGCATAATCAAGGAACTGACCGTCAAAGGCGCCACTGACTGCGTTGTGGAGTTCCACGGCGACGTGGTGAGAGGGCTTTCGATGGAGGGCCGCATGACCCTCTGCAACATGGCTATCGAGGCCGGCGGCACCTCGGGCGTCTGCATGCCTGATGAGGTGACCGTTGATTACCTCTGGCCGTTCATCGCCGCTGACTACAGGGACAAGAAGGCTGCGCTGGCTGATTTCAGAAAGTGGTGGTCCGACGAGGGCTGCGAATATGTGAAGGCGCTGGACATCGATGTCTCGAACCTTGCGCCCCAGGTTACCTATGGCTATAAGCCTGATGAGGTGAAGGACGCGGCCGAATTGGCGGGCACAGCCGTTGACCAGGTGTATATCGGCTCCTGCACCAACGGAAGGCTTGAAGACCTGAGGGTTGCGGCATCCTATCTCAAGGGGCGGAAGATCGCTGATACGGTCCGCGGCATCGTCTCGCCGGCAACGCCCAAGGTCTTCAGGGATGCGGACGAAGAGGGCATTATCAGGATATTTATGGACGCCGGATTTTGCGTCACAAACCCCACCTGCGGGGCCTGCCTCGGGATGAGCAACGGCGTTCTGGCGCCCGGCGAGGTCTGCGCCTCGACGACCAACAGGAATTTTAACGGCAGGATGGGAAAGGGCGGCATGGTGCATCTCATGAGTCCGGCGACCGCGGCGGTGACGGCGATCGAGGGCAGTATAGCCGACCCGAGAAAATTCGCAAAGGGAGGCAGATAATGAAGACATTCGGCGGCAAGGTACTGTTTCTCGATAGATCGGACATCAATACTGACGAGATAATTCCGGCAAAGTATCTCACCGAGATATCCAAGGAGGCCCTCAAGCCCCACATGCTCGAAGACCTCAAGATCGAGGGGTTTGATCCGTGCGACCCAGGGCTGCATGAGGCGCGGGTGATCGTGACTAAGGCCAATTTCGGATGCGGCTCTTCCCGGGAACACGCGCCGTGGGTCTTTGAGATAAATGATATAAACGTTGTCATAGCATCGAGCTTTGCCCGCATATTCAGGCAGAATATGTTCAACTGCGGGATGCTCGCCATCGAACTGCCCGAGGAGGCGATTGACCGGCTCTTTAAACACAAGGGGACGAACGCGAACGCATCCCTGTCCGTTGATTTCAATAACAACCGGATTGCGATAGAATCTGACAAGGGCAGCGAGAGCTTCGCTTACTCCCTGTCGGCGTTCGACAAGGCCCTGGTGGAGGCCGGAGGCTGGGTCGAATTCGCTGACTCCAAATACTAAGGAGGCATCATGACACCTGAAGAAAAACTGAAGTCCCTTGGTATTGAACTCCCGGAACTGCCCATGCCGCTTGGATCGTATGTGCCCTTTGTGCGAACGGGGGATCTTGTTTTTCTGAGCGGCATGCTCCCCCTCAAAGAGGGAAAACTGATCACAACGGGCAGGGTGGGCGAAGCGGTCACCCTTGAGGAGGCCAACGCCTGCGCAAGGGCCGCCGCTGTCAATGCCCTTGCCGTGCTGAAGAGCGCAGCCGGGGGGCTGGACAAGGTCGTCCGGTGCGTGATGATCAACGGCTTTGTCGCCTCGGCTGATGACTTCGTTGACCAGCCGAAGGTGATCAATGGCGCGTCCGACCTTATCTTCCAGGTCTTCGGGGACCAGGGCCTCCACGCCCGGACTGCCGTCGGTGTGAACGTGCTGCCGCTTAAATCACCGGTTGAGATAGCGTTCATCTTTGAGGTGAGAGCACAGGCGCTGCCCCGATCATAATACCCGCCCTCTCTTTCTGAAGATTCTGCAACTGCGGGGTCTCTTGCGATTCCCGAAAGAAATGTTGTTCAAGAAAAAGCTTGACAATAATAATTTCAGGCGTTATTATTGATAATAAATATCATCATCAAGACTGCGATTATGGTTATAAACAAGGCACAAGACATCTTCAGAAACTATTTAAGAGGAAAGGGACTGCGCAATACAAGGCAAAGAGAAGTCATTCTTGATGCTTTCTTTTTTGCGGATAAACATATCACCGTCGAAGAACTGTTTAACGCAATAAAGGTGAAACATCCTGAGATAGGTTTTGCAACTGTCCACCGGAATGTTGGTCTGCTGTGTGAGTGCGGTCTGGCGGATGAGATCAAGATCGGGAACAAAAAGACACGGTACGAACCGAAATATGAGCAGAGGCATCATGACCACCTCATCTGCCTGAAATGCGGTGAATTTACCGAGGTAAAGGATGAGAAGATCGAACGGCTTCAGGACAAACTGGCGGAAGCGAATAATTT
>JAKAGF010000042.1 GCA_021825805.1 Nitrospirota bacterium
AGAGCTGGTTATTACTTCTCCGTTCTTATTCCTCGGGTCTCATTTGAATTTATATGGAGCGGGAAACGGGATTCGAACCCGCGACCCCAACCTTGGCAAGGTTGTGCTCTACCAACTGAGCTATTCCCGCATTCTCAACTCTGCAGGGCTGTATGCTGCGCAACCCTTAACTTATCGATAACTGATAGTATATAATTATAAATACTAATTTAACAAGGAAATTTTTGTCAATGTGATTTACCCCGATCTGAAAGAATTCAGGAAATTGTCCGCCAGGGGCAATCTCATACCGGTATACAGGGAAATCCTGGCTGATATGGAAACGCCGGTCTCCGCCTTTCGAAAGATCGACGACGGACGCGCCTCTTTTCTCCTGGAGAGTATGGAGGGCGGAGAGAAATGGGCGCGCTATTCCTTTCTCGGCAGCAGGCCGTCGGTTGTCATCAAGAGTCTCGGCCGTACCGTTGAGGTCACGAGGAACGGGAAGACCCTGGAGTTGACCTCCGCAACCGACCCGCTGGATGCCGTCAAAACGGTTCTCTCAGAATACAGGCCGGTCCCTGATCCCCGGCTGCCCCGGTTCTTCGGCGGAGCGGTCGGGTTTGCCGGATACGACGTGGTCCGTTTCTTCGAGGAGCTTCCGGCCCGGGAAAAAAAAGGGCTCGACATCCCGGACATTTTTTTCATGATTACCGACACGCTCCTGATCTTTGACAATGTAACGCATATGATCAAGGTGGTTTCGAACGCCCACATACACGGCGCGTCCGCTACCGCCGCGTATCGGGAAGCTGTCGAGAAGATCGAGGCCATAGTCAGGAAGCTCAAGCAGGGGAAAAGTTCAAAGCCGGGAGTGCGAAGTCCTCGAAAAAGAACAGGGGGGCATGCGCTCTCCTCCAACTTTACTCAACCGCAGTACGAGCAGGCGGTGCTCAGGGCAAAGGAGTACATCAAGGCAGGCGACATCTTCCAGGTCGTGCCTTCACAGCGTTTTCAGACAAAGATCAGCGTCGAACCCTTCGAGATATACCGGGCCCTGAGGCTTGTCAATCCCTCTCCGTACATGTACTTCCTGCGGTGCGGGGGGGAGACGACGGTTGTGGGCGCATCGCCCGAGGTGATGGTCCGGCTTGAGGGAGACCGCATCGACCTGCGGCCGATAGCCGGCACGCGGCGCAGGGGAAAGACAGAAGAGGAGGACCGGCAACTTGCCGAAGAACTGCTCGCTGATCCGAAGGAGCGTGCGGAGCACATCATGCTGGTCGATCTGGGAAGGAACGACGTGGGAAGGGTGAGCACGCCCGGCAGTGTGAACGTGAGCGAGCTTATGGTCATCGAGCGCTATTCCCACGTCATGCATATCGTATCCAACGTCCGCGGCCGGTTGTCGGGGGGGAAAGACGCCTATGACGTTGTGCGGGCCTGCTTCCCCGCGGGAACGGTTTCCGGAGCGCCGAAGATCAGGGCTATGGAGATCATCGACGAGCTTGAGCCGACGAAACGGGGTCCATATGCCGGCGCTGTCGGCTACTTCGGATTCTCCGGGAACATGGACACCTGCATTACGATCCGCACGCTCATCGTCAAAAACGGGACCGCCTATATTCAGGCCGGCGGCGGCGTTGTTGCCGACAGCGACCCAGCGGCGGAATACCAGGAAACGGTAAACAAGGCAAAGGCGATGATGCGGGCCGTGGAGCTGGCGGAGAAAGGGTTGGATTAGCGAGGTGCAACGATGCTCCTGATGATCGACAATTACGATTCCTTTACGTATAACCTGGTCCAGTATTTAGGGGAGTTGGGGCAGGACATGAAGGTCTTCCGGAACAACAAGATCACAGTGGAAGAGATCGCGAAACTGCAGCCGGAGAGGATTGTCATATCCCCGGGGCCGTGCACTCCGAGGGAAGCAGGGGTTTCTATCGACGTGATCAGATACTTTGCCGGAAAGGTCCCGATCCTCGGCGTCTGCCTCGGCCACCAGTCCATCGGCGAGGCCTTCGGGGGCGACGTGATCCGCGCGCCATACCTCATGCACGGAAAGACTTCGATGGTCCGCCACGACGGCAGGACCATCTTTGAAGGGCTTCCCAACCCCTTTGAGGCAACGAGGTATCATTCGCTCATCATCAAGCGCGAGACCCTGCCGCCTGCGCTTGAGATATCCGCCTGGACGGACGACGGGGTCATCATGGGAGTGCGCCACAAGGAGTTTGTCGTCGAGGGCGTCCAGTTCCACCCGGAATCGATCCTCACGGCCTCAGGCAAAGACCTTCTGCGGAATTTTCTGAAACTCCGGCAGTAACAACGGGTTCGGCCACGTTTGACGGTATTGCAATAGAGTAAGAACAGCGAACCCTCCCCTCCACTTTTCCTGATCCAAGAAGCGATGATATGATCTGCTAACACAGCGTTTTTCCACATAAGGACGTTGTATTGCATTCTAAATCTCCATGTAATAAGACCAATCATAATTATAATTACAGGTTGACGCGGGAAGGAGCAATATATAAAGTACGAGTTAAAAAGGAGGTGTCTTGTCATTCTGATCAATTTTTTGTGGAGGGAGATATTATGGAACAGTACGGGTTAAATCCGGAGATGTTTGGACATGCAAAACGGCCTGACGCAACACCTAACCAAAACTGCTGGGAATTTTTCAACTGCAAAGATATTCCTACCTGTCCGGTGCCAAAAGAAACAAGACTCAATGGCATCCATAGCGGCAAGAATGCAGGGAGAGCTTGCTGGGTTGTCGCAGGCACATTGTGCGGGGGAAATAAGCAGGGCAGCCACATCGACAAAGAGCATGGGTGCCTGCAATGTAAATTTTATAATACCGTTAAGGAAGAGGAATTTGAAAAGCCGGAAGGGTTTAGGCTTTCCATGTCTCTCGTGCAAATACTTAAGAGCAACAAATAATAAAGGATATGGGTAAGCATATCATTTTAAATCATAAACTCTTGTCCACCAACCAGCGGTGAAATTTACATACTTGAAAAGAACAATCTTTTTTCCAAGATCAGTATCCATGAGCGCAGCAAAATAGTCTTCAGGTAGCGGGCCACGGATCTTCACTGTTTTTATCTTAATTATTTCGTAATCTTTTACATGCCCTTCATCGAAGCCGGTCATCTTAATGCACTCTGCGATCACTTCATCATGTTTCGCTCTTTCGGAAAGCTTAATTAACGGATATGCGCCGTTCATCCACAGTGGATTGCTTGATAACTCGGTAGTGAGCCGGTCTATGGAGTAAATCATCGTTGTACTTTTATCAGTCGCATAGGACGGCGGTTTCAATATTAAGGTTCCTGCATTTAATAGGAGACATGCAAGTATGACAGATTTAATTTTCATTTATTTTCTCGCCTCACCCGCTGGTTAGAAGTTGAATCAATCATTTACGAAAATTACCATTCTGTATGAGATTGCATCTAATTGTTGCTCGATCAGAATATATTTTTGTCCTTCTGCTTCTAATTCATGTATGTTTATTGCCCGGGGGTTAGCATATTTGTATTTAGGGTAGGCAATTACCCCCAAAGTCGTATTCGCCTTTTGATACGTTTTTTGGAAAAGCAAGTTGTTCTTTGTATTGAGGTCTGTGTTCCAAATATAAATTTCTGCAATATTTATGTCTTTATGCTTGTTGACGAAATACTGGGAGAGGTCTTCGATCTTGGTAAGATTTTTTTCCTGTGCATGCGGGTTAACAAGATTAAAATATTCTTTAAAAATAAATCTATATTTGAGATCTTTTGGCTCAACAATCGAGGTCACGATAAAATAGTGGAAGAACTGCCAGACAGCCGCAGGCGCTGGAATCTGTTCTTTCTCCGCCACCTCATTTGGAACCCCGATCATCTTGCCCGATTCATAGCCGCGCAGAATGCACCGAGTGTCTTTGGGTAAGACATCGACATTCTCAATCTCAATCGAAATGCTAACCGGGGATTCGAGCTTCTTGCCGTTTACTATATCCACAAGCAAAGTTCCGGCCGGAACCTTCTTGCCCTTCTCAGCTCGAATGCCCATGCCTTCAATTATCAAATAGGTTCCCAGAGGATGACCAAGTTCCCCCATTATTGGAAATTCGTCAGCCTGTGCAGGCGCCGGACAGAATAACGACAGAACGAATATTAGAAAGAATATCTTCATCTTGTTACCTTCTAACAATTAATAGACGGGTTCGGTGTTTTCTTCCCCATGGCTATGATAATAGCACACTGGAGATTTTGTGAGGAGATGTATTAAGAGTCTCATAATAGAATGTATATTATATGGTCGTCATTCCCGCAGTTCGTAAGCGGGAATCCAGCCGTTTCCAAGCCCTGGATGCCCGATTGAAGTCCTCGGGCATGACAGCCTGGTATTAATACTATTTTGAAACTGTCAATAACTTAGTGCTAATAAGGAAAACAGATTATTCTGTTTCCCGTATATCTTTAAAACGAATCCGCTCTCTCATCGTTACATTTGTCCGGCCTGTGCGCAGCCACCGATTATCCCTTATCCAGGTCCTCAAGTTCAGTGAGGCCCTGTATTGAGCCTGCCCCTGCCTTCTGGTAATATACCCTATGCGCCTTCTGGAATTTCTCTACTACCTCGGCCTCACTGCAAAGAAATTCCATGCCCTGAAAAATCAAAAGCGCCTGCCCTGCCGGGTCATCAGCATAGGCAACCTGACCACAGGCGGGACAGGAAAGACGCCCTGTGCGATAGCCCTCGCCCAGGAGGCCCGGAGGCGGGGGCTCAAGCCGGTCATCCTGACCAGGGGATATAAGGGCACAGCGCAGGGACCTGTATTCGTCTCTATGGGAGAAGGGCCGATCCTCTCGGTGGAAGAAGCGGGCGACGAACCCTTTCTCATGGCCCGTAAGCTCCCTGGGGTCCCGATTATAAAGGGCGGCGACCGCTATGCGTCCGGCGTCTTTACCCTGGAGCGCCTTACTCCTCGCGGCTGGGACCCAGCAGCAATGGTCTTTATTCTTGATGACGGTTTTCAGCACTGGCGGCTGTACCGTGACAAGGACATTCTCCTCATGGATTCAGCCAATCCCTTTGGCGCGCGAAAGCTCCTGCCGATGGGAAGACTCCGCGAGCCGCTGACCGCCATGGGACGCGCTGACATCATCGTGCTGACAGGCGCGGCCGATGCCGGCAACAAGGAGGAGGACATGGCCGGACTCTGTAATGAGATAAGACTGTATAATCCGTCAGCCCCGGTCTTTCAAGCCGGACATGCCCCTGTGTTCTGCGGAACGCCTTCCGGAGAGGGCATGCCCGGGGACTGGCTTTCAGGCAAGAGGCTCTACGCCTTCTGCGGCTTAGGCAACCCCGACTCTTTTAAAAAGACACTCTTAGCAGAAGGCGGTATACTGGTAGGGATAAGGGCCTTCAGGGACCATCATCACTACAGGCCAGACGATATGACAGCCGTTCAGACAGAGGCCCGGAAGGCCGGGGCTGATTGGATTGTTACCACCGAAAAAGATATAATAAAAATCCAGGAAAGGGGCCTGCCGGACAATGTGGTTGTCGTAGGCACGGGGTTTGCCGTTGACAGCGGTTTTTATGACAACGTGTTCGACCGGAAGGGCCGATGATTGCAAGGAGGATGATCCGTGGTACGGTACATAAACGTCAAAAGCAGGACACGGACCGAGTTTATTGATATCACCGAAAAGATCCAGGAGGTGATCAAGGAGGCGGGTGTTGTGAGCGGCATCTGCTGCCTCTATGTGCCCCATACCACGGCTGCCGTCACCATCAACGAGGGCGCTGACCCCAGTGTCCAGAGGGACATCCTGGCTGTCCTCAACAGGCTCATCCCCTTTGAGGGCGACTACCATCATCGCGAGGGCAATTCATCGGCCCACATCAAGGCGTCGATGCTCGGCATTTCCCAGACTGTCCTTATAGACGAGGGCAGGCTCGTGCTCGGCACCTGGCAATCCATTTTTTTCTGCGAGTTTGACGGCCCGCGCCACAGAAGGGTGGCGCTGAAGTTTGTCACGGACAAGAAGACCCCTTAAATCTTCAGCAATCCCCCCGAACATCCCCCCTCCGGCAAAGGGAAACAACAGGGTCCCAGACGAGGCATCCCTTGACGAGTTGATATTCCTGAGGAAGGAGGTGAGGCGCCTCAGAAAGGCCCTCAGCCGGTGCGCCCCCACGCTGGAGATGCTCCTGAGGAGGAGGGGGTTCACGGTATATAAGAAGGAGCCGGCAGAAGACCTTCTTATCCCCGGCAAGAAGCTGCTGGCTGACTACTACCGGCAGCTGCACAAATACTCCTTCCGACTCTTTCTGCGCGACGTGATCAAGCATCAGGAGCACTTCACCCTTCAGCAGGCGACCCGATATGCAACTCCACGGGTGACCGCGAAGTATCTGAGGTTCATCACCATGATCGGCCTTGCTCGGGAAGGGAAAGAAGGGTACCGGCTTGTTCGCCGCGTCAGGAGTTTCGGGGAAACGCTTGAATGGTATATAGCGGAACTATGCAGACGCGAGTTCGGGGCAGAGGCGGTCTGGGGGGTGAAGTTCAAACGGCCGAAGGTGGGAGGCGATTACGATGTCATAGCCAGGTTAGACAGCTCCCTTTTGTATATTGAGGTGAAGTCCTCTCCGCCCAAGCAGATCTACGCCAGGGAAATAGCCGCCTTTCTCGAAAGGGTCAACGACCTGATGCCTGAAATGGCGGTGTTCCTCATGGATACGGAACTGAGGATGAAGGACAAGATTGTCCCGATGTTCGAAGAAGAGCTGGCAAAGCGATACACGGAAAGGCCTGAGGTGAGCAGGATGGAAAAGGAACTCTTTCAGATTAACGGGAGAATCTATATAATAAACGCGAAGGACAGTATCATCCGGAACATGGAGGCGGTGATGAGCCGCTATTTCAGGAGGTGAGATGATGAAGGCAAAAAAGGATATCTGCATCGTATGCGCCTGGAGGGAGAATTGCCGGAAAAAATTCTCGGTATCCGGACGCGACATCCGTTGCCCGGATTTCGTCAGGGACCTGAGAATCAAGGAGGCGGAGTCTTCGTCTGAAAAAGGGGAAAAGGGAAAGAGGCCATAGTTTTTTCTCTTCGCCCCAGGTCTCCCCTTCCCTTTTTTTTCATTAAGTTGTCTCGCAAAAATTAGTATAATAGTCCCATTACAGGCTCATCATAATCCCCCGGCTTATATATCATAAGGAGGACTGTAAATATGGACATCAAGAAACTGAGGGACGTTATCACCTTCTCAAAGGACGGCATTGCGGTGAAGGACGCCGGCAGGGTCGCCCCCCTGATGGACGAACTGATCTACGAGGCGGTATTTTCCCCTGAGGACCGGAAGAAGGGGCTTCTGCTCCTGGTGAAGGAGATCGCCAAGGCGTGCGGCGCTGTGCCTGCCTCGATCCAGGGACTCTACGAGGAGATGGGCAGAAGCTATCCGGGCTTTACAGTGCCTGCCATGAATATCCGCGGCCTCACCTATGACTCCAGCCGCGCTGTGTTCAGGAAGGCGCTTCAGCAGAAGGTGGGGGCCTTCATCTTCGAGATCGCCCGTTCGGAGATCGGCTACACCAAGCAGCGTCCCCTCGAATACTCGGCTGTGGTTCTCGCGGCTGCCGTGCGGGAGGGTTTCCGGGGGCCGGTTTTCATTCAGGGAGACCATTTCCAGCTTGTCCGAAAAAACTTTCTGTCTGATCCTGCCGCTGAAACCGGATACGTAAAGGGGCTGATCCAGGAGGCGGTTGAGGCGGAATTTTACAATATCGATATCGACTCATCGACCCTGGTTGATCTTGACAAGCCGACCCTCAAGGAACAGCAGCGACCGAATTTCGAAAAAACGGCTGAACTCTCCGGCCTCATCAGGGATATACAGCCCAAGGGCATATACATATCCATCGGCGGCGAAATCGGCGAGATCGGAAAGAAGAACAGCACCCCTGATGAGCTTCACGCCTATCTCAGCGGATTCAGGGAGATATTCAGGACAGGCAAGGGACTCAGCAAGTTGAGCGTACAGACCGGCACATCGCACGGCGGCGTTGTCCTGCCTGACGGCTCTCTCGCCAAGGTGAAGATCGACTTTGACACCCTTCGGCAGCTTTCCGATATCGCGCGGAGAGAGTACGGTCTCTCCGGGGCTGTCCAGCACGGGGCATCAACACTCCCTGAGGACGCCTTCCATATGTTCCCTGAAACCGGCGCCTCCGAGGTGCATCTCGCGACCGGCTTCCAGAACATCATCTTCGACAGCAAGCGTCTTCCAGCGGGATTCAGGGATGAGGTCTACCAGTTCATCAGGACCGAATATGCCAAGGAACGCAAGGCTGACCAGACAGAGGAGCAGTTCATATACAGCACCCGGAAGAAGGGGTTTGGTCCCAACAAGAAGCAGTGGTGGGATTTGGGCCCTGACATCCGAGGGCCTATCATGGAGGAACTGGAACAGAAATTCGGACTGCTTTTTCAGAAGCTGAAGGTCGAGAATACCGTCTCTATTGTCAGCCGGACGGTCAAGCCCGTTGTTGTCAGGAAGGAACTGCCCGCGGAACTGCTAAAGGAGTTATGAAAAAAGAGGTCCTTGCGATAGTGGTCGGGGGCGGACCAGCCCCCGGCATCAACGGTGTCATCAGCTCCGCAACCATCGAGGCGATTAACGAGGGCAAAGAGGTGCTCGGCATTGTCGGAGGGTTCAAGACCCTTTTCAGCGGAGATACGCAGAGCATCATCCCCCTGCATATTGATGATGTCTCCAGGATCCATACTACTGGGGGGTCGATCCTGAGGACATCCCGGGACCCGATCGATGATTCTGCCCAGGAGAAGTTCAAGGCGCTGATGAAGACCCTGAAGGACCTCAGGGTGCGCTATCTCATCACCATCGGGGGAGACGGCACCGCATTTATGGCCCGTTGGGTGGAACGGGAGGCGCGCGGGAGGATAGCTGTCGTGCATGTGCCCAAGACGATCGACAATGACCTCTATCTTCCGGGCGGGAGGTCTTCCTTCGGTTACCATACCGCCCGCCACTGGGGCGTTGAGATCGTCAAGAACATCATGGAGGACGCCAAGACAACCGGGAGGTGGTATTTCATCTCGACCATGGGGAGGAATGCCGGCCATCTCGCCCTCGGCATCGGCAAGGCCTCGGGCGCCCCTGTCACGCTCATCCCGGAAGAGTTCCCCGAACAGAAGCTCTCCGTCAGGAAGGTTACAGACGTCCTGGAAGGTGCGATCATCAAGCGTATATCCATGGGCAAGGACCACGGGGTGGCGATTCTCGCGGAGGGCATCTCCGGAAAACTCGACAAGGATGAGCTTGAGTCAGGAGAGCATACCGAGCGCGACGAGGCGGGCAGGATGAGGCTCTCCCAGATAGAACTCGGCAAGATTTTCAAGTATACGGTTCAGAAGAGCCTCGAAGGCAGGGGGATCAGGACCACTATCGTGTACAAGAGTATCGGATATGAGCTGAGGGCGGCCGCCCCCATACCCTATGATACAGAGTATACCCGGGACCTCGGTTATGGCGCTGTAAGGTTTCTCATGTGCGGAGGGACAGGCGCCATGATCGTCTTTGATGACGGGAGGATGAGGCCGGTATCGTTTGTGGAGATGACTGACCCTTCAACCGGCAGGATAAAGGTGAGGCTTGTTGACATAACATCCGAAACCTACGAGGTGGGCAGGAAATATATGATCCGTCTCGAAAAACAGGATTTCGAAAACCCCGAGCAGCTTGAGGCCCTGGCTGCTGCAGGGAAGATGTCGGTCAGGGATTTCAAGAAGAGATTTTCCTATATAGTCGGATAGAAAGCACGCTGCCCCTTCATAAATACTTGCCGAACAAACCGGTCCCTGTTTTTCCCTAACTCCTTGCCACCGCTGACATTATCTTAATCATAGAAATATACTTGACAAGAACCTACTAAGGTATTATGATAAAAAATATAAAAGAGGAGGGCTGATGGCACCGCAGGTGAAGGACTATTATGAGATGCTCGGCGTTGAGAAAAAGGCGTCCCAGGATGATATAAAAAAGGCGTACAGAAAACTTGCGCGCAAGTATCATCCTGACCTCAACCCAGGCGACAAGACGTCTGAACAGAAGTTCAAAGAGCTCAACGAGGCATATGAAGTCCTTGGAGATGAAAAAAAGAGGGCAGAGTATGACAAGTACGGCCGTTCGCCTTTCGAACAGGGCGGGCAGGGTTTTGATTACAGGACCTATACCTCGGGAGACAGGTTCGACTTCAATGGGTTCGGCGATATCTTTTCAGACCTTTTCGGCGCTGGTCGCGGGCCTGAGACCGTTGACCTTAAGGGCCCTGACCTCCTCATGAGCCTCGAACTCTCGCTGGAAGAGGCCTTCTCGGGTGTTGCCAAGCCGCTCACCTTCTCGCGTGAGGCTGTCTGCAAGGACTGCGGCGGCAGCGGGGCTGAGAGCTACCAGCCGTGTGACAAGTGCAAGGGCACCGGCACGGTCTCTTCTTCCAAGGGCTTCTTCAGGATGACCCAGGCCTGCGCAGCCTGCGGCGGCACAGGCAGGAAGACTACAAAGGCCTGCAAGACCTGCGGCGGCAGGGAGCGGATGCTCCATACGGAGACGATCAAGGTGAAGATTCCGCCGGGCGCTGATAACGGCTCGCGCATACGTGTCCGCGGCATGGGAGGCGCAGGCCGGGGCAGCGGTCCTTCAGGAGATCTGCAGATAGAGATAACAGTGAGGGAGCATCCCTTCTTTAAGAGAAAGAATGACAATATTCTGGTGGATGTCCCGGTCACCTTCGGAGAGGCGGCGCTCGGCGCGAGGATCGAGGTGCCTACCATCGACGGAGTCGCTGCCATGACATTGCCCGCGGGGACCCAGGGAGGCCAGAAGCTGAAGCTCTCGGGCAAGGGCTTCCCCTCGGCTAAGACTGGCAGACGGGGCGATCAGGTGGTTACCATACGGGTGGCTGTGCCGAAGAACATACCCGACAGGATCAAAGGGGCGGTCCAGGAGATCGAGGCCCTCTACCGGGAATCACCGAGAAAAGGGATGGTGAAGAGTCATGAATAAGAAGGACAGGAACCAGCCCCTTTATCTCATCAGCGTTGTTTCCGAGATGCTCCATGTGCATCCGCAGACCCTGAGACTCTACGAGAGGGAGGGGCTGATAACGCCGCGGCGTACGAAGAAGCAGAGGCTCTATTCAGAGCGCGACGTCGAGCGCCTGAATTTCATCCTGCAGCTTACCAGGGACATGGGTGTCAACAAGGCGGGAGTGGATATCATTCTGAGAATGCGCCACCGCATGGAGCTTATGCAGCGGGAGATGGAAGAGATGATGAACAACCTCGAAGGAGAGATACGGCTGGATTTCAGGGAGAGGCTCAAGAGGGCATTAAAAGAGGAGGAGTAGAGACATGAATATGGATAAATTCACCATAAAGAGCCAGGAGGCCATACAGGACGCGCAGCGTCTCGCGGAGCGCAAGGGGCATCAGCAGATAGACGTTGAGCACCTGTTGCGGGTGCTGGCGGATGACGATGAAGGGGTTGCGGCCCAGATCCTCAAGCGCATCGGTATCACCCTGGACCTTCTCAAAAAAGACATCGACGACCTGCTCAACAAGCTGCCGAAGGTGATCGGCCCTACCCCTGCCGGACAGATATACATAACTCCCCGACTCAAAGAGGTGATCGAACGGGCCCAGCAGGAGGCCGAGCGCCTGAAGGACGATTTTGTGAGCGTCGAACACCTCCTGGTCGCCATACTGGCGGTCGAGGGGCTGTCAGCGGATCTCCTCAAAAGGTACAACGCTGACGCCGACAAGGTCCTTGCCGCCATGAGGGAGATCAGGGGGCCACAGAGGGTCACGGACCAGAACCCTGAGGAGAAATACCAGGCGATCAAGCGCTTCAGCAAGGACCTGACCGAGCTGGCTGCCAAGGGAAAGCTCGATCCCGTGATCGGCCGGGACGAGGAGATCAGGAGGATAATCCAGGTCCTCTCCAGAAGGACAAAGAACAACCCGGTCCTGATCGGAGACCCAGGTGTCGGCAAGACCGCAATCGCCGAGGGGCTCGCCCAGCGTATCGTGGCCGGAGACGTTCCCGAGACCCTCAAGGACAAGAAGGTGGTTGCCCTTGACATGGGAGCGCTGATCGCAGGCTCAAAGTTCAGGGGAGAGTTCGAGGAAAGGCTCAAGGCTGTCCTGAAGGAGATCGAGCAGTCCGAGGGCAGGATCATCCTCTTCATAGATGAACTCCATACCCTCGTTGGCGCCGGCGCCGCTGAAGGCGCGATCGACGCCTCGAACATGCTCAAGCCGGCCCTGGCCCGGGGTGAGCTCCGGTGTGTCGGGGCCACGACTGTCGGCGAATACCGCAAGCATATTGAGAAAGACCCTGCTCTTGAGCGGAGGTTCCAGCCGGTGCTTATCAAGGAGCCGAGCGTGGAGGATACCATCTCGATCCTCCGCGGCCTCAAGGAGCGGTACGAGGTGCATCATGGAGTCAAGATCAAGGATGCAGCGCTTGTCTCAGCAGCGATGCTCTCCAACCGATACATAACGGATCGTTTCCTGCCGGACAAGGCGATCGACCTCATCGACGAGTCAGCGTCAAAGCTAAGGATGGAGATCGACAGCATGCCGGTGGAGCTGGACGAAATAGAGCGGAAACTCAGGCAGTTCGAGATCGAGAAGCAGGCGATGATGCGGGAGGATTCGAAGGAGGCAAAAGAGAAGCTCGCCAAGCTCGGCAGGGAGATGGCGGAGATGCAGGGGCGGCGGGATCAGCTGCGCGCACAGTGGTTGAGCGAAAAGGAGATCATCGCCAGGATCAGGGACCACAAGGGGCAGATCGAGAAGGCCAGGATCGAGTCTGAAAAGGCGGAACGAGAGGGCGACCTGGCAAAGGCGGCTGAGCTCCGCTACGGTAAACTTCCCGAGCTTCAGAAGGCCCTTGACGCTGAGAACGAAAGGCTCGCAACAGCCCAGGAGAAACGCAAAATGCTCAAGGAAGAGGTGGATGAAGAGGATGTGGCCGAGGTGGTCGCCAAATGGACCGGGATACCTGTATCGAGGATGCTCGAAGGCGAGGTCCGGAAGCTCCTGCAGATGGACGAGCGGCTCAGGATGAGGGTCGTCGGCCAGGATGAGGCGATCGAGGCGATATCCAACGCGGTCAGGCGGGCAAGGGCCGGGATACAGGACCCCAACCGGCCGATAGGATCGTTCATCTTTCTCGGGCCAACGGGTGTGGGAAAGACCGAACTCGCCCGCGCGCTGGCAGAGTTCCTCTTTGATGACGAGAACGCCATGATCAGGATCGATATGTCCGAATACCAGGAGCGGCATACCGTCTCCAGGCTGATCGGAGCGCCCCCCGGATACGTGGGATATGAGGAAGGAGGTCAGCTCACCGAGGCGGTCAGAAGAAGGCCGTATTCGGTCGTCCTTTTCGACGAGGTTGAGAAGGCCCATCCCGAGGTATTCAACCTCCTCCTGCAGGTGCTTGATGACGGCCGGCTCACCGACAGCCACGGCAAGACAGTTGACTTCAGGAACACCGTCGTGATCATGACCTCAAACATCGGGTCAATCCATATCCAGGAGATGCTTGCTGAGCGGGAGAAGGCACCCTATGCCTACTGGGCGGATAATGAGGGGTCTTTCAAGGAGAAGGTGATTAATGACCTCAAGACATTTTTCAGACCGGAGTTTCTCAACAGGGTGGATGAGGTGATCATCTTCAACCCGCTCTCCAGGGCGGTGCTCAAACAGATAGTCGATATCCAGATACAAAGGATGAAGCGCTATATACAGGACCGGAGGATCGACCTTGTGCTTACCGACAGGGCGAAGGAGTACTTCGCGGAGAAGGGGTTCGACCCTGTCTACGGCGCGAGGCCGCTGAAGCGGGTGCTGCAGCGCGAGGTGCTCAACGAGCTGGCTAAAAGGATTCTCGAAGGATCATTTCAGGAAGGAGATACGGTTGAGGTTGACTTTCAGGACCGCAGGATCGTCTTTACCAAGGTGGTCCCGGCGGAAATGGTTTCCTGAGCGGATTTGAAAAGGGATAAGCCGGCATGACCATATGAGTCATGGATAAGCATGAGCAGGGCGTTAGTTTTGTCATTTCTTTGATGACTACCGGCTATCGCATTGCCATGGGAACGTAGTCTTTTCTGGGGCCCCGCAATGAGGAGTAATACGACGGCCGTATCAGCTTTCCCTGTATGATCTCCTCTATCCGGTGGGCCGACCACCCCGCAACCCTCGAAAGGGCGAAGATGGGCGTGAAGAGCTCTTTGGGTATGCCCATGGACCGGTAGACAAAGCCTGAGTAGAAGTCAACGTTTGCAGAGGCAACCTTCCCCTTTTTCCTCGCGATGATGCCCGGCGACAGGGCCGCGACCTTGCGGTAGAGGGCAAACTCTTTTCCCATGCCGTTTTTATGCGCGATCTCTTCAGCCTTCTTTTCGAGGATCACCGCCCTGGGGTCTGATTTCGTGTATACGGCATGGCCTATGCCGTATATCTTCCCTGTTTTGTCATTCGCCTTCTTGTCCAGTATCTTTTCGAGGTAGTTCGAGACCTCAGCGTCGTCATCCCAGTCCTTTACGTGCGCCTTTATATTCTCCATCATGCCTTCGACCGCCTCATTGGCGCCGCCGTGCAGGTGTCCTGAAAGCGATGCGATGCCCGAGCAGATGGCCATATAGCTGTTGGCGCCGGAGGAGGATACGGCCCTGACGGTAAAGGTGGAATTGTTGCCCCCGCCGTGTTCGGCATGCAGAACGAGCATCATGTCAAAGAGGTCAGCCGTGAGCCGGTCCGGCCTCTTGCCGTGCAGCATGTAAAGGAAATTCTCCGCATGGCTGTACTCCTCTTTCGGCTCGATGAACTCGGTCGGTTTTCTGCCGCGGCCTGTTACAGACCGGTAGTTATAGGCCACGATGGTCGGGAATTTCGCAAGCAGGTCGATGCACTGCCGCGAAAGGTCCTTTATGTCCGTTGAGTTGGGATTGTCGTCAAACAGGTGCATCGCGGATACGATCGTATGAAGCGATCCCATTTGGTCCTCATGCGGAGGCATCGTGCGGATCAGCTCCTTGGCTGCCTTCGGAAGGCGCCTGCGCTGTGCAAGCTCTGCCGTGAAGCCGTCGAGGTGCTTCTTCCGGGGAAGCTCGCTCGTGAGGAGAAGGTACGCCGTCTCTTCGTAGCCGAACCTGCCCTCCTCCTGCTGATGGCTGACCAGGTCCTTGATTTCATACCCGCAGTAGTAGAGTTCACCGTCGAGGTCCACCTTTTTTTCAGTGCCGTCGCCCTGGATTTCCCTTTTGTATCCTATCACCTGTCCTTTGCTTGTTATGCCTACAAAGACGCCGGTGCCGTCCTCGTTCCGGAGGCCGATCTTTATGTTCTTTTCCCTGACAAGCTCTGCCGGGATTTTGTCATGCTCCAATGCCAGCTTCTCGATTATCTTCAGAACGTTCTGCACAAGCTTCACCTCAAAACAAAATAATAGAATCGTCCCATCGGTTGAAAACGTATGGAAGTTAGATACTTTACCATGCAGCAGGTTTTTCTGTCACGCAGGAGAGGAGGTGTTACTTCCCTGGATCAGCCTGCCTCATGGTCACTATGGTGGCCCCCCAGCCCCCCGCTTCTTCGCCTGCAAGCCGGTATGATTCGACATATGAAAGCCGGCCGAGGATACTGTGGACCGTCTCCCTGAGCATCCCTGTGCCCTTGCCGTGTATCACACGCACATTGAAGATGCCGCGCTTCATGCATTCCTCAAGATAATCAGGCAGTAGTCCCCTGACATCTTTGGGCTGGAAGGTGTGGAGGTCCAGCGCCCCGTTGATCGGGATTTCAAACGGATCAGGTTCTTCCCCCTGGTCAGTCATGCCCGCCCGTCCCGGTCCTTCTCATCTTCTCGACAGCTACCATGATGAGGGAAAGGGCGGCAGGCGTCATGCCCTGGATCCTGCTTGCCTGCCCGAGGCTCTCCGGCCTTACCTCCTCAAGCTTCAGGAGTATCTCCTTCGAGATGCCCGGCAGCCTTTGATAATCCATTTCCCGCGGGATACTGCGATCCTCCATCCGGGAGAGCTTTTCCGCTATCAACAGCTGCCTCGCTATATACCCCTCGTACTTGACCTGTATCTGCACCTGGTTTTCCACGTCCGCATCCAGGACCGCATCAGACGGGCCGAAAGACCTGATCGTGTCGTAGGAGACCTCCGGCCTCTTCAGGAGCTGCTCCAGCGAGATGTCTTCGGTGACGGCAGAGGCGCCGAGCCTCTTCAGTTCTTCGTTGATCTGATCCGGCTTTATGCGCGTCACCCTGATACGCTCAAGCTCCCGGCCTATCTTTTCCCTTTTACGCAGGAATTTCTCATAAACACTGTCAGGGAGCAGGCCGATAGCGTGGCCCTTGTCCATCAGCCTCAGGTCAGCGTTGTCGTGCCTGAGGAGAAGCCGGTATTCTGCGCGGGAGGTGAACATCCGGTAGGGCTCCTGCGTGCCCTTTGTGACGAGGTCGTCGATCAGGACTCCGATGTACGCCTCGTGCCTGGCAAGAACAAGGGGCGGATGCCCCTTCAGTTTCAGGCCCGCGTTGACGCCGGCCATGAGACCCTGGGCCGCGGCCTCCTCGTAACCGGATGTCCCGTTGATCTGGCCTGCCAGGAACAGTCCGCCGACCGCCTTGGTTTCGAGCGAGTGCCTGAGCTGCGTGGGGAAGACGAAGTCATACTCTATGGCATAGGCCGGCCGCATGATCTCCACCTGTTCAAGACCGGGTATCGTCCTGATAAATTGCATCTGGACGTCAAAGGGAAGGCTCGTTGATACGCCGTTTGCATAGTATTCGGCTGTCTGCAGCCCCTCGGGTTCGAGAAAGACCTGGTGCCTTTCCTTCTCCGCAAACCGGACGACCTTGTCCTCGATGGACGGACAGTAGCGGGGGCCGATGCCCGTGATCTTTCCGCTGTACATGGCAGAGCGGCCAAGGTTCTCGGAGATGATCCTGTGGGTCTCCCTGTTTGTGTAGGTTATGTAACAGGGAAGCTGGGGGTTCTCTATCCTCTCTGTAGTGTGCGAGAAAGGGATCAGCGGCTCATCGCCGTACTGGGGCTCTGTCTTTGAAAAATCTATTGTCCTTGCGTCTAACCTCGGCGGTGTTCCTGTCTTGAGCCTGCCGAGGGCAAGGCCCGCCTTTGCCAGGGAATCCGAAAGCCCGACTGACGGAAACTCACCCGCCCGGCCGGCAGCAAAGCTCTCATGGCCGATATGCATAAGCCCTTTCAGAAAAGTGCCGGTAGTAATGACAACACACCTCG
>JAKAGF010000043.1 GCA_021825805.1 Nitrospirota bacterium
CTCTCCCTCAGTCAAGGATTCCAGGTATATGAATCTGAAGGCAAAGGATGCGGTGGCCGACCGCATGAGGCAGGTCCGCGGAAGGCGGCCTGACTCCGGACCCGAACGCGACAGGGCTGTTATCCATATCCACTGGAAAGAAGACGCCTGTTCCGTGTATCTCGATACCTCAGGAGACCCCCTTTCGAAACGGGGTTACCGGCGGTTTCCGGTGAAGGCCCCGATGCAGGAGGCGCTTGCGGCTGCGTTGCTCCGCTCTGCCGGATGGAATGGCGAGGGAAATCTGGTCAACCCCATGTGCGGCAGCGGCACCCTCGCCATCGAGGCGGCGCTCATGGCGAGAGATATCGCTCCGGGCCTGCTGAGGGAGAACTTTGCCTTTATGCACCTGAAGGTCTTCGACCCCGCTGTCTGGAATAAGCTCAGGGAGGCTGCAAGTCAGCGGGTCAGGAAGACCGTCAGCGGAATGATCATCGCCACAGATATGGATCAGCGCGCTGTTGACGCTGCCCGGCAGAATGCCCGCTTTGCCGGCGTGGACGATGCCATTACCTTCGGAGTCTGCGAATTTCAACAGACCCCTGTGCCGCAGGGAGGGGGGATCGTTATCCTGAACCCCGAGTACGGAGAACGGATGGGAGAGGCGCAGGCCCTGGAGAAGACCTATGAGGCGATAGGGGATTTCTTCAAAAACAATTGCCAGGGATACAGGGGTTATATCTTCACCGGTAACCCGGCCCTGGCTAAAAAGGTGGGTTTGCGGACAAAAAAGCGGATACAATTTTTCAACGGCCCCATCGAGTGCAGGCTGCTGGAATATGAGCTTTACGAGGGAACCAGAAAAAATAGCGCTGTTGACAAAGGAGAACGTGATGATTCAACGCCGTAAATCTCCCCGGCCGGGGAAATATGACTGGAACCTTGTTCCCCTTTTCAGGGGTGACGATGATCCGGAGATAGAAAAGGACAAGGAGAGGGTCTCCAGCTGCACCGCGCGTTTTACCGCGAAATGGAAGAGGCGGAGGGATTATCTGCGCGACCCGCTGAAGCTCAGGGAGGCCCTTGACGACTACGAGGCCTGGAAGAGGAGGTGCGGCACTGACGGCGTCGCCGGGTATTACATCTGGCTCAGGACCCAGCAGGACCAGAACGATCCTGCGATCAAGGCAGCGTATAACAAGATCGACGAGTTCGGCCGCGGGATCGAAAATGAGATGCAGTTTTTCTATCTGAGGCTTGCGACGATTCCCCGGCGTCTGCAGAGAAGCCTGCTCGAAAACAGTTCGTTGAAGAAATACCGGCATTTCCTCCAGCGGATATTTGCTGAGTCCGCGCATCTCCTCTCCGAGCCGGAGGAGAGGATACTCAACCTCAAGGCAGCAACCTCAAACGGCAACTGGGTGAGGATGACCTCCGGCTTCCTAGCGCGGGACGAAGTGAAGGTCCTTCTTGAAAACGGCAGAAAGGGCGTGAAGACCTTTGCCGAACTCGGCAGCCTGATGAACAGCAGGAGCCGGCGCGTGAGAGATTCGGCTGCCAGGGCCTTCAACCATGTCCTCGGCCGGTACGTGGATGTTGCAGAGGCGGAGGTAAACTCCATCCTCCAGGACAAAAAGACGGACGACGAGTTGAGGGGCTTTTCGCGGCCTGACCAGTCCCGGCATCTGAGCGACGACGTTGATACCGCAATGGTGGACGAGCTGTTAACGGCAGTGTCCGGCAGGTTCGATATCCCGGCGCGCTTCTACCGTCTGAAGGCGGGGCTCCTCGGCGTCAGACGGCTGAAGTACCACGAGCGAAACGTCGAGTACGGGAATATGACAACTGAATATCCCTTTGAGGCGTCGTGCAGGATTGTGGAGAAAGTCATGGCTGACCTGGACAGCGCCTTTGCGGATATATTCAGAGGTTTTCTGAAGGCAGGCCGGATAGATGTCTTTCCGCGGAAGGGCAAGGCTGGCGGCGCTTTTTGCGTCTATCACCTGATAGGGCATCCCACGTACATCCTCCTCAATCACACCAACAGGATCCATGACGTCCTCACCCTGGCCCATGAGCTCGGTCACGGCATCAACAACGAACTGGTCAAGGCCCGGCAACACGCCCTTTACTTCGGCACAACCGTGAGCACCGCGGAGGTGGCGAGCACCTTTATGGAAGATTTTGTGCTCCAGGAGATGCTCCTGAAATGCGATGATGAGACGAGGCTTGCGGTCATGCTGATGAAGCTCAATGACGAGGTCTCCACCATCTTCAGACAAGTCGCCTGCTACCGGTTCGAACAGGAACTGCACGCGGAGTTCAGACAGAAGGGGTATCTTTCGAAGGATGCGATCGGCGGCCTCTTCAAAAAGCACATGTCCGCCTATATGGGAGACGCGGTCGAGCAGTCGGCCGGGGCTGAGAACTGGTGGGTCTATTGGAGCCACATCAGGTACTTCTTCTATGTCTATTCATATGCCAGCGGGCTGCTGATATCAAAGGCCCTTCAGAATGCGGTCAAGAAGGACAGGGGCCATATCGGGAAGGTAAAGGAGTTTCTCTCAGCCGGCCTCTCGGACTCGCCTGAGCGGATATTCCTTCGTCTCGGCATTGACATCCGGGACCGCGCCTTCTGGGAGCAGGGGCTGGCAGAGGTGGACGGGCTCCTGAGGGAGACCGAAAAACTTGCGCGTAAGCTGGGCAGACTGAAGTAGGAGCTGCGGCTGCCAGGCCTCTGATGTCTTGAGGTATTCCATAGACGGACTATCCTCAGCTCTTTGCCCTGAGGCCCAGCGTCTTGACAAACCGCGAAAGGGCGAACTCCCTGCCCACGATCTCCCTTGTCTTGAGGACCTTCTTCTGCTCCCGGATCCGTATTTTGCCGAGCACTGCCTCGATCTTCTCGACTGTGCTGAAAGTATCGTCATGCACCGAGATGACCGGTACCCCGGCAGCCCGGGCCTTGCCGATAATCACGTCATTGGTGAACATCCCGCCGGTGAGGACGATGCACCGGGTGGCTGTCTCGAGCGCGGCGAGCTGGATGTCGGAGCGGTGGGCGCCGGTAATGACCGCCTTGTTGGGCGTCCGCCTGAAATACGTAAGGGCGCTGTCCACATCCATGGCGCCGATCGAGAAGTTTTCGATGAAGTCGTCGAGCCCCTCCTCGCAGCAGAGCACCTTGCCGCCGAGGATCTCGTTGAGCTGCCTGACAGTGATGGAATCAAGGAGAATGTCGCGGTGAAGGGCCGCAAATACCGGGATGTCTCTCTTTTCAAGATAGGGTATCACGGACTTCAGGACATAGTCGTGGGCCGCCTGGGGGACCTTGTTGATGACAGCGCCGACAAAACTGCTACCGAGCAGCTCCTTTGATCCGATAATCGAATCAATGGAGCTGTCGCCGCTCCAGGGCTCTACCACGAGGGTCTTTGCATCGAGGTGGCTGATGAGCCTCAGGCTGTTTATGCCGAAAACAGAACCCTCGAACAGGTTCGCCGCGCCCCCGACGATCACGATATCCTTGCCCTTGATCGCCTTGACCGCCTTTCTGACCGCATCAAATTTATCGGAGGGCCTTCCCCTGAGGACCTTGTTTTGGGCCTCGAAGGTTGCCACAAAGGGTGAGACGACCTCAGGGGGGTCCTGAATTCCCAGAGCGCCCCTCATGAACTCCGCATCAGCGTCAAAGACCCTGTCTCCCTGTTTCAGGGGGATATTGCCGAAGGGCTTGATGTAACCCACCTTGTACCCGTCTTCCTTCAGGAGAAGGCCGAGACCCAGGGTAATGAGGCTCTTGCCTGAGAAGCCCTTCATGGATGCTATGTACAGGTAAACCATCTGTCTCCTCCTTTATCTCGATACGATAATCCGCGAGTCAAGGGCAAGGCCGCCCCTTTCGCTCACCACAAGGGGATTGATGTCGAGTTCCCGGATCACCGGGAAATCGGCGCAGAGCGCCGACAGCCGCAGGATCGCCGCTGTTATCGCCTCCAGATCAACAGGACGCTCTCCGCGGGCGCCCTCGAGGAGCGGGAATGTCCTGATCTCCCGCATCATGGCAGAGGCGTCCGAGGCAGTCACCGGCAGGATCCTGAATGAGACATCCTTGAGAATCTCCACATAGATTCCCCCCAGTCCGAACATGATCATATGTCCGAAGGTCCGGTCAAAGGTGACTCCGAGGATCACCTCTTTGCCCCTTGGCGCTGTCTCATAGACCGTCACGCCGTTGATGAACGCCGTTGGCATGAACTTCTGGGCGTTCAGGGTGATCTCCAGAAAGGCGTCCTTCGCCTCTTTCCTGGATGCGACGCCGAGCCGCACTCCGCCGATGTCCGTCTTGTGAAGGATGTCCGGCGAGGATATCTTCATCACCACCGGAAACCCTATGTCGGTTGCAGCGTCAGCCGCCCCGGCAGGGCTGGTGGACAGGCGCTTTTTTGGGAAGGTAAAGCCATAGCAGCTGAGGATATCGCGGGAACCGTCTTCGCTGAACTGGAAGACGCCCTTTTCCCGCGCCTCACGGATGATCCGCGACACGGATTCCCTGTCAGCATCCATGGCCTTATGCGGCTCCTCTTCCGTACACTTCCAGACCCGGTAGTCATGCAGTTTCCTGAATGCACGAACAGCCGGCTCGGGGTAAGAGAAATGGGGAATTGCCGCAGCCTTCAGCATTTCGATTGAAGGACGCACTCTCTCTTCCCCCATGAAACTGGTTATAAAGGGTTTGTCGGTCGAGCGGAAGGCGTCTATCACAACCCGGGCCGTATTTTCGACATCAACCATCGCCTGCGGAGTGAGGATTATGAGAAACCCGTCCGCCATCGCGTCATTCACCGCATGCCGCAGCACTGTGGAGTAGCGTTCTGATGTCGCGTCGCCGATGATATCGATGGGGTTATACAGGGATGCGGTCCTGGGAAGAAGCGATGCGAGGGTAGCCACCGTCTCCCGGGAAAGCTGCGGGAGATTGATGCCGAGTTTCTCGGCGGAGTCGGCGGCTATGATGCCCGGTCCGCCTGCGTTGGTGACAATAATGAGGTTGTTGCCCTCGGGGAGTCTGCCTGAGTAGAACGCCTTTGCGGTCTCGAAGAGGTCTTCGATCCCCTCGGCCCTGATGATGCCGGTCTGTCTGAAGGCAGCGGTAAAGGCGGTCTCTGATCCCGCCAGGGCCCCGGTATGGGAGGATGCAGCCCTGGCGCCTGCCTGGGTGCCGCCGGACTTCACCAGGATGATCGGTTTGATCTTCGAGGCCCTCTTTGCTGTCTCAAGAAACCGCCTTCCCTGCGCCACATCCTCGATGTATCCGAGGATGACGTCAGTCTCCGGGTCATTGATAAAGTATTCGATGAAGTCGGTCTCGTTGAGATCAGCCTTGTTGCCGAGGCTTATGAACTTCGAGAAACCTATCCTGTTCCCGATCGCCCAATCCAGGATGGCGATGCCCAGCGCGCCGGACTGCGAAAAGAAGGAGAGCCTGCCTTTGGGAAGCATGCCCGCTGCAAAGGTGGCGTTAAGACTGTTTGCGGTATTGATGATCCCGAGACAGTTCGGTCCCAGGACCCTGATTTTTCCTTCCCTGATAATTGCCTTCAGCTCTTCTTCGAGGGCGATTCCCTGGGAGCCGGCCTCTTTGAACCCCGCGCTGATGATGACAGCCGAGCTGATGCCTTTCTCCACGCAATCACGGAGCGCAGCAGGGACATGAGGGGCTGGTATGGCGATCACCGCGAGGTCAACGCCGTCCGGCAGATTGGCGACAGACTGCGTTGCCTGCAATCCCAGGATGTCGCCGGCCTTTGGGTTGACGGGATAGACCGCGCCTGCGTAGCTGAACCTCTTTATGTTATTGAGGATCGCGTAGCCGACCTTCTTTGGTTCATTGGATGCCCCGATGACCGCGATGGAACGAGGATTAAAGAGTGTCTCAAGCACAGTTCCATAATACTAAAGATGATGGGGCATGACAAGAGAGTGATACGCTTTCCGAGTTCAATGCGCCTGGGCAGCAGGCAATTCGCCCTCTTGCATTATGCGTTGGCTCTGGTTATAATCCGTACTGAATGGGGGATACTCGGTATTGTCTTTGTTGTGACGAGGAAGTTCCTTTCAGCACTGTCGAGCGGAATGAAAGGAAAGAGGTAATCTGCGCATTCTGCGGCTTTACCCTCGATATCGAGAAAGGTAGCCAGACGAGCGCGCCTGAGAAGGGCATCGCGCTCATCGCCGAAGATTCCCCGTTCACGCGCAAGATTATCGAGAAGCTTATCCGAGAAAAGAATTTCTCCGAGAAGGTGATGGCCCTGGAAAACGGCCTTGAGCTGGTCTCTGCCTATGGGAAACTCCTTTCGGAGAAAGCAGCCGTGGACGTGGCTATCATCGACCTGAACATGCCGGTCATGGACGGTATCACCGCAGCCCGCACCCTTCGGGCGCTTGAGGCGCAGAACAGCGCGCAACGGGTCCCCATCGTCTTCTTTTCCGCCGCCAAGGCTGACGAAAACCTCAGGCAGCAGATGGAGTTGCTCGAACCGGCCAATTATGTCAACAAAGGCGACGACGCTGATCCCGAAAAACTCATCACCCGCGTGGAGATGCTGCTTTCGTATCTGATGGAAAAGTATCGGCAGCCCGCAGTATAATATTTCGTTCCGTACATTTTTCCCGTGTTCAGCGCAATCCATCTATCGCATAGAGGTGACTGTGGAAGAGACCAACGAGCTTGTAAAGCAGAGAATAAAAAAGGTCGATGACCTGAAAGAGATGGGCGTGAAGCCATACGGCGACCCCTACGAGGCCGGTGACCACGCCGCCGACCTCACTGCCCGGTATAAGGATACGACAAAAGACCGACTGGAGACAGAGCGGATCTGTTGCTCCCTTGCCGGCAGGATCGTGGCGTTCCGTGATTTCGGGAAGGCCGCCTTTGCCCATGTGCAGGACGCTACCGGAAAGATACAGATATACCTGAAGAAAGACCACCTCGGAGATCGCTACAAACTTGTCAAGAAGCTCGATATCGGCGACATTATCGGCCTGAAGGGGGCGCTCTTCAGGACAAAGACCGACGAACTCACCGTAGAGGTTGAGTCTCTTGATCTGCTTTCGAAATCCATCCGTCCCCTGCCCGAGAAATGGCACGGCCTCAAGGATGTTGAGACAAGATATCGTCAGAGGTACGTTGACCTGATCGTGAACCCCGAGGTCCGGGAGAACTTCGCAAAGAGAAGCGTAATCATCAAGGGCGTCAGGGATTTTCTCGAAGCGCAGGGGTTTATCGAGGTCGAGACCCCCATGATGCACCAGATACCGGGCGGCGCGACCGCGCGGCCCTTCAAAACGCACCACAACGCGCTCGGCATAGACCTGTACCTGAGGATCGCGCCGGAGCTGTATCTGAAGCGGCTTCTGGTAGGAGGCTATGAACGGGTCTACGAGTTGAACAAGAATTTCCGCAATGAAGGCATCTCCACGAGGCATAACCCCGAGTTCTCGATGCTTGAGTTTTATATAGCCTACAAGGACTATACCTTCCTCATGTCGCTGACCGAGGAACTCCTTACCAGCGTCGCCCTGAAGGCAACCGGGTCCCTGAAGATACCCTATGGCGAGGACATCATCGACCTAACGCCTCCGTGGCCGAGGCTCCCGATGCTCGAGGCCCTGGCAAAGAGCGGAGTCCCTGCCGGCATATTTAAGGATGTCGAAAAAGCGACGTCATGGGCGCGGGCGCAGGGTATGGATGTGCCTGCCGGATCTTCTCTGGGCAAGGCGCTGGATGAGATATTCAAGGAGAAGGTCGAGCCGGGACTTATCCAGCCGACCTTTATTACCGACCACCCGGTGGAGCTTTCACCCCTTGCCAAGAGAAAGCCTGACAACCCCGGCCTGGTCGAGCGGTTCGAGCTATTCATTTGCGGCCGCGAACTCGCCAACGCCTTTTCCGAGCTGAACGATCCCTTTGACCAGAGGGCCAGGTTCCTCGAACAGGTGAAGGCAAAACAGGCGGGCGACGATGAGGCGCACTGGATGGATGAAGACTTTGTCCGGGCGCTTGAATACGGCATGCCTCCTGCTGCGGGCGAGGGCATCGGCATCGACCGGCTCGTGATGTTCCTTACCAACTCACAGTCCATCAGGGACGTGGTGCTTTTCCCGCAGTTGAAGCCGGAGCGCCAGGAAAACCAGGACGATCAATAACGAGTCAGCGGGCATGGTGAATCTTCCCTACCAGATCTTTATAGCGCTCAGGTATCTCAAGTCGAAGAAACGGCACAAAGGCGTTTCAGTCAATACCGCCATTTCCATAGGCGGCGTTGCAGTGGGCGTCATGGCTCTCCTGGTCGTATTGTCGGTGATGAGCGGATTTCAGCAGGACCTCCAGAGAAAGATCCTCGGCGCAAACGCCCATATTGTTATCCGCAACTTCAGGGGACCGGATGACTACGAGAAAGTGGCGGAGAAGCTGAAAGGGGACAAAGACATCACAGCCTTCGCCCCATTTGTTTTGGGACAGGTGATGGTTTCCTACGGCAAGCGGGCCCACGGCGTCTACATCCGCGGGATCGACCCGGCGGCAGAGGCAAGGACCACCGAGCTTCTGTCGCATATCAGGGAAGGGGGCATACAGCGCCTCTATCCGGATAACGATGTGCCGGGGATCATCATCGGGAAGGAATTGGCCGCCAATCTCGGGGTTTTCGTCGGAGACAAGGTTAATATCGTTTCTCCCATCGGTGAGATCGGACCGATGGGGATGCTCCCCCGGGTGAAGCAGTTCAGGGTCGCGGCTATCTTCGAGCTGGGGATGTTCGAATACGATACGAATCTTGTATTGACGCATATGAAGCCTGCCCAGGAGTTTTTTGGAATGAAGGACGACATAACCGGGGTGCAACTTAGACTCAACGATATTTATAAGGCGACCGAGGTGAAGAAACGCCTGCAAAAGACCTTGGGGTTCCCCTTCGCGGTGATGGACTGGATGCAGATGAACAAGAACCTCTTTTCAGCGCTGAAGCTCGAAAAGTTTGCGATGTTCGTCATTCTCGTGCTGATCGTCCTTGTCGCCTCATTCAACATCATCAGCAATCTGATCATGAACGTTATAGAAAAGAGCAGGGAGATCGCCATCCTCAAGGCCATTGGCGCCACCGGCAGCGGCATTATGACCGTCTTCATGCTCCAGGGATTATTCATAGGCCTTATCGGGACCATCATCGGCATCACCGGCGGGTATTCCCTCGGGTATATCCTGAACCGTTACGAGATCATCAAGCTGCCGGCTGATGTCTATTACCTGAGCCACCTGCCGGTGAAGATGGAGTTGATCGATTTTATCACCGTATCCTGTTCAGCGATCATCATCAGCTTCCTTGCGACCCTCTATCCAGCCTGGCAGGCGGCGCGGCTGAATCCCGTGGAACCTCTGCGGTATGAGTAAATCCTGTTGTTTCATAGAGAAGACGTCGGGGCATGGCAATGAATAAAATCATCGAGGCTAAGGATGTTGCGAAGTCATTCAGGACCGAGGCAGGGGAGCTGCAGGTGCTGAAAGGCATCACCATTTCGATCAATGCCGGGGAGATGGTGGGCATCATAGGCGCATCAGGGGCCGGCAAGAGTACGCTCCTGCATATCCTGGGTGCGCTCGACCGTCCGACATCAGGGACTGTTTTCTTTGAAGGCAGGGACCTCGCAGGAGTTGATGAGAACAGCCTGGCCCGATTCAGGAACGCCAGCATAGGCTTTGTCTTTCAGTTTCATCACCTGCTCCCTGAGTTCAATGCCATGGAAAATGTCGTGATGCCGGGATTAGTTGCCGGCAGGCGGTATCATGAGGTCGAGAGAGAGGCCCTGGGGCTGCTGGGAGAACTGGGCCTTTCCGCGAGGATCAGGCACCGGCCCGGAGAACTCTCGGGCGGCGAACAGCAGCGCGTGGCTGTGGCGCGGGCACTGATTCAGAGCCCCAGGGCAGTGCTTGCGGACGAGCCGACCGGCAACCTCGATACTCTAACCGGAAACGACCTTTTCGACCTCTTCGTTGATCTGAACAAAAAGCGCGGGATCTCCTTTGTGATCGTCACGCACAACAAGACCCTCTCCGACCGCTGCCATCGGGTTATCGAGATGACCGACGGGAGACTGGCCGCGTCATAAATCACTTTTTGCGATATGGGGATATGTCGGCAGCTTATCAACGAGATTGAGGGGAAGATGAAGCAGAAGGCGGCTTTGCAACCCCCGTTTAATATCCGGTGGAAGGTTTCATGATGGTTGAGAAATATAATCCCGACATACACCATCGCCGATCAATCCGCCTAAAGGGTCATGATTACAGTCAGGCAGGGGCGTACTTTGTGACGATATGTGCCTGGAAAAAGGAATGTTTATTTGGGGATGTGCTGGAAGGTGAGATGAAGGAGAATGGATTCGGGCAGGTTGTGCAAAATGAATGGACGAGAACGGCTGTTATCAGGCCCAATGTAGAATTGGATTATCATGTGGTCATGCCGAACCATTTTCATGGGATTATGACGATAAATGAATGTGACGGACAATCAGGTAGGGGCGTATTGCAATACGCCCCTACAAACTGCATATTTCGATCACCGTCGCAGACCATTGGCGCCATTATTCGTGGTTTCAAATCCACCGTGACAAAACACATCAACGAATTCCGCAAGACCCCCGGCCTCCCCGTTTGGCAGCGCAATTATTACGAACATATCATTCGCACTGACGATGAATTGAACCGCATCCGGGAATATATCGTGAACAATCCGGCACGATGGGCGGAGGATGAGGAGAATCCGGGGCGTGCTATCATTTCAGGGGCAGAGTGCAGCAGATGAACAATATGTTGGCCCGAAGTTTGATAGGGGGGGATAGATGAGAATATCACGAATTCAGATTGAGTATTTCCGATCACTTCAGAGGGTTGATATCACGCCTGGAAACTTTAATGTTCTCGTCGGCCAAAATAATCATGGCAAGACAAACATCTTCGAAGCAATTGAATGGTTCTATACTGGCAAGGGCGAAGTTCAGGAAATACGTCATTGCGATGCGGATCCTAAGTGTGAAGTTTCAGTGACAATTGAATTTGCAGGCGTGCAGAATGGCATCAAGGATATATCGAATAAGGATAATCAGACAAAGCTACTAAATATTCTGGGTGACAACGATGTTATGTCTGTTAGGCGGTCATCTGCAAGTCCCAAGGATCGGTCCATCTATCATCCCGCCTCAAAGGAATGGAAGAAGCAACCAACAGGCGCCGATAGCGCTTTTAACAATTGCATACCACGCTTTGAATTTGTTGAGGCGACAAAAAGCCTTAAGGATGTCACTCAATTCAAGAACACAACCCCGATAGGACAAATGCTCAGTGGCGTTATTACCGACATCTTGGAAAAAGATCCTACCTATCAGAAATTTCGAGAAACTTTCGAAAGCCTTTTCCAGTCTGAGAAGTCGAAAGTCAAGGCAACCCTTGATGGATTGAGCGCAAAGGTTCGTGAGCATTTGGCGCAGCAGTTTCCAGATTGTAGCAAGGTGGAGTTTTCAGTATCGGAACCTGCTTTTGATGAGTTCTTGAAGAACTATAAGACACGGTTGGATGATGGGGTAGAAACCACTGCAGAAGAGAAAGGCGACGGAATGCAGCGCGCCTTGATGCTTGCTATCATTAAGACTCACGCGGATTATAGAAGGGATCAGGCATTGGGAAGGGCTTTCATCTTTTTTATAGATGAGGCCGAACTCCACTTGCATCCCACAGCACAAAGACAACTTAAAACCGCATTGCTTGCACTTGCTCAAAGCGTTGACCAAGTGTTCATAACTACCCACTCCTCTGTTTTTATAGCAGACGAGCATCCGGCACAGTTGATTCTCAAGGTGGAAAAAATTGATAAAACAACTACAGTTGAACCCATAGATAGATTTACTAAGCAGCATGTCGTTTATGGCTTGCTCGGTGGAAGTCCAGCAGACCTCCTATTGCCGCCCAATTTCATCATAGTGGAAGGGCCAAGCGAGGATATCTTCTTGCGAAGTGTTATCGAGCGCTTTTATGGGGACAGGTCGCCCATTCAGGTTATTCCGGCATGCGGCGATGATGAGCGTCAGCGTCAAAATATGGAAGCAATCAATCTTGTTTTTAATCCGCTGAAATCACGGCCAATTTATAAAGAGAAGTTGACGATGTTGTTTGACTTGCCGAATGCCGCGAAGTTGCCTCGGTTTGAGGAATTCAAAAGAGGCAATGCTTTCCTGGAACGCAATGGACAGCTGCATGTACTGCCAGTCGGATCACTTGAGGAATATTATCCAGCGGCCTTGCGCTCTCGGTTTAGTCAATTAAACGACAAAATTAAATTAGCCAAGAAAATGGCTACCGAGATAACGCAGGAACAATTTGAGAGAGAGATGCCCGTTATCTTTGATGCGCTGAGACATTGCTGGGACAACGCCTATGTGGAATAGAGAGAAGTTTGTTAATGACCAATAAAAACAAAAACTCACCTGGATAGGCAAGGAGAACCGGCCGAAGCTGGAGCCGAGGATTCTGCTTGAAAACCTGGAGAAGTCATATCACGCGCCGCATCGGGTGTCGGATAAGGACATCTTAGCCAAAACGAAATTTGGTTCTTGCAGCGCTACAGCCGTATCCCCGGCCATTTCTCGATCGGCTCGACTGACCTGACCACATGCATGCCCGCATCTGAGAACCTCCGGAAGGCGGCATCTGCCAGGTCCGTGTAGTCCATCACGCCGGGCACAACGACCGGCGAGGTGCAGTCTTCCAGGAGGTAGACCTTCTCGACCAACCTTCTGTCCCGGTCGAGTATGTCCTGCAAGAGGTCTGCTATCGTCCAGGCGACGCAGTGGCTCTTTGCCTGGCCGGCGATTACAACTGCATCGAACTCCAGGAGCTTGCTGAAGAACTTCTCGCTTTTGTTTCCGAGGGGTTCACCTTTCGGGCCTGTCACTACCTCAGGTCCCAAAACGGAATAATGTTCGGTAAAGGGTCTGTCGCCTTTGACGTGAAAGTCAGGCTGGCTGTAGCGCGCAACGCAGTGGAAAAATATCGCCTCCTCCAGTGAAGCTACCAGCGCATGACCGATACCGCCCAGCATGCCGTGATACGGCCAGATGGTGAGGTCGTATTTCCCGCCTTCCTTCAGCCTCCGCGTGTAGTGCAGCAGGAGCGCCTGCCCTTGTTCCACATCGATCTGGAAATTAAAGCAGAGGTCCGGATTGAACCTCCAGACACCCCTGATGATGTCGTCCTCCGAGATCAGGGTAAAGGGCGCTGGATGTTCTCCTTTTTCATCAATGAGAAAGATAGGGTGGAAGATCTGCATCGCATTGTGAGAGTCCATCGTCGGACAGATCTGGGTAATCGCTCCCATGTTCCTGTAGATGAATTCGCAGAGTCTCCGACTGTCGTCAACCGCCCCTGTGCCCGATCGGCCGGCTACGTACAGGTCAAAGCCCGGGATGCAGAAGGTGTTCTGGACGTCAACAGTGACAAGGCATATCCTGAAGCGGTCATCGCATGCGGGCCGGATCGCATGGACGCCTGCCCACGCCCGCGCCTGACTTTCCCTTTCAAGATAGGGTACCTTCCGGACTTCAGACACCCTGGCGGGATCAAAGTGCGGGGGAAGGGGGAGTCCGACAAAGGACATGTCAGCCTTCTTTCGCGAACTTGAGCCTCAATTCGTGTTCAACCGGCGCGGGCACAAGGTCTTTTACCGGTCCTCCGAACGAGGCGATCTCCTTGACTATCGTAGCCGTCAAAAACGAGTATTCTTCGCTCGGCATCATGAAGACCGTCTCTATCAGGGGATTCATCCTCCGGTTCATGAGCGCCATCTGGAGTTCATACTCAAAGTCGGATACCGCGCGGAGCCCCCTGATTATCGCTATGCCTGTCCTGCTTTCAACGTACTGGACCAGGAGACCGTCAAACACGTCGATCCGTATCCTGTCATAGCCCTCCAGGGACTTCCTGAGCATGACGATCCGCTCATCCACGGTGAACAGAGGCTGTTTTTTTGCGCTGGGCGCGACCGCGACGATTACCTCGTCGAATATCCGGAGACTCCTGTCAACGAGGTTGAGATGTCCGTACGTGAAGGGGTCAAAGGTGCCTGGATAAATGGCGATCCTCTTCGTCATTGGGGAGTTCCTTTCCTGTAAAGGGTGAGCATCGTATCTCCATAACGGTAATCCTTCACGTGTCTGAGGGTCCCGGCGGCAGGCGCGTGGCCCATGGCCGATTTAGTCGCATGCTCAATGACCAGACATCCGCTCTCACGTAAAAGGCCGATGCTGTCTATGATGGGCATGAGCTGGGCTGTTTCCTCTGAGGCATAGGGGGGGTCGGCAAAGATGATATCAAAGCGCTCGCCGCAACCGCCGGATCTCCTTATGAAGTCCATTACCTTTGCCCTGTGGGCCTCCGCCTTGTCCACAAGCCCGATTCTCCCTATGCAGTCAACGATGGAGCGGTGAAGCTCCTGGTTGAGTTCAACGAAAACCACCTTTCGGGCACCCCGGGAGAGGGCCTCAAATCCCACGGCCCCTGTGCCGGAATAGAGGTCCAGAAAGGAAGAGTCCTGGACGTCGTTTCTCAGGATATCAAAGAGCGCCTCCCTCACCTTGGCCGACGTAGGACGCAGTTCATCAGCGCCTGTCTTTTTCGAGAAGACCCCTTGAAAGGCCACCCTCCGACCCTTCAGATGTCCTGCTGATATTCTCATTTCAATCGTACCGCTCCGGTCTGTGGGTCATAGTCGTATTTCGACAGGTCGACCTGCTGTCCGATGAGGCCGGCAGCATCCTGCAGGTTTGCGGGATATGCGTCGTTAGCGGCCCGGTAAGCCTGGACAGCCTGCCGGACAGCGTCAAGATTGGCCTTTGCGGCAGCGTCCTGCGCCTTCGCGCGGGCATCGAGGAGCCCTGTGCCGTATTCCTCCACAGGGTTTGGCTGCTTTTTGTCGCATGCTGCAGCAAAGACAAGGGCTGTAATGAAAAGACCGAGTATAATCCGCATCATGTTTTTATTCTAAACGCGCACAGACATTCTGTCAAAGACCGTGTGACGGACGGTCGTTCGCCGGCCCGCCGGAGCTGGGAACTCTTTTGGGGCCGGATAGGGTAAAATACATTTCATGAAATTCTTCAAAAAGGCTGAAGAAGGTCCGGATCCCCTGTTGGAGGAACTGCGGCAGAAGGTCGATTCTGTCCAGCTTCCGGAACATGCGCGTCAGGCGGTTGACAGGGAGATCGAGGTATTGGGACGGATAGGGCCGTCAACCGCTGAATTCACTATCGGGCTTACCTACATCGAATATCTTGTCTCTCTGCCATGGAACCGGCAGACCGACGACATTCTGGATATCAGCAGGGCGGAGCGCATCCTCGATGAGGACCATTACGGCCTGCATCAGATAAAGGAGCGCATCCTGGAGCACCTCGCGGTCAAGAAACTGAAGATGAACCGGAAACCGTCGGTTCTGGTGGTGGATGACGAAGAGGTGGCCCGGCGCAATCTCGAACATATCCTGTCCCGTGAAGAATATACGGTAGTAACGGCCGCAAACGGAGTAGAGGCCCTGGAAAAGATGGCGATGACCGACTTTGACGTGATCCTGACCGATTTCAGGATGGAGAAGGTCGATGGCATGGAGGTCCTTGAAAAGGCGACGGTCAAGTCACCCCATGCCCGCGTCATAATGATAACCGGATATGCTACCATCGATTCCGCGGTCGAGGCGATGAAAAAGGGGGCCTTTCATTATATCGCCAAGCCTTTCAAGCTGGATGAGGTCAGGTCAACGGTCAGGCAGGCTGTGGATTCCCTCAGCTTCCGCAAAGACACAGGAGGGTCTGTGCTCTGCTTTTCCGGTCCTCCGGGAACGGGAAAGACCTCCCTCGGACGGTCTATCGCCCGGGCGCTGGGAAGGAGTTTCTCCCGGATCTCTCTTGGAGGTATCAAGGACGAGGCTGAGATCAGAGGGCATCGGAGGACCTATGCAGGCGCCATGCCCGGAAGGATTATTCAGGAGATCCGGAGGGCAGGATATTCCAATCCCGTGCTTATTCTTGACGAGTTGGACAAGATCGGAGCTGATTTCAAGGGCGATCCCGCCTCAGCCCTTCTTGAGGCCCTTGATCCTGAACAGAATGCACGGTTCGTGGACCATTACCTTGATATCTCCTTCGACCTGTCGGATGTGATCTTCATCATTACAGCGAATATCTCGGACAACATAATCGATCCGCTGCGGGACCGCATGGAGGTGATACAGTTTTCCGGCTATATAGAGGAGGAGAAAGAGGCGATAGCAGCGCATTTTCTCGTCCCAAGGCAGATCAGGGAGACAGGGCTCTCGGCGACTCCTCCGGTATTCACCAACGGGGCGATCAGCAAGATCATACAGGAGTACACCCATGAGGCGGGCATCAGGGGCCTCAATCGGGAGATCGCGTCCATATGCAGGAAGATGGCGCGCGATCGCGTGCAGCATGCGAGCGGCCCGGCAGCCCTGACTGTGGATGAGAACTCGGTGGAGCGATTTCTCGGACCGCGCAGGTTTTATTTCGAGACGCCGGAGAAGCAGGACCACATCGGGATCACCACAGGGCTTGTCTGGACCGAGGTAGGCGGTGAAATCATCTTTGTGGAGGCTGTGACGATGGCGGGCAAACAGGAACTGATCCTGACAGGTTCGCTGGGCGACGTTATGCGGGAGTCCGCACAGGCGGCCTTAAGCTATATCAGGAGCAATGCCGCCCGGCTGGGCGTGGCGGAGGACTTCTTCAGGGGCCATGATATCCATATCCATGTGCCGGCAGGCGCCATACCCAAAGACGGACCGTCCGCGGGGACGACCATAGCGCTCGCCCTCATCTCCCTGTTGACCGGAAGACCGGCGAAGAGACAGGTGGCGGTCAGCGGCGAGTTGACGCTGAGCGGCCGCATCCTCCCGGTGGGAGGGGTCAAGGAAAAGGTCCTTGCGGCCCGGCGCGCCCGGCTCAGGACGGTGATCCTGCCGGCAAAGAACAGGGGCGAGATCGAGGGGATCGACGACAATATCGCCAGGGACATTGACGTTGTCTACGCCGACCGGATAGAGGACATAATAGATGTCGTACTGACAAAGGGGGCAGCAGCGGAAGATCGGTAGAGACGCCCCGGCGGGGCGTCTCTACCGCGCGAATGCGGTTACGGTCGCGGCCTTGACGAGGCCCTCATCGTTTTTCCGGGCCTCTGCGACGGCGTGACCCTGTCCTTCTTTTT
>JAKAGF010000044.1 GCA_021825805.1 Nitrospirota bacterium
AAAAAACTATGCGGATAAGGCCGCGGAACTGGCGCAAACGGAAGGTGTGTCAGTAGAGGCGGTAACTCCCCTGGGAAGATCATTCAATGCCATTGTCGAGACGGCCGGCGGCAGGGGAGTCGACTTGATCGTAATGGGGACCTACGGCAAGACAGGTGTTAAGAAACTCTTGATGGGAAGCTCAACAGAAAAGGTAATCGGAAACGCAGGCTGTGCAGTGCTGGTCGTGAAGGCCTCGTAGCGATATTGTGACTATCCGCGTTAGCCCCTGAGTCGCCTTCGCTCATGCTGAGCTGAATGGGCATCAGCACTGGGTTGCAGCCGTGGATGAAGGCAGAAGAGCGGCAAGGCAGGCGTTGTCAGCTTTGTGAAAAAGTGTTTTCAAACGGCAGGGTTATATTGTAATCTAAAGCATGGCGCTTAAAAAGACAAAATCAGGATCAGGTTTAACTGTCAGTCTCATTCTGCTGCTCACCATCGCGTTTCCGGCGCCGCTTTATCATAGCCATGACCACGACGGCGACTATCACCAGGAATATAGCGATGATCATATGTTGCTTCATGGTGTATCAGCACATGAAGACCTATCCGCTGGTGAGCGGCATAACGGTTCACACCTGCATATCAAGAAGGACATCGGCAGGACCGACACGCGTCTGAGTTTCAAAAGCAGTTCCTCAAAGCCGGACTTATGTTTTGTAACTGAATCACCTGTTATTACCGGACATATCTCATGCAAATTTGTAAAGCACACCAAAACGCTTATCTTCCAAAGTAATTCGCGCGGTTGTCTTTCCGGGCTTTCCCCTCCAACTGCCTGAACATAAGTAGTCGCCAGGGTCTTGCTTCGCCGGTGTTAATCCGTCCGGCACAAATGAAACCAAGGAGTCCTCATGGCATCTATATTTTATTTGTCAGCTTTATGTCTCGCTCTATTCCCCTTGCAGGGGTTCGCTCTCGAAACATCGGAGAAACTGCTCTTCGAAAAAAATTCCCTTTACCAATACATCTCCGTCATCGAGAATACAGTCACAAAAGAGCGGTATATCCGCAACCAAAAAAGAGAATTGATACAGGGAGGCATTTATGTAAATGCACCCGACAAACTCCTCTTTGAGTTCACACAGCTGGGTTTTGTTTCCCTTGCCTTCCTGAACGGGGAACCGAAGGATGTTCTTTTTGTCGGTCTTGGCGCCGGGGTCATGCCCAGGTATTTTACCGGGCGCTATTCTGATGCTGTTATTGATATAGCCGAGATAGACCCTGACATGGTGGCTGTTGCACAAAAGTATTTTTACTTCAAGGAGAACGAGAGGATGAAGGTCCATGTCGAAGACGGGAGGCTTTTTGTCAAAAGGACCAGGAAGAAATATGACTGGATCATTCTTGATGCATATCAGAACGACTATATCCCCTTTCATCTCACAACACTTGAATTTCTCAAAGAGGTGAAAAGCAGACTGAAAGATAATGGTGTGGTCGTTGCCAATATTACCGCGCCATTCAGGAACAAGTTTTTTGATTCCATGGTCATGACCTATAAGAAGGCCTTTCCCCATTTCGTCATTTTCAAAGGGGAAAAATCAATCAACTTCATCTTCGTGGCAACAACAGGCAGTAAAATCAGAGATAAAGACAGTGTAGAGGCGAGAGCCCGCAAAATTCAGCCTGCCGGAAAATTTGATATCGACCTTGAGGATTTTGCCTCACGTTATGAACCCTCTGAAACATATGAATGGGGAGGCGCCAAGATCCTCACCGACGACTTTGCACCTGTAAATCTCTATCAACACCAGAAGTCAGGGGCACAATGAGGAGGTAACTGCATGATCAAGTTTGTCGTTTTCATTTGCGGCGCCATTGTCATGTCATTTGAAATTCTTGGCAGCCGGGTGCTTGCACCGAACTTCGGCAGCTCCGTTTTTGTATGGGGCAGCCTGATCAGCGTTTTTCTCGCAGGCCTCTCCGCAGGCTATTATTTGGGCGGGAGGCTTGCCGATATCAATCCGTCTTCCAGAAAGTTGTGTCTTATCATAGTCGCGCCGGGACTGCTCTTCCTGACGTTCCCACTCTACAGTACGCCTATATCAGACTGGATATTCATGAAGGACCTGGGTGTAAGGATGAGCCCCCTGTTAGCCTCCTCAGTCCTATTTCTTATCCCTTCATTTTTCCTTGGCATCGTGAGCCCCTATACGGCAAAACTGATGATCTGCAGCCTGCACACATCAGGCAAGACGATTGGAACGCTTTATGCGCTCTCAACGTTCGGCAGCATTATCGGGACCCTGACAACCTCCTTTTATCTCATCACCATAGCAGGCGTCAACGCTCTCATCATTGGTCAGGGCGCTCTGCTCGTAGCCTTAGCGGTTCCGCTTTATTTCATGAATTTGAGCTGCAGAACCGACCAGACCAGTCCGGCCGGCATGATGAGCGATACCAAGTGAAATTGAGTCAAGGGCATAAAAATATCGGTTATAATTATTCGCAAGCTATTAGATCAAATTTCTCTGTGGACCGTTTCAGTTCATTTCTTGCCTTTTTGATAACTGATTGATCCGCCGGCCGATAGAATTGTTCGTCGGACAGCATATTCTCGATGTCATAAGCTGCGGGATATACAGGCATATAGTCAGTTGCGCTGCGTGCATGTATAATACCCTTGACCGGATGCAATCAATATACTGAACCGAGGGAGGCTGATGGTCGAACCTGTCAGGCCGAAGAATAGCAGTTATGACATCGCCGCATGGATCATTGCCGCCGTTGCGCTTCTGATGGTCCTCCGGCTGCATCTGCTGCCCGCCCTGCTCTCGGGCCTGCTCGTGTATGAGCTGGTCCACATCCTTGCCCCGCTTATCCTCATCAGAAGAACAAGCGGTAACCGGGCAAAGCTGGTTGCCGTTGCGCTGCTCGCCGTTGCGATCGTTGCGTCCCTGGTGTTTCTGATCTGGGTGGCTGTCCATTTTTTCAGGAGCGGGGCCGAGAGTCTGCCCGCCCTGCTGAAGAAGATGGCGGAAATTATCGAGGGGTCGCGGGAGAATCTTCCGCAGTGGGTTGCCGACTACCTGCCAGGGGATGCGGAGGAATTCAAGAACCGGGTCGCGGGCTGGCTTCATGCGCACGCGGGAGAGGTCGAGGTTGTCGGCAAAGAGGCAGGCCGCGCTGCCGCGCATATCCTGGTCGGCCTTGTGATCGGAGCGTTGGTCTCTTTGAGGGAAGCGGCGCCAACGCATAAATACCGTCCCCTCGCGGCTGCGCTTGCAGGGCAGGCGGCAAGGCTGAGCCGGGCCTTCCGCTCCGTTGTCTTTGCCCAGGTGCGCATCTCCGCTCTGAATACCATTTTTGCCTGGCTCTATCTCGGAGTGCTGCTGCCCCTGCTGGGTGTCCACCTGCCGCTTGTCAAGACCATGATAGCCATAACGTTTGTCGTCGGCCTCATTCCCGTGGTGGGTAATCTTGTCTCCAACAGCATCATCACGGTTGTCAGTCTGAGCCACTCGCCCGCCGTTGCTTTCGGGTCTCTACTTTTCCTCGTCATCATACACAAGCTCGAATATTTCCTGAACGCCCGCATCATCGGCAGCCGGATCAGCGCACACGCATGGGAACTGCTCCTGGCGATGCTGGTCATGGAGGCGGCCTTCGGCATCCCCGGCGTTGTTGCTGCCCCGGTATACTATGCGTATGTAAAGGACGAACTCGTTGACAGGGGGCTGGTCTGAACAATCTGTCAGGCCGGTCCGGAGGCCATGCCTGAGACTCTGACGAATCAGATGCATCTCTTCCGGGCCTTCCGGGGCTTCTTGACAAACCGCCGGTGATAACGTTCTAATAAGGTCAGGGTAGCTGCGAGCGTTCCAAAATAACGAGGCCCATGATAACGACACATAAGGAAGACGCTCTCTTTACAAATATCGTTTATCGTCTTGATTACCCTGATGATCAAATCCCAAGGGTAAGAAAGAGGCTATTCTGGTTCTCAGGAGGAGCGCTGGGCGCCGTATTGCTCGTATCCGTAATCAGCCAGCTCCTGAGCAGGAACAATATCCTCTGGATAGATTCCTTTGTCCACTCCCTGGTCGAGTCCTACTGCGCCATCATCGCCTTCATCATCAGCTATGTGGTCTACCGGGAATACAAGTCATCCGGAAAGAGGAGCAACCTGTATCTCTTCCTCGCCTTTTTTTCCATGGGGACGTTTGATTTCTTTCACGCCTATTCCAATCACTGTGTAACCCTGTTCGTATGGTTCCACTCCCTGAGCGCCTTCAGCGGGGGGACCTTTTTTTTGTGGAGCGCTGTTTCGATGCGAAACGACGCCAAGGACCCGCCGTGGCAGCGCCGCCTCTTCGCCGTGTTCGGCATGGCCGCAACGGTCGCATCCGCGGTGATACTTTCGGAATACTTTTCCTTCCTCCCCAATGCCGTTGTTCTGGATATTTCCCATCATACCCCGGTCACGCTTCCGATCAGGGGGGAATTCACCGGATATCTCCTCGGCGTAAACCTCTTCTCAGCCCTTGCTTTTCTTGCGGCAGCGCTCTACTACCTGAAATATTTCAACAGCGGCAGTGATGTGCTCTATCACATATTCTCTTTCTCCGCCTTCCTCTTTTTTGAGAGCGAGGGGCTCTTTGTCTTCTCCCGGCTGTGGGACCCTGCCTGGTGGTACTGGCATATCATAAAGCTTCTTATCTACCTGGGGCTGGTCATAGGTCTGGTGCATGGCCTCGCCAGGACCTTCTCCGAACTGAGAGAATCACGCAGGAAGCTCACGCGCACCGTCGAGGAGCTGAGGCATGCGTATGATAATCTCAGGGGTACGCAGGAGGAGCTGCTTGAGGCTGAGAAGCTCGCCTCGATAGGCAAAATGGCGGCCCTCATCTCCCACGAGATCAGAAACCCGCTCGGCGCCATCAGCAATTCCATCGGCATATTCAAGCGCCATACCCGTCTGGCCGGAGAGGACAAGGAACTCCTGAGCATTGTTGAAAATGAGATCAGCAGGCTGAACGGCATTATTACCGATTTCCTGAATTATGCCAAGCCTTCCCCCATGAACAAATCCCTCGTTGATATCAATCAGCTTCTTGAAGAGACCCTGCTTTTTTTCAGGGAAGACGGTCCCGGTTCCCCGGCCGTCCGCGTCAGCAAACAGTTTGATCCGAACCTGCCCCTTGTGGCAGTCGACCGGAACGCGTTTAAACAATGCCTCTGGAATGTATTGATCAATGCGGTGCAGGCGATGCCCTCCGGCGGCGCGCTGACCATAACAACCGGCTGTTCAGGAGGCGCGGGCAACGGCGGTCCCTGTGAAGAGGTGACCGTGCTGATAGCTGACAGCGGGTGCGGCATGTCCGGGGATACATTGTCCAGGGCATTCCACCCTTTTTATTCGACAAAGGCAAAAGGCACGGGGTTGGGTCTTGCGACGGTCAAGAAGATCATCGGGCAGCATGGAGGGGCTGTCTCGCTGTCGAGCACAGCGGGCAAGGGGACGCAGGTCGCCATAACGATCCCCGCGGACCACAGGACAAACCCGGTTGACGGAGGAGATCAGCATGTCGTCCATACTGATAGTCGATGACGAAGAGGGCATGAGAAAGAGCCTGGCGATACTCTTCAGGAAAGAAGGGTATCAGGTGTATCAGGCGGGCAGCGGAGAGGATGCGGTCAGCCTGCTGTCGGACAAGGAGATCGATCTTATCGTGACCGACATGCGCATGGACGGGATGAGCGGGGCGGACTTGCTGGACGAAGTCCGCCGGACAGGAGTGAAAATGCCGGTCATCATCATGACCGCCTACGGCACGATTGATTCCGCTGTCGAGGCGATGAAGAAGGGGGCGTTTGACTACATCACCAAGCCCTTTGAATATGAAGAGATAGTTCACCGCGTCAGGAAGGCGATACAATCCGCCGAAACGGACGAGGAAGTGGGTACCATGCGGGCAGCCGCGGCTGAAGTCGTTGATAATGACTTTCCGATGATCATCGGCCGGAGCCTGGCGATGGCTGATATCAAGGCTCAACTCAAGAAGATCGCCAATACCGACCTGCCTGTCCTCATAACCGGCGAGACCGGCACAGGGAAAAACCTTCTGGCAAAGGCGATCCACCTCAACAGTCCACGGTTTGCGAGGCCTTTCAAGGCGGTAAACTGCACCTCTGTGCCGGAACACCTCTTTGAGAGCGAGCTCTTCGGCCATGCAAAGGGGGCGTTTACCGGGGCTGTCATGGAACGCAGGGGGCTCTTTGAGGCTGCAAAAGGGGGCACGATCCTGCTGGATGAGATCGGCAGCCTGCCCAAATCGGTTCAGGTCAAGCTATTGGGCGTTCTTCAGGATAATGTGATCAGGAAGGTCGGCAGTGACGAGGAGGTCCCGATTGACTCCCGCGTGCTGGCTGCGACCAATGTCGACCTTCTTGCCGCCATCAAACGGGGGGAGTTCCGCGAGGACCTCTACTACCGGCTTCATGTGCTGAACATACACCTGCCGCCTCTGAGGAACCACCGGGAGGACATATTCGATCTTTCCGAATATTTCCTCTCTGTCTGCAGGTCACGGCAGAACAAGGCTGATATTGCGGGTTTCGGCCCCGAGGTTATGGAGCGGCTGCACAACTATGATTTTCCGGGCAACGTCAGGGAACTCTACAATATCGTCTGCCGTGCTGTCGCGCTTGCCGAGACCTCCGTCATCTCCTGTGAAGACCTGCCGATCACCGCGCACGCCGGTTCATCTCCACCCGCGGAGATATCCGAGACGCGGGCCATGAAGGAATGGGAGAAAAAAATTATCATCGAGAGCATCAGGAGGCACCCCAACAACCTTGCGGAAGTATGCAGGGACCTTGGGATTGGGAGGACCACTCTCTGGAGGAAGATGAAGAAATATAATATCAGCTTCGAAGACAGGAACTAAATCTGACCGCCCCTTTTCAGACCCTGCTTCCGGTGTTTCACCTGTTCCGCTATGAAACGCGTGTTCTTTTCCATAATGAAACGCGTGAGACAGGACTTGACCCTCCCCAGCCGGCTTAAGCTGCCCTTTAAGTTCCATAGAACCGGCAATAAAGCCCTTACCCCTTGTCAGCATCCATACATAACCCGCCCGGCATAAGGATTGCTTTGCATCTCCTGTAATAACGCCGACGGCGCGGGAACAGGCAATGAATGAAGGAGGTGAAAAGGGAGTATACAGGGCGTGTTGGAATGCGTTTCGTTTGAATAACGGAAAAACAGGGAGGTAACAATGAAGTTTCAATGGAAAAAGCTTAGTCTGGTCGTGGCGGCGCTGATGCTTCTGAGCATCCCCCTGACCGCCCAGGCGTTCACCATCGGGACGCCGACATTCGATGACGTCTACAAACAGCTCGGGAAATATATCATGCTGACCCCGGGCAAGTTCGCCGGCACCGTGGCTGCACACGACATGTCAACAGGCAAGACCCTGGCGTGGATCTCGTTTGTGAATTACGGCGACACAAATCCGATCATCCATCACATCGCCGCATACCCCTCGGAAGACCCGTACAAGGGGTTTGAGTATGTCGTGAACTCCCAGGGCGGGAAGAACCTCTATATCTACGGCGTTCCGACCAAGGTGAAGCACCCTGGCGAGGGCTTCCACATCTATAAGGTCAAGTATGACGGCACGAAGATGAACCTTATAGAAGACGCGGCTGAAACCACCGGCCTCGGCCTCGGCGTGCATGTCACAATCGCCCCTGATGCGCAGAAGTTCGCGATCGGCGACGGCCAGAAGGACATAACAGCGGTGTATACGAGGGAGACGCCGTCAAAGGTCCTGGCAGCTCTCCACTTCGACTGGATTCCCAACATCAAGACGAACAAAGAGGCATGGACAGGCGGCGGCAGACTGATCGTCAAGAAGATACATCCTGACAGCAAGACCGGCAGGTATGACCTGGAGGGTACGAAAGGCGCCAAGATCGACTGGGAACTGGTACCCGGCGGCGAGCTTTTCATCGAAGACGGCAAGGTGAGCGGCCCGAGGCAGCAGAATGTCTGCGCGCTTGACGCGCTCGTCTGGCACCCTGGAGGCAAGTACGGGGTCGTCTCCCTCAGGACCATCGGCGCGGGCGTTATCGTCGACACGACTACGTATAATCCCATCGGTATCATACTCGGACCCAAGAAGGTCGCGGGCGTCTACCCGCTCAAGCAACTCGACAAGGAGACATGGGAGTATGATATCGACCATGTGCTTTCTCCAGCCCACCAGGCCGGCTTCTCGCCTGACGGCAAGCACTTCCTCCTGATGAACGGCGTCAGGGAAAACAACATCATGGTCTTTGACTCCACAAACCCCGACCCGCTGAAATGGAAGCAGAAGGCTGTTGTCGAGCAACCCCACTGGCGCGGCGCATATCCCAATACTTTTCACATGGGCTTTACGCCTGATTCCAAGAAAGTGTACGTAACGCTGTGGTGGCCGTCACCCACCCCTAACGGCGTTGCGGTCGTCGATGCGGTCAACTGGAAGGTGATCAAGGAGATCGAGGTCGGCCCTGACGCCCATACCCTCGGCGCCACCGGCGACGGCAAGCATATCTTCGGCGTCATCAGCGGCTACCAGAAAACGACGTCCGCCATCTATATCATTGATGTAAAGACAGACAAACTCATGGGCTTTCTCCCCAGTGGTCAGGGACACCATGACAGCGTGATCATTCCGAGGAACAACAAGGAACTGCTCATCAGCAGGTCCCCGACTACGTAACTATGCGCGATCATCCTCCTGCCCTCTTCAGCGGGGCAGGAGGACCTTTTCAGGGGAGGTGGTGAGCCGTGAAACACAGACTGTCGCTTCTGTTCCTGTCCATGCAGAACCTGACGAGAAGGCCGTTCCGGACCTATGCCCTGGTCCTGGCCATCGCCATCGTCAGCGGGGCCATATTCTCGACGACCACTCTGATGTGGGGGGTTAACAGCAGCCTCAAGAGGGGCCTGTCGAAGTTCGGGGCTGACCTGCTCGTGGTCCCCAGGGGTTCGCTGATAAGCATGAAGTCAGCCCTCCTCACCGGAGAGCCCTCGGTATTTTACATGGACAGTGACATACTCAAGACCATCGCCTCCATCAAGGGCGTCAAGAAGGTGTCTCCGCAGTTGTTCCTCAGCAGCGTCGAGGGCGACTGCTGCGTCATGGGCAATGCCTTTATCATCGGCTTTGACCCTGCTACAGACTTTACCGTCCTGCCGTGGATCGAGGAGAAGATCGAAGCGATCTTTCAGATGGACTATGCGATCGTCGGCGGCTCCAACAGCTATAACGTGGGGGACGATATCTTCTTTTACGGACAGAAGCTGAAGGTCTTCGGCAAGCTCGGCAGGACAGGGGTCGGCCTCTATGACAACGCGGTCTTCATCAATATCGAAAAGGCGTATTCCATGGCCGAAGAGTCGCACAAACTTCCGGGCGTCTCGCCTCTGAAGATAGTGCGGGGCCAGATATCCGCCTCACTGGTGCAGCTCGATCTTGGCGCGAAGCTGCCGTTCATATCTTTCACCATAAGCAAGAACCCTGACGTCAAGGTGATAACCGCGGGCAATATCATCACCTCGGTGAGGCAGAACCTCGTCGCCCTGTTCAGCAGCACCCTTATCCTCAGTATCGTCCTGATCATCGCAAATACCCTTATGATAAGCGCGATTTTTTCGACCATCATCAACGAACGAAAGCGCGAGCTCGGCCTGCTGCGCGCCATCGGCGCAAAGAAGATATCCATATTCGGGCTCATTATATATGAAGCCACCCTGCTGACCAGCTTCGGCGGGTTTCTCGGGGTCGCTGTCGGCATCGTGATCATGCGGATCTATCAAAGGACCATCATCTTCAACCTGAAGTCCCTCAATATGCCGTATATCTGGCCGTCAGCCGCCTCCATCGTCCTGCTGGCCGTCGCTGCCATAGGCATAGCGGTCGTTGTCGGCATCACCGGCACTTTCTATCCGGCGCTCAGGGGCAGCAAACTGCACCCCTATGACGCCATACGGGCCGGCGAGTAGATGAGCGACAGCATTCTGGTGATAAAGGACGTATGGAAGACCTACGAGATCGGGGACGAGAGGATAGAGGCCCTGCAGGCTATAAACCTCGACATTGAGAAAGGGAGTTTCATCTCGATCATAGGGCATTCCGGCTCGGGGAAGACGACCCTGCTGAGTGTTATCGGCGGGCTGACCGAGCCGACGCAGGGCAGCGTCTCCCTTGACGGCGCCGACGTCTGGAAACTCAACGACGCCGGCCTCTCCGCGCTGCGCAATGAAAAGCTCGGTTTCATCTTCCAGTTTTCGAGCCTTATCCCCACCCTGCGGGCGATCGACAATGTCGCGCTGCCGTATATCTTTCAGAAAAGGAACAATACGGACATCTACGGCCGCGCGGAAAAGATACTCTCCATACTGGGATTGTCGAAGAAGCTGAACTCCTTCCCCTCGGAACTCTCCGGAGGTCAGCAGAGGAGGGTCGCCATCGCAAGGGCCTTTATCAACAGGCCCTCCATCATCCTTGCGGATGAACCCACGGGCGACCTCGATGCGCAGAGCGAGTCAGAGGTGATGGAGTTTTTCTCCGAGATCAATGAAAAGGAAAAGACCACATTCCTGCTGGTCACCCACAATATGGAGCTGGCAGGCATGACCGACAGGATCTATCGCATGAAAGACGGCATACTGACCAATGGAGGATAAATTCGTGAGCAGACAGGAGAGGATTCCATGAAGATTTATCACATCGCCCTGAAGGAGGTAAGCAAGAGAAAGATTCGCACCATCTACACGTCGTTCGGCATAGCAATCGCCGTGTCGATGCTGATCTCCGTCATGATCACGGCATCGTCCGGACAGAGGGAGGTTTTTCAGGTGATCGCCAGGTACGGCCACAGCCTTAGCATCGTGCCGGTGGACACGCAAACGCAGCAGAGCCTGAAGTCCTTCGGCATCGGCACGGGGACGTATATCCCAGAGGCGTCGCTGCCGGAGATCGAGCGGGTCTACCAGAGCGCGATCATCGCGGGCTGGGAGAAGATGGGCGCATTGATCTTCCAGGAAGGGACGATCGGGGGGGCGGCCTTTCCTCCTCCCACCTTTGCCCCGAGGCTTTATGAAGAGACGACGGTCAAGGGGAAAGATGTGGTCGCCGGAGGCGTTGTGCTTGACAAGGAACTGATCGCGCGATTCTGGTGGGACGTCGCTGAGGGCCGGTTCATGGAACACGAAGGCGAGGTGGTCATCGGGAGGCTCTTTGCAGTCGGCACGGAGACAAAGCTCGGCGACACCGTTGACATCGGCCGGAACAAGATGCGCGTGGTCGGGATCCTCCGGGAGACAGACTCGCCGGACGACTACATGGTCTTCATGCCCATCAAAACTCTCCAGACGCTTTTTAACAAGCAGGGCAAGATCTCCATGATCAACGTGCGGGCGATGTGCCCCAAATGCCCTGTGGGAGAGGCTGCTGTCGAGATAAACAAGAAGATACTCGGGGTGCGGGCCACCTCGCAGATGGAGATAGCGACCGCCCAGTCCCAGATATTCCAGAAGACCGCCGCGCTGCTGGTGAGTTTCGTTGTCGCGGCCCTCATCATCAGCAGCATCGGCGTCTTCAACATCATCCTGGGGTCGATCCACAGCAGGCTGAGGGATATCGGCCTGCTGAAGACCATGGGCGCCTCCAAGGGCCAGCTCATCCGGTTGTTTCTCTACGAGGCCCTTTTTATCGGCATCACCGGAGGGGTGATAGGGTTTGTCATAGGCAGCGGACTTTCCTATGTCGTGGGACCGATACTCTTTAAGGACATTGTCATAAAGATCAGCCCCAAATTCTTCGCCATAGCCTTGTTACTGGGAACGATAACGACAATCGCCGCAAGCATCTACCCTGCAACCTATGCCTCTAAGATACGCGTTGCAGAGGCGTTCAAGTCTCTCTGAGGAGGAACGATGGATTCCAACGTAATTGCAGAACTGAAAAACGTCTCAAGAGTCTACAAGATGGGAGAGACGCCGGTGTATGCCCTGAACAAGGTGACTCTCTCCATCGGGAAGGGGGAATATATCGCCGTCATGGGGCCAAGCGGCTCGGGCAAGTCAACGCTCCTGAATACCCTCGGGGGAGTGGATTTTCCGACAGAGGGCGAGGTCTATCTCAGCAACACCAGGGTTGACACCCTGCCTGAAAAGGACCTGCTGAACATACGGCGGCAGAAACTCGCCTATATCTTTCAGGAGGCGCGGCTGTTGTCATCCCTGACCGCCATAGAGAATGTGATGCTGCCGACGGCTTTCCGCCCTGCGTCAAACGGCACCTCCAAGGACAAATCGCATGCGCTTAAAATGCTCGATAAGGTGGGGCTGGGGAAGAGGGCGTCCCACCTCCCCCACCAGCTCAGCGGCGGGGAGGCGCAGCGCGTCTCCATAGCCCGGGCCCTTATGAACGACCCGGCCCTCATCCTGGCCGACGAGCCGACCGGCAACCTTGATTCAAAGACAGGCGAGGAGATCATGAGCCTCTTCGGCGCCCTCAACAGCGAAGGGCTTACGATAGTCATGGTGACTCACGACCCTCAGAAGGCGAGCCATGCCAAGCGGGTGTTGCGGCTGCACGACGGCGAGGTCGTGGAAGACACCAGCAATCATAAATTCGAGATCTGCGAGGTCTGAATAAAAAGGGCATGAAAAACCGGTTCAGGTCGAAAGGGTGTTTATGCGGACTGTATATCTTTTGCCTGCTTCTGCCGCTGCCCGCGGCCGGCGCGGGCAGCGCAACAGAATTCGTGGCGATAGAGATCGAGAAAATGGCCTATCAGGGAAGCGACACCTACGAAATGCGGATAGCCCTTATCAACAAATCCTCCGCCCCCGTGCGGATAAGGGAATTAAGCATCCACTTCCAGGCCCAGACCGAAAAGGGGTTTGCCCCGCTCGCCTCGACCGCGGCGGAAGGACCGTCAGACGCGGCATGGGGTCTTGGCGCTGACAACAGAAAAATCATCAGCAGCAGGGTGAAAATACCTTCTGATCTGCCCGGCATATTCAGGACCTTTGAGGGGGATGTTTCCCTGGTAATGCGGTACCGGATACTGACCGGAAAGCGGCACGAGGCGCGGGAGGAAGAGGCCTATTACTGGATACGGCCGAAGACAGACTCGTTTATCCTGAGGGAGGGAATGTGAGCTTGGGAGAGCTGAAGAAGTACCGGCTTTTTTTCATCGCTGCGGGCGTGGCGCTGGCCCTTGTCTCTCTTGACCTTGCGGTGGGATACAGGCAGCACCGCATTCTGCAGGAGCGACAGGAGCTCAAAAAAAAGATAGAGCGGCTCGCCTACTATCTCGAGCGGACAACGGTTGAGGAGATATCCTATACCGGCAAGGGCGACGAGTACACCATGACCCTCAGGTACGAGAATGTTCGTCCGGACGAAGAGATGTGGATAATGATACCGGCGATCAAGGTCTTTGTGCAGGTCGGTACCCTCTGGAAGGAGGTCTCCGTAAACGACATGCGGATGAAACGCGGAGACTATTCAGTGGAGAGGCTGAAAGACCCGTACCGCATGACAGTCAAGTGCTACATGAGCTACAAGAATTTCATGGAGCTTATGGACGGCTACATGCACGTCAAGGTAAGGAGCCTGGCGATCATCTCCGCGGAATCCCTCATCAAGGAAGACATCATCGAAAAAGACGAGGACATTTTTCTTTATATGAGCTCAAAGAAGGTCAAGGGCAGGGTCAAGACGCTCCTGAGGTGATGCCGTGATCCGGCATGGTATCATGGTTATATCAGCCGGGCGACGGAACTATATGAAGAAAAAGAGATATAAGATCCTCATTGCCGTGCCGCTCCTGATCGTCCTCGCCGTCGGCGTGGATTACCTGATAGGCCTCAAACAGGACTCCGCGCTGCAGCAGAAATCCGCCCTCAAGAAAAAGCTCGAGCGGTTGGCGTGGTACAACCTCAGGTCGGACATAAAAAACGTGTCCTACGAAGGCGATACCTACAGGGTCACCCTGCGGTTTGAGAACCCTTTCCCCGAGGAAGAACTCTTTATCATGACCCCCTCGGTCAGGTGTCTCGTACAGGTGGGCACGTACTGGAAGGAAGTGCCGGTGCATGAAGTGGGGAACAAGCAGCCTGAATCCTCCGTGATCAAGCTGGAGAAGCCCTATACCATCGACAAGCTGATCGAGGTGCCTTTCAGGAATTTCGAGGAGGTCCTGCCCGGCTATATGCACGTCAGGATCAACAGCATCAGCTACGTTTCCTCCAACGCCATATCAAAGGAGGACATCGCCGAGAAGAACGAGGACTTCTACATATACCTCAAACCGTACTTTGCCGACGACAAGGAAGTGTCCAGGAAATATGCCTTTACAAACAACGCCGTGCCGATATGGATACCCATGCCGCCCCATTAGAAAAGGGAAGGGAATGTGGGCTGATTATACTTCACCAAACACGGACATGCTGGTATAATTGATGTAATCCATTACGCGTACGGAAGGTCTTTTTTTCATGGAAAGTTACGAACTGGAAGCGCTTCAAAAGGTGATCAGCGACGAAGACGTCGCGGCCGCGCTGAAGGAGGCGAAGGTCTCCGCGACCCTCACGGCGGAAGACCTGCAAAAGATATATGCCTCAGCCTGCAGACACGCCCAGACGCGCGTGGCCTCGAAGATGTGCGTGCGGGACGCTATGACGCGGGACGTCCTTGCAGTCAATAAATTCGAGGAGATCACCCATGCGGTCAGGATTCTCGCCGAGAAGAATGTGAGCGGCCTGCCGGTCGTTGACCGGGAGAACCGGGTGGTCGGCATCATCTCCGAGGCGGACGTTGTCTCCATGGTCGGGACGGCGAGAAACCACACGTTCAGGGATTTTGTGCGGCATCTGCTGGGTCATCCGCTGCCGGAGCGGAAGATGGGCACACTCGTCGGAGATATCATGACGTCTCCAGCGGTCACGATACAGCCTGACGCTGAAGTGAGCGAGGCCGTTCGGATCATGGATATGCGCCGCATACGGAGGCTGCCGGTCGTTGACAAGAACCAGCGGCTCGTCGGGCTCATCTCGCGGTCGGATATCGTCAAGGCGATGGGGAGAAGGCTTTCCGATTAGACGCAGCGCTTCTCTGCCTGTTGCGGTGGCCGCTGCGGCCCCGTGATCGTGACGCGCGCTGAGAGTTCATAATGAATATCTTCTCATCAGACCCGCCCTCTCTTTCTGTGCCGGCAGTAGTTGGCGTCATCCAGCATTTCGCGCTTGATCGAGAGAACGGAAAGCAACTGATTACCAGAACAAATGCTCGTCAAGTATCAACGTCCCTAAAATTGTCCACAAATATCATAAGGCACTCTTTGCATGGAATTAGTTTTTGCTCGACTAATATTACAAAGTGAATATTAGTCACTGGATGAATGTTACTAAAATCAATCAGTTGTGTCAAGATTAAATTATTTTGTGTCTTGACCGGTCAAAGACTTTCTGATATTATCGAGAAACTATCTAATAACTGGTTCCCCCCTACGCTCCGCTGCGGGGAGAACAAGGAGTTCGAGACAGATTGCCCCTCCGGGGCACTGCTCAACTCGCGCATTGGCTGCAATAAATTTAAATGAATATGAATAAAATCAAGAAATTATCATTGGCCAATAAAATTCAGGCTCTTGGTTTGATTGTAGCCATAATCAGTGTAGTTGTTACGGCAACCATAGGCTTGCTACACAGCAGCAGTGGTGTTCAGCAAAGAGCTGAAGTTAAGAATTCGCAGAATACGACGATTATCCAAGGCAATGTAGTTAATGTTCCTAGCCCCACGCCAATGCCTCCAATTGGAGAAATTAGAGTTGTTAATAAACAGGTGACGGATTCAATGGAAATAGAGGCATTTATCAGAAACCCTTCGAATGCCACCATTTCGGTCTCAGACATTAGGCTGCGATGCGAGGATGATAAGGGCCATTCCTTTGATATGTTCTCTCTTAACCGTTCCCCTTCTCTAATGCCAACTATTATTAAACCAATTGAAAAGACTCCGCTCGACATTGGTCCTAATAAAGTAAAGGATTTAGTGCTGCTATTTTTTATGCCAGGCCCGAAGAAAGATATGGCGTGCAAATATGCTCGTTTGGTGTGGACCGGCGCAGACGGCAAGGAGGTGCTTGGGGATCGCATTTCTTTTCCCTTTCAACAAAATATTGTTTACTTTAATAATATTCAAATACGAAGATAAGCCAACAAATTGCTCCAGGCGACACGGTATAAGCCATTTTTGCTTTTCAGTTTCAGCCTTGTTGCCCCGTGCGCCTGAGCTCCGTCGTTCCCCCCTCCGCTTCGCTCCGGGGGGAATGCGCGAGTTGAGCAGCGAACTCCTGAACCTCCCCTACGCTCCGCTGCGGGGAGAACAAGGAGTTCGAGACAGATTGCCCCTCCGGGGCACTGCTCAACTCGCGCATTATAAGAAGAATGGAGATATTATGAAAACCATAATTGTATCGATTATTGCGATAGCATGTATTGCTGTATTGTTTGGCGTGACGTTTAGCGAATCAGCTCCGGCGAATACTCTCGAAAGACAACGGCCGACCGTATCTGTGCAAGAAGCCATTCGTCAAGCCGAACGTTACATTGCTGAAAACCGCATCGACGTTTCAGCTTACTTCATCAGTTCGGTGCGTTATATTGAAACGGGCAATTGGATAAATAGTTATATCGGCAAAGGGCCGTACTGGCAGGTTACATACGAACTAGTAAAGGCCGCTGATGGTGGACAGCACTTCATACTTATCTACATGGATGGGAAAATAGGACGGTTTGGGGGCCAGTGAGTAATGACTCACGAAGAAGAATGTGGCAGTCTTTACGGCTTTGTGTGAAAATGACAAATAGAAAAAACTTATAACCTGTCAATTCAGCGGACGGCAAAAGACACTGTCAATGGTCATCCAAAAGGGTACCAATTCTGGTCATTGAAAAGTGTACCAGTCAGGGACCTTCCTCCGGGTTAATGATGTAAGAGGGGTTTTGGCTGTTGCCGGGTCCATATCGGCCCTCTCATTTGCCCCAGGCTCGTTTTTCGTGGGGCAGCCCATATCCAGATATTCCCTCATGCGCCGCTGTTGTTCTCCTTATAGCCCTTCATCCGGTAGCTGTTGCCCTTGATGTTAATCACCCGGCAGTGGTGCAGAAGGCGGTCCAGGATCGCCGTGGCGATCACCGGGTCACCAAATAGTTCCTCCCACTCCGAGAAGCTCTTGTTGGAGGTAATCA
>JAKAGF010000226.1 GCA_021825805.1 Nitrospirota bacterium
GACGTTCATGCCATCGAGGCTGCTCTTCAGATACGGGAGAAGGAGGGCGGGAAGGTGACCGCGCTGACCATGGGACCTCCGCAGGCTGAGGTCGCCCTCCGGGAAGCCCTCTCCATGGGTGTTGACGCCGCCGTGCTGCTCACAGACCGGGCCTTTGCCGGGTCAGACACCTGGGCAACGGCTTATACGCTTTCAAAGGCTATTCAGTTGCTCGGAGCAGATATCATCCTCTGCGGAAAACAGGCAATAGACGGGGATACAGCCCAGGTCGGTCCGGAAATCGCCGAATTCCTCGACATCCCACATATTTCCTACATTCGAAAGATAGACGAGGCAGGCGATGGCCGGATCGTGGCGCAGCGGCTGATGGACGACGGGTTCGATGTGGTCGAATCTTCTCTGCCGGCGCTCCTCACCGTGGTGAGGGAACTGAATGTTCCCCGTCTTCCTTCCCTTAAGGGCAAGATGGCGGCAAAAAAGGCTGCGATAAGAAAACTGACGGCAGCGGATATCGGCGCAGAGGAGAACAGCCTCGGTTTGCGCGGTTCGCCGACTCAGGTGAAGAATATCTTCGCCCCGGAGAGCAGGAAAGACAGGAAGATGCTGGAAGGGACGGCTGAGGAGAAAGTCGAAGCTATAGTCAGAGAACTGGCGGGTTTGAAATGTTTATAGTCGTCAACAAGGAGACCTGCACCGGCTGTGAAACCTGCGTTTCATCCTGCCCTTATGATGCGATTATCATCAGGGAGGGCAAGGCCGAGATCACCGAACTCTGCCAGTTGTGCAAGGCGTGTCTCGGCGTATGCCCGGAGGGTTCCATCAGGGAGACCGGGGCATCGCCGTCCCGCGGGGAAAAGTCCGAGGGGACCGGGGTCTGGGTATTCGCCGAACAGCGGGACGGCGTCATCGCAGGCGTCTCCTTTGAACTCCTCGGCGCCGGCAGAAGACTGGCCGACAAACTCGGCACGGATCTTTCGGCAGTGCTCTTCGGTCCGACAACAGCCGGCGCTGACGAGCTGATCAGGTGGGGCGCCGACAGGGTATATCATTGCGAGGATGAACTCTTCAGGAACTTCAACGATGAGCCGTATGCCGCCCTTCTTTCCGAGCTTATCGGTCAGCACAAACCGGAGATAGTGCTTGCGGGAGCAACGCCCATCGGCCGTTCGTTCATTCCGCGTGTTGCCGCCCGGCTGCGCACCGGTCTGACCGCTGACTGTACTTCCCTTGACATAGACGGGGACAGCCGGAATCTGTTGCAGGTGCGTCCGGCCTTCGGCGGTAATATCATGGCCACGATCCTCTGTCCTGAGACAAGGCCTCAGATGGCGACCGTCAGACCGCGCGTGATGAAGCGGGCGGACCATGACCCTTCACGGAGGGGAGAGATCATCAGGGTAATCGCCGCCGGCATCAGGTCGAGAACAAGGGTGGTCGAAACCGTAAAGGAGGTCTCCGAGCTTGCCGTTAATCTTCAGGAGGCCAACATTATTGTGTCCGGCGGACGGGGCGTGGGAGGGGAGAAGGGATTCCAGATGCTGTATGAGCTTGCCGATGCCCTCGGCGCGTCAGTAGGCGCATCACGCGCTGCTGTGGACGAAGGATGGATCCCGTATCGCCACCAGGTAGGCCAGACGGGCAAGACCGTCGGCCCTCGTATCTATTTCGCCTGCGGCATCTCAGGGGCGGTCCAGCACCTGGTAGGCATGCAGTCATCGGATATTATCATCGCCATCAACAAGAACCCTGAAGCCCCCATTTTTGATGTGGCGACCTACGGCATCGTCGGCGACCTCTTCGAGATCATCCCCCTGCTCACGAAGCGGATCAGGGAGGTGAAGGGCCTGTGAAGATAGCCTTTGTTTTTCCCGGCCAGGGTTCCCAATATGTGGGCATGGGAAAAGACCTATGGGATCGTTTCGATGAGGTTAAGGCTGTCTACAGCGAGGCATCCCGGGCCCTGGGATACGATCTGGCTGACCTCAGCTTCAATGGTCCCCTCGAGGAGCTGAACGAGACATACAGGACCCAGCCGTGCGTCCTGACGGCCAGCATGGCGGCGCTGAGACCCATTATGTCCGCGGGGATACGCCCCTATGCGGTTGCGGGCCACAGTCTCGGCGAATACTCGGCCATCGTAGCCGCGGGGGCCATATCATTTGAAGAAGCCCTGCGCATCACCGAGAAGCGGGGGCTCTTCATGCAGGAAGCTGTTCCAGAGGGAAGGGGGCTTATGGCGGCGATTATCGGCCTGAGCAGGAACAGGGTTGATGAGATATGCCTCAGCGTCGACTCAGGCTATGTGTCGCCTGCCAATTACAACTGCCCTGGTCAGATAGTCATCGCCGGAGAAAAGAAGGCGGTTGAAGACGCCATGCGGCTTTCAAAAGAGGCCGGCGCAAAAAGGGCGCTGGCCCTTGCCGTAAGCGCTCCGTCCCACTGCGCGCTGATGGTCGAGGCTTCAAAAAGACTTGCGGGCCTCCTTGATACCGTGGAGGTAAGAGACCCTGAGGTTCCCGTCGTGAACAACGCTGACGCCAATTTTCTGACCACTTCGGAGCGTATCAAGTTCGCCCTTGTCAAACAACTGAACAGCCCTCTGCTTTGGGAGGACTCCATAAGAAAAATGACCGAGAGCGGCATCGATACTTTTGTGGAGATCGGGCCGGGAAAGGTCCTTTCCGGCCTGATAAAGAGGATAGAACCCCAGGCAAAACTCCTGAATGCAGAGGACGCGGAAAGCCTCCGCAGGACCCTGGAGCACCTCACGGCCTGACAGTCATTCAGGCAAATCCTCCTTCCTGAACTTGAACATGCCGGCTATGATATTTGACGGGAAGGTCTCCGCAGCGTCATTGTACTCCCGTACCGCGGCAGAGACGTCACGCCGGGATTCAGGATCGGACCGCGCCGACCGCGCCGCTGCCCTGAGCCGCGCCAGCCTGCCGTAGAGGGCTATTCCGGAAAGCAAGGCAAGGACCGCTATGCCGGCAAGGATTATCAGGATGACCACAGTCAGGGCTATCACGCCACCTCCCCAAAATCAGCATTGAAATAAGAATCCCGAATCCGGCAGCCGGAATGAAGCGCATGAGCCGTGAACCGCTGAAATCTTGCTTTTGCCCGCAGGTGTCTCTTCCAACTGCTTCTTTAGGATAACAGAAGATGCCGCCGGGTAGAAAGGGTGAGAGAAATTCGCTGTTGTTACCGGTCGCGCGTGAAGATATAATGATCAGAGAGGCGGCGTTTGCCTCACTCTCCCGGAGGCAGCGGAATGAAACAGGATGAACGCCAAAGACTGATTGAGGGAATCAGGAACGCATTCCCTGACAAGCTTGTGCCTGAGGAGCTGATATTCAGGCATATCCATCCTGGCGCCAGGATATTCATCGGAACCGGATGCGGGGAGCCTCAGTGTCTCGTCCGCTCCTTGCTGCAGTATGTTCAGGCCCATCCAAAGGCCTTTTTTGACGCCGAGATCCTTCAGGTCTGGAACCTGGGCGTAACGCCGTATGCAGACGAGAAATTCAAGGATGTGTTCCGTTATAACGCATTCTTTATCGGACAAAACGCGCGCGAGGCGGTAAACAGGGGACAGGCAGACTATACCCCCATCTTTCTTTCGTCCGTCCCGGACCTCTTTCGCACGCGGCGCATACCGGTGGACGTAGCCCTCATACAGACTTCTCTGCCGGACGCGCATGGATATGTAAGCCTGGGCATCAGCGTCGACATTGTGAGAGCGGCGATGGAGAACGCCTCCCTGGTCATAGCCCAGCTCAACAGTGCGATGCCGCGGGTGCATGGCGAGACCTTTGTTCATCTTCGCGACCTGGATTTCATAGTCCCCTGTGACGAGCCGCTCCTGGAGTTTGAGTCACGTATCTCGGACAGGATCGCGGAGCGGATCGGCAGGCATGTAGCCCGGATCATTCGCGACGGCGACACGATACAGGTGGGATACGGCAGTATTCCAAACGCCATCCTGTCTCACCTGGGGCACAAGAAGAGCCTTGGGGTGCATACGGAACTCCTGACAGAC
>JAKAGF010000227.1 GCA_021825805.1 Nitrospirota bacterium
GCGCTCGGGGATCATCAAGGGCCGCTCTTCATGGGAAGGGATAGGCGCGCGCTGTGACGACGATACAATGGCTATGTCCGTTGACAGTGGCATTTCCAGGGTATTCGGCTGCATGGAAGCGCTTGCATCGATGAGAGACAGCGGCGATATGGGCTCCCTTTTGTCCGCCGTGCAGGAGGCCCTGAAGGGCCTTGGGTTTGAGGCAGGGGATGAGAGTCTTGACGGGATCAGCAGGGCCATGGAACAGGCAGGCGCGATCTGCGGCATCACGGGTATTCACCGGCTTTCCCTGAAGCGGTACACCGACCTCCTCCGGCATATCCTCGGCGGCCCGGAGCACGGCCATGAAGACGCTGCTGTGCGTGTCATGGATTTTGGGGAGACCCGAGGACTGGAGCCTGACCGCCTCTACTTCTGCGGACTGAAGGACGGCGAGATGCCGGCCAAACCCCCGGTCGATCTTGTCCTGCCCGACAGTGTCCGGACTGAATACGGCCTCATCAACCTCAGGCGCTACCTCTCCCTTCAAAAGCTCGACTTCCTCCGACTGACCGGCTCTGCAGGGGACATCCATCTCTCCTATCCCGGCGTTGAAGGCGACAAGGTCTTCCTGCCTTCGCCCTTTCTCCCATGGGCAGGCGAGGTCCCTGAAAAGGTATACGGCGTCTTCTCGGAGGAGGAATACCAGACAGGAAAAGGAACCCGGCTCCTGGCTGATTCCATTTCCGAAATCCGGATACGCGGCAAGGCCGGGGAGCGCCTCCTGAAAAAAGAGCTCAGCATGCCGCTGCGCGTTACAGACATAGACGCGTTCAGGCGGTGCCCAAGGCGTTTCCTCATCGAACGGGTCCTCGGTCTCGAGGCCTCGGAAGTCGCTGAATACGAGATCGAGGCCCGGCTCCTCGGCACCATAGTCCACAGCATTATGGAGGAATTGCTCAAACTTCCCCTTGACAGCATAGACGCGGTAAGGGAATCAGTCGGCCCGGTCGCAAACCGTATTATGGAACATTTCGCGGTCGAAGGGTACTGGAAGAGGCTGATCAGGGAAGCGTTTCTCGAAATGCTCCCCCAGGTGCTCGAACTCGAATCCGAACTGCGGGCAGAGGGCTTCTTTCCCCATCAGCTTGAGATGAAGGTGGAAGGCGAGGTGCTGCCCGGGATAGCGCTCAAGGGTAAGCTCGACCGGATAGACCGCAGGGAGGCGATGTTCCGGATTCTCGACTACAAGACAGGCTCTGCTGAGATAGGCGGCGATATCATCAGAAAGGGCAAAGACCTCCAGCTGCCCCTCTATGCGGCGATGCTCCGGGCCTGGGGCATGGAAATCGAGAAGGCGGGCATCTACTCGCTCAAGGAGATAGAAATCAAGTGGATACCGACCAGGAGGGACAAACATACGCTTGAAGACTACATGACCGCTGCGCTGGGGTATCTGGAAGATACGGTCTCGGAGATGCGCAAAGGCAGTTTCAGGGCGGCGCCGCTTGAGGACTTCATCTGCGGAACATGCCCGGAGGCGCCCTTCTGCCCGTACATCCACGCGCGGGGAGGCATCGGCAATGACTGATTACCTCGACGTCCGAAAGAGCGTCATCATATCAGCCCCCGCTGGCTCCGGCAAAACCGAGCGGCTCAGCCGCAGATACATCAGTCTTGTCCTTTCCGGGTCAGAGCCGGAGAAGATCCTGGCGATCACCTTCACCGAAAAGGCCGCAGCGGAGATGAAGGACCGGATATTGAGGATCATCATGCGTGAGGAACCGGACCTCTTTGAAAAGATCAAGGAGAAGATCCCTCTCATGCGCATAACCACCATCCACGCCTTCTGCAGGAAGCTCATCACGCGGTTTTCCTTAGAGCTGGGCCTCGACCCTACGCTGGATGTCCTGGACGAATTCGGCGCCTCGCGGCTCTGGAGCGAGTCGGTATACGACGCCCTTCGTGATGAAAAGGACCGGCCCTCGGCCTTTTTTGAATACCTGAAGTTAAAGGGGATAAAGGGATGGGACCTCCTCTACCGTACCCTTGAGGCGATACACGGCAGACGGCCGTACTCGGAATTCCTGTCCGAAGACCAGGGGATTCTCGGGCCTGAGGAGCGGAGCCTCCTCGATCTCTACGGCCGGTGTCTGGCTATTTACCGGCAGCGCAAGTCGGATGCGCGCGTCATCGACTTCAACGACATGGAGGTCCTCGCCTATCGCGCCATAGCCTCGAACCCGCAGTGGCTCAATATCCTCTACGCATTCGACGAGCATACCGACCACATCCTGGTGGACGAGTTTCAGGACACCAACACCATCCAGTGGCGGATCATCGACAGGCTGACCGAGGAGTGGCGGTCAGGCCTCGGCGCAAAACGGTCGGCCGGCAAGACCCCGACCATCTTCCTTGTCGGCGATGAGAAGCAGTCGATCTATATGTTCAGGGGCGCAAACGTGTCCATATTCCACGAGGTGCGCGAGAAATTCAGGGAATGGCTGGGAGAAGATGCGGTCTACATCGAGGCGAGGGAGAATTACCGCAGCCTGCCGAAGATCATCGACTTTGCCAACAGACTCTTTTCGCACCACATGCAGGGTTCCCTTGCGGAGGCGTGGCGCACCCGTTATGCGGACTTCTCCGCCACCCGCGAGGGCGAGGGAAGCATAGAACTGCTGCTCATGGACGCGGGCAGGAACTCAAAGGAGACGAGGCTCAGGGAATCGGATGTCATAGCGGCCAGGATCGTTCGCATGGCAGGGAACCTCGAGGTCTTTCGGGAGGGAATACTGAAAAAATGCCGTTACGGCGACATCGCCATTCTGCTCAGAAGCAGGACCCATCTGACCGCCTTCGAGGGCGCCCTGAGATCATCCGGCGTCCCCTATATAGTGGTCGGCGGCATCGGGTTCTATGATGAACCCGAGGTTGCGATCCTCAGGGAGCTTGTGTCCTTCCTGGCTGACCCGCGCGACGACTTCAGCCTCTTTGCGGTCCTCCGGAGCCCTCTTGCGGGCCTTTCGGAACAGCAGCTCTACGGTCTCATGTCAGGCAGGAAGTCTTCTCTGTATGAGGCCATTCAATCATCTGGATCCAGCGGGCTGAGGGAAATATCAGAGCAGCTGGCTCGATACATCAGCAGGATACATGTCGAACCCCTCTCGATCATCCTCGAGGACTTTCTTGTCGAAACGCGGGGATGGGAGGTTTTCTGGGAAACCCAGAGGCATGCGAACATCAGGAAGTTCCTGAGGATCGTAGAGGGCTACGACGCGGAGTCGCTTCACCCCTTTGAGATAAAGGAGAAGCTCATCCAGTCGCGGCGGTCGAACGAGCCGAAGGCAAACGTGAATGCGGAAAACCTCGACGCAGTCAGGATCATGACCGTGCATGGAGCAAAGGGCCTGCAGTTTCCCGTCGTCTTTCTGCCCTCGCTCGAGGAGGCTGTCTCGTCCAGGACCGGCTCCGTGTTCATCGGCGAGGTCGACCGGACGGTCCGTTTCGCATACGAGGAGGACCCGGCGAGGCGGAACAGGCACCCCTTCTTCGCCACGCTCAGGGAGAAGGAGCAGGAAGAGGAGAAGCGGCTGTTCTACGTGGCTGTCACCAGGGCGATGGACCACCTCGTAATGTCAGGCTCGGTAAAAAGAGACGCCGGGCCCGCGAAGATCAAGGGCAAACTCGCCATGATCGAAGAGGCGTTCCCAGGGTCTGTTTCCGCTGCCTCGTCCTATGCGGAACTCTTTACCGTGGCAACAGAGGCGGATTTCGGCGCCGCGGCAAGACCCGCGGCTGTCTTTGAGCATGATTCCAGGGGCTTCTTTCAGGAGCCTGTCTGCATCGAGCCCGTGGCCCCGTCGTCAAAGGCTGTTCAGTGGATGGACGTAACAGAGAGCATCGATGTGCGGACAAGACACGGGGATGACTGGGTCAGCCTCGGTATCGTCTTCCACCGCCTCTTCGAGGAGATAGCCCAGGGTGTCACGCCGACTGAAGAGATCGAAAAACGGGCCGGAGCGCTTCTCCGCCATGAGGACCCTTCCTCCTC
>JAKAGF010000228.1 GCA_021825805.1 Nitrospirota bacterium
GATGCCGTGTCTGATTTTGTACATGAAGTATTTCTCGAAACCGATCTTCAGCCATTTGTAAACAATGCCTTCTGCAAGCTCTGACTCCTGCCTCGGCGGAAGTACCGGACTGGCCTTCATGTACATTGCTTTTTTGCCTGTATCCATGAGGCAGAAGACCTCAATCGGGATTTCCTCCGGCGGAGCGGCGCCCGTGATATCAGATACGATTGTCCGTGCGGCGGTTTTTGCCATTCTCACAGTCATATAACCGGTTTTCGGCACCCCTGTAGGCACCGGGGTGGGTTCGGGTGGCGCTATCGCGACCGCGACGCCGGCGGAAAAGATATTTTTGTATTTTGTGTGTCTGTACCTGCCATCGACCGGGATGAATCCCCTCGGGTTGCCGAGGTACGCCACCGCAGGCACTCCTTTCATAGCAGGGGCGAACATCGAAAGCTTAAAGGGAAGCCTGGCGCCATCCTTAAGTTTTGCCTCTCCAGCTGTGAACTCTTCTACGGCGGTGTTTGCGATTATCTTAATGTCGCGTTTTGCAAACTCATCCTCCATCAGCCTTCTTGAGTTCCTTAGTCCGCCGATCCCGAAATGGCCGGCGTACGGTTCCGATGTGACAAACGTGATCGGCGCCTTGTGCCTTATCTTCCGTCTGCGGAGTTCGGCGTCCACCTCAAAGGCATACTCATAGGGAGGTCCCGAACAACTCACACCCTGCACCGACCCGATGACGATGCTGCCCGGCGATTCGAGGAACCTGCTCCACGCGCTGTTCGTCCTCTCCGCCTGATCCAGAGTGAATATGCATTCCGTATGTCCTTTTTCGGGACCGAGACCGGGGACTTCTTCAAAGGCAAGGTGTGGTCCGGTCGCTATTACCAGAAAGTCGTAAAAAATCTCCTTTGTTCCGGTAATAACCTTCGAACCGTCGGCATCCACACCAGCAGCCTTTTCATGAACAAAGGCGATGCCTTTGCTTTCCAGTATCGGCCTCAAAGACAGGGTTATATCGCCCGCCTTCCTCCAGCCCATCGCCAGCCACGGAAGGGACGGGATGAAGACGAATTTGTCATCATCGCTTACCACTGTTACGTCTGCCTTTTTCCCGAGGAGCCGCTTCAATTCAAATGCCGCCGTGAGCCCGCCGAATGATCCTCCCAAAACAATTATCTTCGCCATGTTACTCTCCCTTTGTCTATGTATTGTCTTCAGAACATTCCCACGACTTTATCTCTTTCCGTCATGAGGTCAACGAGCCCGTCGTAACTGATATTTTTGGTGTTCGTCTTTTCCCCGTCGATCTTCAGCCCTCGCAATCTCATATCGTCTTCAAGGGCGTATGCCGTTCCGGCGAACCCGAGGTCTTCCAATTTCTCCTGCCGAAGAAAATAGACCCCGTTTTGCACGAGAACGATATCAGCAGACAAGTCGCGAGCAATCTTTACGCCTCTTTTCCCTTCGGCCGTGTCGGGAGCGCTTCTAACGATCACTATCATTTCTCCTCCTCTTTCCGTCCGCTAAAATATCATTGTCGAGCCGGCCTGTTTGAGAATCCCGGCGATGTCCGATTCGCCGGCCACCTCCACGCCGTCAACCATGTCGTCTTTCTTCAGCCCCTGTTCTATCAGCGAGAGGTTGTCCGCAAAAACCTCGACCCCCATTTCCATGCAGTCCACTAACGTCGTTTCCAGGTTGGTGAAACCGGAACCTGTATCATCCTGCCCTTTCCTGGCGAGCAGGACCCCGCCGTCGACCAGCACGAGAGAAACCTTCATATCGCCTGAGACGGCGCCGAGGGCATGCCTGACCGCCTCAGCCGCATTGATGTCTCCGTAAGGAGGTTTCCTCAGTATCATCGTTATTTTTTCCATGATGTCCTCCTATGCGCCGATTGAGAGCCAGACGTCGCTCTGCCCCATTGTTTCAAAAAGACCTTTGAGCGAGCCGGTTTCTGCGCCGTCGAGATAATTGTCCTTCGCGACCCGGCGAAAGTTCATGCAGCCGCCTCAGAGATAAACCTTGAGTCCTTTCCGGATAAGTTCGCTGAACTTCTCTTCCGCGTTCATGATTCCCTTTGCCTTTTGCCCCTTCAGAAAACAGTAGACCCCGTCACCCGACGCGATAAGGTTTACCGTATGGCCCATGGCAAGGCCTGATTCGGCAATCCGGGCGGCGGTAACCGTGTTTTCATAAGAATAGGGAGACGTTGACAGGTATAACGTAATCGTCTTTGCCATGGATAGATCCTCCTTTCCTATAGTACCGGCGATATGGCGGCCTTCAATTGTTCATATGAGACGACGCCGTTTTGAATAATGAGGCGGTTGTTTACCGCTACAGAGGGGCACGGCGGGGCGTCTTTCTGCGAGAGATACTCGGGGGATGTTTTCTTGATGATGACTACTTCATAGTCAAACGATCCGGCCGCCAGCCCGGCAGCCTGAAGATTCGTTTCTCAGCGTTTACCCATGGGGTCATTCACATAAAGGGTGATCGTGTTTTTTTTCATCGCGCCTCCCGGCAAGGGCTCTCCGGGGGAGAGCTTTGTTATTTTCCGTTTTCCAGTCCGGCATCTTTCATAACCCGTCACGCGAACATGGCGACCGGGACCTCTGCTGTAGAATGTACACGTTTATGTCTCCGCAGCTTTTTCATCAGCAGCCGCCTGTTTCCTTTTTCGCGGACCTCTGTCGCCAGGATACGTTCCTTTTCTCGTGACAGGACAACACGCTGGCGCCGGAAGCTCTCCGGCATGTTCCTTTCTGATCACTTCAATAAGCTCGGGGATCATCGGGTCCCTGAGGAAATAACAGCGGAGTCTTCCGTCGACAAAGTAATCCACAAGGTCGTATCTCCTCAGCAGGGAAAGATGCTGTGATATGTTGGATTGGCTTATGTCCATGGAATCCTCGAAATCGCTCACGCACTTTACGCCTTGCAGGAGTTCTTCGAGGATCTGAAGCCGTGCGGGATGGGCTATAACCTTTAATATCTCTATCTTTTCCAACAACAAATGTATCATACACTCCCTCTCATATTCTTATATTGACATATTACAATGTTATAATATAAGAGTCAAGTAAAAAGTAACAATGCAGCCTGCGGTGTTTCAGCGCGTCCGCCCCTTTCGTGTAGAATAAACCATGCCGGAAGAGCTTCAGGGACAACTGGAACACATCGCCTTTTACAACGAGCAGAACCATTATACAGTGGCGAAGATGAAGGTCCAGGGCCGCGGGGACCTGGTCACTGTCGTGGGCATCCTCGTCTCCGTATCTGCCGGCGAGGTCCTTCGGATGCAGGGGACCTGGGAAACCCATTCCCGTTACGGCCGGCAGTTCAAGGTCATCTCCTACGAGACCGTCGCCCCGGCCACGGCGGAAGGGATCAGGAGGTACCTGGGTTCAGGGCTCATCAAGGGCATAGGGCCGGTCATGGCTAAGAGGCTCGTGGACAGATTCGGGACCAAGACCCTCGATGTCATAGAGAATGACTCCAGGAAACTACACGAGGTGGAAGGCATAGGGACAAAACGCATAGAGATGATCAAACAGGCCTGGGAGGAGCAGAGAGACGTCCGTGAGGTGATGCTCTTTCTGCAGGGCCAGGGCGTGAGTTCAGCCTATGCGGCCAAGATCTACCGCCAGTACGGCAGGGAATCGATCCGGGTGGTGAAGGAGAACCCCTACCGCCTGGCGACTGATATCTTCGGCATCGGGTTTTTGATCGCCGACAAGATCGCCTCCCAGTTGGGTGTGTCAAAGGACTCGCCCCTGAGGGCGGAGGCGGGGATCCTCTATGCGCTGGGCAAGGTCTCTGAAGAAGGCCACATCTACTATCCCTACGAGCCTCTCCTGGAAGAATGCCATAAGATGCTTGACCTCGAAAGAGGCGTCCTCGCAAAAGCTGCGGCAACAGCAGCGGCAGAGGGGAAGATCATTATTGAGAACCTGGAAGGCCCCTTTGCCGCTCCGAACAACAAGGCCGTCTATCTTGCCCG
>JAKAGF010000045.1 GCA_021825805.1 Nitrospirota bacterium
GCGACCTCGACGAAGACACTGAGGCCGAGATCATGGACCTCTTCAGAAAGCTCAACAAAGAGAGACAGGTCACGTTCATCTTCATCACCCACAACGGCGATCTGGCCCGCCAGGCCGCGCGTCAGCTGCGCATGCACTCCGGACGACTTGAAGAAGTTTCCAGAATTCCGGCATAACAACCTTCATTGGTCCCTAAAGATTGTTCTTGTCTTTCGCAGGCCTAACGTATTATCATTAATCACTTTTCTTGCGATATGGGGACTCGTTAATAGTGGTAAAACCTGATAGACAAGAAGTAGTATTCGATCTACTGAAGGAATTGCGGGGGCTTGATCCGCTCAAGCAACTTTTCTGGTCCGAGTTGAATTATGAACGGGTGAACCAGTCTCTTTCCAGACGGGGATGGACAGACACGGCAGCGCAAGCCCTCGCGGATGATCCTGTCTTTTTTGCTGCGGGCGGGCATGATCATGAGTTCAAGATAATCTATTCACGCCTGTCATCCGCAGATCTCCGCCTCGGTTATGAGCGGCCGGTTGTCTCAAGGCTCCTTCGGGATCATCCTTACGCCCTTTTCGTCTTTTCGAATAAGGCCCAAGACCGCTGGCATTTTATCAATGTAAAATATCATCTCGAAGAAGAGAAAAGGCGCATCTTCCGGCGCATAACCATCCAACCCAACGAGCATCACCGCACAGCGGCCGAACGAATTGCCATGCTCGATCTCGAATCTATCCAACCGGGGCTCTACGGCATTCAGCCTCTTGAGATACAATCACGCCATGATGAGGCCTTCGATGTCGAGAAGATAGGCAAGGCCTTCTTCCTGGGCTATAAGGAGCAGTTCTGGTCATTTGTTGAAGAGATCAAGAAGACCAACAAGGGCAAGGCCCATTTTTGCGGCGAAAAAGGAGAAGAGAACCTTCACAGGCTCAGTCAGCTTATTCTCGGCAGGGTCCTGTTTCTCTACTTTATCCAGAAGAAGGGCTGGCTGAACAACGACACGGTTTTTCTCCGCAGTCTGTTCGCTCCGTACAGGGAAGGCAAAGGCACGGCATTTTATAGCACCTGCCTTGAGCCCCTTTTTTTCAACGGCCTGAATACTGCCGGCGCAAAGAAGATGATCGGCAACGCCCGCTACCATATCCCGTACCTCAACGGCGGTCTTTTTGAACCCCGGGGAGCGCTCTGTGAGGGAGACCCTGTCAAGGGTCCGCTTGTGCCTGATCGCTCATTCCGGCAGCTCTTTGACTTTCTGAACAGCTATAACTTCACCATCGCCGAATCCACGCCACTTGATCAGGATGTGGACATCGATCCTGAAATGCTCGGCAAGGTCTTCGAGAATATCCTGGCCGCGGAGGACCGTCATTCGTCAGGCACCTACTACACGCCGCGAACGATTGTTGAATTCATGTGCCGTGAAAGTCTCTTCCACCATCTTCATGAAAAGGCGGGAATTGACCGGAAGGCCTATGACGATCTTTTCGATGCGCCCCTCGAAGGGAGATCTCCGGCGATCACAAAAGAGCAGGCCCTAACTATCCAAAGCCGGCTGCAGGAGGTAAAGGTCCTCGATCCGGCAGTCGGCAGCGGAGCTTTTCTCCTTGGCATGCTCCACGAGTTGATGCATCTCAGGGCCGTTTGCGGCAAAGTCCTGGGCGAGTCGGAGGCCCTTCAGTCTGCTAAACATGGCGAATGGAAACGTCAACTGATCGGCGGGAACATCTTCGGTGTAGACAACAATCCCGAGGCCTGCGAAATTGCCCGGCTGAGGCTATGGCTCTCGATGGTTGTGGATGAGGCTGAACCATCGCCATTGCCCAACTTAGATTACCGGATTGTCGAAGGTGATACCCTGCGCGAAAAGCTTGACGGCGAGCCTATACTTCCTCCGCGTTCCGGGCCGGGGTTTGAGACAGAGGACGATCTGTTCAAGACGGTCAAACCACAAGGCAAGCTCTACATTAGCGAGCGGGACCAGAAGACCGCCTCTATTGTGAGACATCTGTCGGCCTATTACGGAACAAATGCCGATGCCGAGAAGAGACGCTTGAGGGATTTGGTCAAGAAAGACCTTGAAGCCATATTGGAGGAGCACTGGCAGGCCCATGAAGAACGATGGGAACGGGAGAAGGGCCAGATAGCTGCCAGGGTCGGGCAGATGCGGGGGAAGGTCAAAGAGGTGCCTAAGGAATGGGGCAAGATACTGATTGAAGCGGACGAGCATCTTGAAAGAATCAGATCTGAAAGGGAGATGTTCAAGACAGAAGGCACATGGCCTGTAACGCCTCTGCGTCTCTTCTTTGCAGAGGCGTTTGCCTCAAATCCTGGCGGGTTCGATATTGTCCTTGCCAATCCGCCGTATGTACGGCAGGAGATCATCAAACCCATTAAGCCGAAACTGAAAGAGGAGTTCGGGGACTTTTTCAGCTCTACCGCTGATCTCTATACCTATTTCTATGCCCGCGGACTTGAGCTTCTGCGACCCGGCGGCATCCTCTGCTTTATCGCGCCGAATAAGTTCATGCGGGCTGGGTATGGAAAGAACACGAGAAAGCTGCTCACGACGCTGGCGGCGCCGAAGGTGGTGATTGATTTCGGAGATTTGCCGATATTTGAGGCGACGACGTATCCGTCTATTTTGTTGGTGGAGAAGACAACCGTTGTACGGGCGAACGGCTGTTCGCCCGTGGAGGGCGCATGTCATGCGCCCCTACAAGATGAATTCCTCGCCGCCACATTTACCGAATCCGAGCAGATCGAAGACGTTTCACGCACCCTTTCAGAAAGCGGCTTTCCCATGTCCGTCAAAAGCCTCTCGGAAAATGGCTGGACCCTTGACAAGCCCGAAGTCCTGTCTTTGATGACCAAGATTCGTGATAAAGGCGTGCCGCTCGGCGAATATGTGAAGGGCAGGTTTTATCGGGGCATTTTAACCGGCTTCAATGAAGCCTTTGTTATTGACGAAGAGACAAAGAAGCGGCTCATCAAAGAAGACCGTAAGTCAAAGGAGGTTATCAAGCCTTGGCTTCGGGGGCGGGATATCAAGAAGTGGAAGGCGGAATGGGCGGGGTTGTACGTGATTGCTATCGCCAGCAGCGCTAATAAGAAGTGGCCGTGGACGGACGAATCAGAGACAAAGGCCGAAAGTATCTTTGAGAAGACGTATCCTGCTATACACAGGCATCTTCGAGAAAAGGGGGATGCATTCGCAGAGCAGACACGCAAAGAAAAGAAAAAGCAGCAAGGGCTCTATAAGCGGGACGATCAAGGAGAGTACTGGTGGGAGCTGAGATCGTGTGTTTATTACAAGGAGTTTGGGGGGGAGAAAATCGTGTATCCCGATATTGCGCAATCGCCCCAGTTTTGTTGGGATAACGATAAATTCTTTGCAGGGAACACAGTTTATTTCATGCCAACCGAAGAGAAATGGTTGGTCGGTCTTCTAAATTCACAAGTGATATGGTGGTTTTATACAAGCGTTAGCTCCATGATACGCGGAAATTTTGTCAGATCCTTTACGCAATATATGGAGATGCTGCCAGTCTTCCCCGCCACCGACAAACAAAAGGCCCCGATCATCAAACGCGTTGAGGCGATTCTCAAGGACCCAGCCAGCGCTGGCGTGGCAAAGCTCGAACGTGAAATCGATGAGGAGATTTATAAACTGTACGAGTTGACGGATAAGGAGATAGAGATTGTTGAGAGGCAAAGGTGAAGTCTTCTGCGATTAGCCTTTACGATACACAGGATGCAGCGTATGCACTACAGACATACTATTCTTATGTGCGAGCGTGGGCTCACCAGATCAAGAAACTTTACGGCTCAGATTCAGCATGTTTCAAGAATATTGAAGATGCCCTGATGACGACAAAGAACATTCGCAAATTGCAGGGCGGGCGGGTATTGGATAATGAATTAATTGGAGGATATACACGGGGCAGACTGACGTTGAAAGCGATGGAAGTATTCCCCATCGAAAAGGATAAGAGTTTAGCCCCAACTGCAAACCTGTGGCTGCCTGTGCAGGCCTATTATGCTGTTCATGGCGTTGGCTTGGCAGCAATGCTGGCCCTCGGCCAGACACTCCCTAAGGCACATGAATCCTTCAAGGCGGCATTTGCCGATCTTGCCTTACGGTATTTGCCACCTCCCTTCAATGCTGGCTGCAAGGGCGGCCCAACTGTTGTACAGTTCGTCTTTGAAAATCTGACGACTACCGGAGACCAGGTACGACAGCAGAGTAATCTTGTAAATCCGAAGTATGCCGATATTGACTGCTGTCTTGGTAAATGTTTAGCTACAACTCGTGAGAAGCTTTTGGAGGAATTATTCAAGAAGGCTCGGCGTGATCGGGTGACACAGGGAAGAAAAAGGCGCAATCTGACTTCTCAAGAAAAAAATGACAAGGCAGGGAAATTGCACTTTGTCACCGCAATTGATTTTCTTTATCGGATGCGCATCCGCTCGAACTACGAGGAACCTGATATCCATCTATTTGCTTCTGACCAGCAGGCAGACGAGGCCGTGAGGCATTACGGCGAGCTGTTATTGCTAACGAAAGCACTTGTCACGTCGTTGTCAATAATTATTAGGCAAAAGATTGGATCGACAGTTATGACGGAGCTTGAAGGGAAATTTACCTGATGGATTATCCCAAGGGCATAGGCTATTTATGCTTGGCGATAATTGCGACAGGGGCATTCGCCTAAGTTTCAGAAAAATGATAAAGAGTCTGTCAGGAATGGTGGTGCTATAATAACCGCAGGGAGGCAACCATGACAGTGGCTATAAGCTATCAGGAAATAGGGAACAAGATAGTCTCCATTCTCAAAAAGCATAACGTCCTGAAGATCGGCATTTTCGGCTCCTATGCGAGGGGCGAGGCGACTCCGACGAGCGATATTGATGTGCTCGTTGAGTTTGCCACCAGAAAGACGCTTTTGGACATGGTCGGCATTGAGCAGGAACTGACTGAGGAACTTGGCATAAAGGTGGACTTGTTGACGGAAAAGGCGATCAGCCCATATCTGGTGGACAGTATAAAGAAAGAGTTGATGGTGATTTACGGATGACGAAGGATAATACTGTTTACATCAGACATATCATGGATGCCATATGCAGAATTGAGGAGTACACAAAGGGTCTGCAGGCCGGGGATTTCATGGCCAATAAACTGGTCCAGGCTGGCGTCGTCAGGGAGCTTGAAATTATTGGAGAGGCTACAAAAAGACTGAGCCCCGCTTTGAGAGATAAACACCCTCAGGTGCCATGGAAGAAGATCACCGGGATGCGTGACAAGCTCATCCATGATTACTTCGGCGTAGATTTGCAGGCTGTCTGGGACACGCTTGAGCAGGATATTCCGGTCTTGAAAGAGAAGATAGCAGAAATATTGAATAATGCCGGCTCATGACATAGTAGACAACCGCAACGAAAAACTGGTTGATCATATCAACCGCATCCTGTCGTCCACAGAAGCCGCTCGTTTTGCGGTGGGCTATTTCTTCATCTCCGGCCTGACCCCCATCTCCGAAAGACTCTCAGGCGTGAAAGAGCTGCGTCTACTTATCGGAAATACCACCAATCGGGAAACCCTTGAACAACTGGCCGAGGGGTACCGACGACTGGAGATGGTCTCGGAGCGGGCAGAGGAAGAGGCATATCCCAAGCGTGCCGAGGCCAGGAAGATGGCTGCGGAGACTGCCGAGAACATTAAGACAGGCGTCGAACTTATGGACCAGACCGACGAGGGCGAGACCCTTGTCAAGACATTGATCCAGCTGATCGAAGAGAAGCGCCTCCAGGTGAAGGTCTACACAAAGGGACGCATGCATGCCAAGGCATACATATTCGACTATGGCGCCCTCTTTGACGGTACAGGGAAGCCCGTCGAGCGTCATGAAAATGGTATCGCCATAGTAGGCTCTTCGAATCTTACCCTTGCAGGCGTGACACACAATACGGAGTTGAACGTTGTGGTGCAGGGCAATGACAACCACGCAGAACTCGTTAAATGGTTCGACGCCCTCTGGAAAGAAGCTCAGGACTTTGACGAGGCCCTCATGCACGAGATGAAGCAGTCCTGGGCCGTTGCGTCTGTGAGGCCCTACGACATCTACATGAAGACCATATATACCCTTGTCAGAGACCGGTTGGAAGGGGACGATGACAAGGATATTCTGTGGGATGATGAGATTACAAAGCGGCTTGCTGATTTTCAGAGGGTCGCAGTCAAACAGTCGGTACAGATTATAAAGGACTTTGGAGGGGTTTTCGTCTCTGATGTCGTCGGACTTGGCAAAAGCTATATCGGCGCCGCAATCGTGAAGCATTTCGAGAGGACTGAACACGCTCGGCCCTTAATCATCTGTCCTGCTCCTCTCAAAGAGATGTGGGACAAATATGACGAAGTCTATCAGTTGAATGCGAGGGTTCTTTCCTCCGGTTTCCTGAGGGATGGAGACGACGGCTTCTCGAATATACTTCTTGACGACGTCAAATTCAAAGACAGGGACTTCGTGCTCATAGATGAGAGCCACAACTTCCGGTATCCCGATACACAGCGGTATAAGGTCGTCCAGGCATTCCTCGCAACAGGCAGACGCTGCTGCTTTCTGACGGCAACGCCCCGCAACAAGAGCGCCTGGGACGTGTACCACCAGATCAAGCTCTTTCATCAGGATGACAAGACGGACCTTCCAATCGACCCTCCCAATCTGAAGGAATACTTCAAGCTCATCGATAAAGAACAGAAGAAACTGCCTGATCTGCTGGCGAACATCCTCATTAGAAGGACGAGGAATCATATCCTTCGCTGGTATGGTTACGACGCCGAGACGCACCAGCCTGTCGATCCTTCACGGTTTAATGAATATCGGGACGGCAGGCGGCGTGCTTACGTCATGGTCGCCGGCAGACACCAGTTCTTCCCCAGGAGGACTCTCGACACCGTAACCTACAGCATAGAGGAGACTTATCAGGGCCTTTATCAGAGGCTGAGGGGATATCTCGGAAAGGCGAGAAAGACCCTGCCGGAAAAACCGCCTGCGAATGAATTGACCTTCGCACGGTACGGACTATGGCACTATGTCGATAAGGCGAAGCAGAGAAAAGAACCGTATGCAAGCCTTGCCAGGGCCGGCGCAAACCTGCGCGGCCTGATCCGTGTTCTTCTCTTTAAGAGGTTTGAGTCAAGCGTGTATGCCTTCAGGGAGACGATAAACCGGCTCATAGGTATTCATGAGAGGTTCCTGAAGGCCCTGGAACAGGGGATCGTACCTGCCGGAGAAGACGCACAGGCATTGCTCTACGAATCGGATATGCTTGAGGAGGCAGACCTTATTTCAGCCCTTAGGGAGGCGTCAAAGAGGAAATATAGCGCTGCTGATTTTAACCTGGAACTCCTTCATAAACATATAAAGTATGACCTAAAGCTCTTGGACGATATCCTAATCCTTGTGGAACCAATCACGCCGGTCAAGGATGCGAAATTGAAAACCCTCAAATCCATCCTCGCTAAGAAACCGCTCAGTGGGGGGAAAAGACTCATTTTTACGGAGTATGCGGATACTGCTCGATATCTTTATGACAATCTCAATCCTGGCGGAAAGAAGCCGGATATGGATGTTATCTTCAGCGGTGATAAGAGCAAGGCAAAAGTTGTCGGCAGGTTTGCGCCGAAGGCTAACCCCGAATATGTATTTCAGTCCGGCGAGTCGGAATTGAACACCCTGGTCGCAACAGATGTACTTGCAGAAGGTCTTAACCTTCAGGATTGCGATAAGATCATCAACTATGACCTACACTGGAATCCCGTGAGGCTGATTCAGCGCTTTGGTCGTATCGACCGCATCGGCAGCGATTACGGGGAGATATATGGCTTTAACTTCCTGCCTGAAACAGGTATTGAAAAGAACCTTGGTCTGGAAGCGCGCCTGAAGAACAGGATTCAGGAGATCCATGACACCATAGGCGAGGACTCCGTCATTCTCGATCGTACTGAGACCCTGAACGAAGAGGCAATGTACGCGATATACGAGAAAAAGGGCGGACAGCTCAACCTCTTTGAAGATGGAGAGGAAGAGTTTCTTGATCTGAACGAAGCCGAAGAGATACTTCGCCAATTGCGAAAAGACGATCCAACCGAATATGAGCGCATCGCTGATTTAAGGGACGGGATACGGACAATGAAGCCAACTGATCAGAAAGGGCTCTATGTCTTTTGCCAGGCCGGCCGGTACCAGCAGTTGTTCCTTCTCAATGACAAGGGCGAGATTGTCTCGCGAGATATACCAAGGGTGCTTGGTCTCATAAAATGCGGTCCCGAGATAAAAGGCATTGATCTACCGAAGGATTACAACGCCGCAGTTATGCGCATAAAGCGCCTATTTACGGAAGAGGTGAAACACAGACAAGCCGAAAAAGAGCACACTCTGTCTCTTTCACATGGTCAGCGATATGTCTTGAGGGAGTTGCGAGTTATGTTCGGTTTGACTGAGGACGATGAGGGCAAGGCACAGATCAACATTCTTGAGAAGACCTTCCGGGGTCCTATTAATAAGGCAGTTAATCGGGAGTTGAACCTTATCCGGCGAAATGGCTTGACTGGTGAAGCCCTCTTCAAGTGTCTTCGTGATCTCTATCTCCAGCATGGGATGAAGAACTGGATTGACCGTGCAAAGACGTATCAGGAAGAGCAGCAGATACCAAGGATTATTTGTAGTGAAGGCTTGGGCTGACGGCCGGTATCAAGTGGTCGGCCCGTTGTTCTCAGCGGTATTTCTCCGGCCGCCGGTCTGTGAAGAGGTTGTTGTACTGATTGAGCTGTTTGTCCCTCGACTCAGCCGGATCGATCTCCGCCTCGATATACTCTTCCCTGTCCCTTGATGCGCGAGCAAGGATATTTCCCCTGCATGAGGTGATCTGGCTGGCGCCTATGAAGTCGAGCCTCTCCCTTCCTCCCCGCTCCTCGCTCCCTGTCCTGTTGGCGGTGACGGCAAAGACCCTGTTTTCAAGGCAACGCGTCACCATGGCGTCAGGACAAAAGGGAAGCACCAGGTTGGCCGGATGGACGATGATATCCGCGCCCATCAGGCTGAGGGTGCGCGCAGACTCGGGGAAGAACCAGTCGAAGCAGACCATGATCCCTATCCTGCCGACTGCCGTCTCCCAGACCCTGAAGCCGGTGTCCCCCGGCGAGAACCAGAGTTTTTCTTCATGGAAGAGATGCGTCTTCCTGTAGACGCCGATAAAACCCTTCGGTCCGGTCAGGACGGCTGAATTGAAGATGCGGTCTCCGTCCCGTTCGGCAATGCCTGCTACGATGAATATGGACCTCTCCCGCGAGAAATCAGCGAGCCGCTGCGTTGTGAATCCTGATGGAACCTCTTCAGCGAGCTCCCGAACTTCGTCGGCCGAAGTGAACTGGTAACCGGTGCTGAAGAGCTCAGGCAGGACGATCAATTCAGCGGAGGCGGACGCAAGAGCGGCAAGCGCCCGGTCTACGTTGCGATGGATGTCGCCGAATGCAGGAGCAAACTGAAAGAGGCCTGCCTTTATTTTCATCAGAAGAGGCGCGCCCCCTTTTCAAGGTCAGACACCTGTATAACGAGGGCCTTGTCCCGGATGCCGCTTTTGATAAGGATCGGACTGCAACCCCTGGAGTTGTCCCATCGCTGATCAGCCAACCTGAAACTGAGATTGCATTCATTACAGACGAGGTCCGTGCCTTCGACCCGGTACCCCTTTTTGTTTTTGTAGCAGGTGAAACATGCGTCGAAATAGGCTGAAAGAGCGCCGGCGCCATCGGTCCTCACAAAAAAGTTTATCCTTTTTCCTGAATGCTTGTAGGTATAGAAGTGCGGCATACCGTCGCTCACCTCGGCAACGGGGATGATAATCGCGCCGTCAACAGCCTTTACCCTCGGGTGTTCGGCAGGAAGATTGCTGCATCCCAGGAAAGAGGCTGCAAGGGCCAGCAGAAGAACGGCGTGCAGACTCCCGAAAAAAGCGCCTCTGTTGTCTGTTTTTGTCAATCAATAACCTTCAAGCGTAAAAGGCGTAAAAACGATCGGTACCATCGATAGTATAACAAAAAGCGTGATGGCGACGGTTGCCGCCAGCGCCCACTTCCTCTGCGCGGCCGGGATTACCGCGGCCAGGGAAGGGATTTTTCTGAACGGCTCGACCGCCCCGGTCATCACCCCGAAGAAGCAGCCGGAGAAGAGCGCCGCGTAAAGGGGATAGCCGACATAATAGTACCCTGCCTGAAGGATGTCGAAAGGGCAGTGGTGTGACGGCAGCTGGTAGAAGTACAGAGATATAAAAGAGATGACGGACGCGATTGCGCCAAAGAAAAAAAGGGCGGATGACGCCGACAGGAGGAGCGTGAAGGGCCTACTGCCGCTCCTGGCGGCCGGCAGGCCGGAAACGAGGACCAGCAGGTACAGCAGGCCAAAGGCCGCTTCCATCCTCCGGATAGGGAGCGAGGAGAGGGAACTGCCGAGCCCCGGCCCTCCTTCGCTGAATAGCACGCCGCAGCAGGACGTGATGATATCAGGATCAATGGAACTGAAATACTTGAGCTGCAGAACGTAGCCCGCCGAGACCGCGGGCAGGATGAGAAACAGCAGGCCGTATTTCTTCCGGGTGAGGGGGTAGTCCTCTGCCTGGTTGTCTATGCGGTTCAGGCTGATCCAGGCCGCGGCAAGGAAGAGAGTCGCGATCTGAGCGCAGAGCGCGGGGAACCCGTAGGGATTGGCGTTCAGAGAGCCTGTTGCGCACATGGCGCCCACTAAGAGATTGTGCATGTCGTCCGCGGTGTAGATGAAGAGGAAAGCTGATATCACCTGAAAGAGCAGGGCATACTGCACGAGTGTTGACACCAGGTACGTCTTCCGCTCAAGCCCGAGCTGGAGTTCCGAATTGCTCGTGATATCCCACTTCCCGAGGATCTGGATGCCGAGGCCGGCAGCGGAGAAGAGGAGGAGGAGCGTCAGGCCTGAGCCGATGACGAGGCCGATGATGCCTGGATGCAGGAGCACCGCCTCAAATCCTCCTCTTCAATTCCGTCAGCAAACCGTCGCGCATGCTCACGACCAGCTCCACGGCAGGGTCCTCGAAGACGAGAGGATCATGCGAAGCGATGACAATCGTCTTGCCCTTGTCCCTGAAGCCCTTCATGATCTCCATGAAGTCCCTCGACAGGGCGGTATCCAGATGCGCGGTGGGTTCATCCGCAAGGATGATATCAGGGTCATTGATGAGCGCTCGCGCGATTGCCGTCCTCTGCTGTTCGCCTCCTGAAAGGCCCTGCACCGGAAAGGCTGCGCGCTTGGACATGCCGAGGCTGTCAAGCAGTACGGCTGCCCGCCTCTTCAATTCCGGCAGCCTGGTGTCCGTGGGGTAGAGGGGGATCATCACATTCTGAAGCACGCTCATGCCGGGGATTAGGTGAAACTGCTGGAAGATGAACCCGAAGGTCTTTCTTCTTATCTCGGCCAGGAACCGTTCGGGCAGGTGCGATGTGTCCCGTCCGGCAACGACCATGCTGCCGGAGGTCGGCCTTGTCATGCAGCCGATGAGGGAGAGCAGGGTGGTCTTTCCTGATCCGCTCGGCCCCTTCAGTACACAGAGGTCTCCCCTCCTGATCGAAACCGATACCCCGCTGACCGCGAGCACCTCATTCGGTTTTCCCCGATTGAAGTATTTGGCGAGCCCGCCGGTCGTGATGATGTTGTCCGCGTTCATACCGTCAGCCCCTGACAACCTCGTCCGGGTCTGTCACGGCCGCCTTCCATGAGGGGATGATGGTGGCGGCGATATAGGGTATCACTGTCAGAGAGAGCAGCGTGGCGATCTGGTAGGGATCTATGAAGGGGATCAGGTGGAACCGGGGATAGACGACCGACCAGCCTTTGAGGGCGGGGGCGAAGAGGGCGGCGTCGAAGAAGAAGATATGCGCATAAGCGGCTATGATGCCGAGAAAAAAGGACGTGAGCGAAATGGCGACGCCCTCCCAGAATTTCATTTCGAGGATATCGGAGGTCTCCCATCCCAGAGCCTTCAGTATGCCTATCTCGCGCCGTTCATCAGCGCTCAGCCCTGTTGCCTTGTCCCAGGCGAGGATGACGAATGCGGCCAGGGCGCCGGCAAAGAGGGTGAGGATAAGACCGCTTCGCCAGCTGAAGAGGGCGTCATATGTCCTTATAATCTCTTTCCTGAGGATCGGTCGCGAGTCAGGGATGCGCTCCCTGATCTTCCGGGCGACCACCGGCGCCTCGGTCTCGTTGCGGACCCCGACGACGAGATCGGTTGCAACACCCGAAGGCAGGGAGAAGAGCTCCTTCAGGTCCCTCTCGCTGATAACGATAAGGTCGAATGTCAGGAGTTCAGAGGGCGCCTGAAATATCCCGATGACCCGGAAATTTCTGAGCCTTCCGTCAGGCGAAAAAAGGGCAAGGTCGTCATCTATGCCGAGGAACCGCGTCCGTGCTATGCCCCCGCCTATGGCGGCCACGCCCCGCTCATCGGCAGCAGGCAGACGGCCCTGCAGGAGCTTGTTCCCCTCCGACAGCCTCCCCCCGGGCGTTACGACCGTGTAATTGGCCTTTGTGAAGGAGTCGAAGTAATAGCCCCAGTAGCGGGGTTCCACGCTGGAGACACCGGGAATCTCACGAATCTTTTCGCTGAAGCTGACGGGGATGAGTTCATGCCTTCCAGCCGACATCTTCTGGACGATCAGTTCCGGCACATTGCCCAACACGAGAACAGCCTCGCGTTTGAATGCGTAGGTAAGGAGAAGGACGGATCCGGTAATGCAGATGACAAAGGAAAACACGAGAACAATGCCGGAGTTCCTGAACTTTCTGCGCAGCAGTGAAAGCAGGGTGTAGTCGAGGATGTTTATATGCTTCATCAGGCTCATCGTCTGCCCGTGGAGATCGTTGCGCCGAGGTCCGAAAAGTCAGGAGGCGCTGACACTGATCCGGAGGGAAAATGTTCTATGGAGCCGGGGTGGTCCTGAAAGGCTGAGAAGAGGTCCGCCTGTGAGGGGTGTCTGGTGTACCGGGCGTCGTGCGAGAAGGAGAGGTCGGTCAGCCTCAGGCAGGCGGATATTTCGCCCAGATCGCGGACAGTCCTGTTCTGCTGTTTCACGGTCTCTCCCGACCAAAAGATGAGACCCGTCAGGGTCAGCAGGCAGAGGCTGACGCACGCAAGAAAGACAGAGGCCCTGTTCACCTATCTGATATCCTCGGAGGTCACGCCGCCGAATCTCAGGAGCTTCTTTCCCTTGTGGTCTTTCATGAACTCTTTTGCCCTCGCTTCAGTCTCAACAGGGATAAGTTCCATGCCCATGGGGCCGTAGACGTCGCTTCCCTGAACAAAGAACACAGCCTTCGCATCCATCATCCTTGCCGAGTAGTACTCTGTCACGTACATGATCTCGATATCAGACTGTTTCCGGGAAGGGTTATAGCGGGGGACATTGAGATAATAGCGGAACATGTCCTTGGGCCCGTCGAAGAATGCCGCCGTGCCGTCAGTGAAGATAATCTGGGCTATCCATTCCCCGTACTTTTCGACGAACATGCCGCAGACAGCGCACTTGTCGCTTTTTTTCACTGCAACCGGCTTTTTTTCCGCTGCCCTGGAAGGGGGGGAGACGAAGATCAAAAATACCGCCGCAAACGCCAGGATAAAGATGCCGCGCCTGATACCTCTTTGTTTCATCGTTCTTTCTCCAGTGCTGAAGAGATTGAGAGACTATGTGCCTTAGTATAGCATGAGTCAGCACAGGGGACCGCGCTGCCGCCGGAATAGGTTCCGGCGTTCCATGTCCCGGCCGTCGAAGGCGCGGGAAAGGTCCTGCGCGGCGGCTCACTATTTCCACGGGATCCCGTTTCTGTGGTAGAATAATCGGAAAATTATGGCCGCCGGGCCTTTTGAGGAGAATTGGAGCCATGAAAATTTCAGGCGCAGAGATCTTTATAGAAAGCCTCAAGAAAGAGGGCGTGAAGCACATCTTCGGCTATCCCGGAGGCGTGGTGCTGAACATCTTTGACGCGCTCCATGATGAGAAGGACCTGCAGCTCATCCTCACCAGACATGAACAGGGCGCTGTCCATGCCGCTGACGGGTACGCCCGGGCCTCCGGAAAGGCGGGCGTGGTGCTGGTCACCTCCGGCCCCGGCGCCACGAACACCGTAACAGGCATAGCGACCGCCTCCATGGACTCGATCCCGCTCGTCGTCTTTTCGGGTCAGGTGCCTACGCTGCTCATCGGCAATGACGCCTTTCAGGAGGCTGATATCGTGGGGATTACAAGGCCCTGCACGAAATATAACTACCTCGTGAAGGACGTGAAGGACCTTGCCCGGATCATCAAGGAGGCGTTCCATATCGCCACTACCGGTCGGCCGGGCCCGGTCCTGATCGACCTGCCCAAGGACGTTACGTCGGGCAAGACTGAGTTTGTCTGGCCCGAGTCTGTCTCGATGACAACGTACAAGCCGACCTACGAAGGCAACCGCTACATGATCAATCAGGCGGCCCATATGATAGCCAAGGCAAAAAAACCGGTCATCGTGGCAGGAGGAGGGGTCATAGCCTCGGGCGCCGCGAGGGAGTTGAAGGAACTCGCTGAATATGCCGACGTTCCGGTCACCATGACCCTTATGGGCCTCGGCGGTTTTCCCGGCAGCCATCGTCTCTCCCTCGGTATGCCCGGCATGCACGGCACGTACTATGCAAACCGCGCGATCCAGGAGTCCGACCTGCTCGTTGCCGTCGGCATGCGCTTTGACGACAGGGTGACCGGGAAGATCAGCGCCTTTGCCCCGAATGCCAAGATCGTGCATATCGACATAGACCCCACCTCCATCAGAAAGAACGTGCGTGTCGATGTCCCGATTGTCGGCGACGTCAAGCGCGTGCTTTCGGTAATGAACAAGGTGCTCAAGGAAGAGGTGAGCGACCAGTGGCAGGAGGTGCGCAAGGCCTGGCTGAAGCAGGTAGACGCCTGGAAGAAGGAGCGTCCGCTCACCTATAACCGCGAGACCGATATCATCAAGCCGCAGTATGTGGTCGAAAAGATCTATGAGCTGACAAAGGGCGACGCGATCATCGCGACCGAGGTCGGCCAGAACCAGATGTGGGCGTCCCAGTTCTACCGGTACGACAAGCCCCGCACACTGCTCAGCTCGGGCGGCCTCGGCACCATGGGATACGGGCTTCCGGCCGCCATCGGCGCACAGTTCGCCTTTCCTCATAAACTCGTTATAGACATCGCTGGAGACGGCAGCATCCAGATGAACATACAGGAGCTGGCAACAGCGGTCATAAACAAACTGCCGGTCAAGGTGGCTATTCTGAACAACCGGTATCTCGGCATGGTCCGGCAGTGGCAGGAACTCTTTTTCCAGGAGCGGTACGCCCATACCAAGCTCGATGAGACTGTGCCTGATTTCGTCAAGATAGCGGAGGCGTACAATGCCGTGGGGCTCCGGGCGACGAAGAAGTCGGAGGTGGAGCCTGTCCTGAAGGAGGCATTCAGCATAAAGCGGCCGGTGATGATGGACTTTGTCGTTGACTGGAAGGAGAAGGTCTACCCCATGGTCCCTGCCGGCGCCGCCATTGACGAGATGCTCTTCGCGGAGGATGAGAAGAAGTCTGAAAAGAAACTGAAGGCGGTCAAGTAGCAGGGTTGCAGACTGGTCCAGGGGGTTTGAATATAATGACAGAGGAGCGTTATGAGACATACCATATCTGTTCTCGTTGAAAACAAGTTCGGTGTATTGTCGAGGGTGTCGGGCCTGTTCAGCGGCAGGGGCTATAATATCGAGAGCCTGTCCGTCGGCGAGACCATAGACCCCAATGTCTCGGTCATGACGATCGTCACCAGCGGTGACGACTGGATCATCGAGCAGATCACGAAGCAGTTGAACAAGCTCATCGACGTTATCAAAGTGGTCGATATGACGGAGCTTGATCACGTCGAGCGGGAGATGGTGCTGATCAAGGTGGCGCCCCGCGCGGAGGACAAGGCCGAGGTGTTGCGGCTCGCCGAGATATTCAGGGGCAGGGTGGTGGATTCGAGCCCCAAGACCTACACCATCGAGATGACCGGCGACGAGAAGAAGATCGCGGCCATCGTCGAACTGCTCAGGCCGATGGGGATCAAGGAGTTTGTCCGCACCGGCAAGATCGCGATAGCCCGGGAAGGCATCAAGAAGGCATAGCCGCGTATGGCCGTCATTCCCGCAATTTGTAAGCGGGAATCCAGTCTCTGGATGCCCGACTCAAGTCCTCGGGCATGACAGACTTTTGAAAATAGTGTTTTGAGACTGTTACTAATTCGGAAGCTCCCATAGGGCGCCCCAGTGTCGCCCATCCAATGATCCAGGCCAGCAATATCCATAAGGCATACGGCCGGCAGGTCGTCTTCGATGATATCGGTTTCACCGTGAACCAGGGCGAGCGGATCGGGCTTGTCGGCAGGAACGGCCACGGCAAGACTACGCTCCTGAGGATGATCACGGGTGAAGAAAAGCCCGACTCCGGAGTCATCCAGGTCCCTGCTCATTACCGCATCGGGTATCTCTCCCAGCATCTCCGTTTTTTCTCCGATTCAGCGCTTCAGGAGGCCTGCCGAGGCATTCCTTCGACTGAAGACGGTAGGGATGAGACATACAAGGCGGAGACGATCCTGATGGGACTCGGGTTTACACGCGATGATCTCAGCCGGCGCCCTGATAACCTTTCCGGTGGATACCAGGTCCGTCTCCATCTGGCGAGACTACTTGTGTCCGCTCCGAATCTCCTCCTTCTGGACGAGCCGACAAATTACCTTGATATCGTTTCCATAC
>JAKAGF010000046.1 GCA_021825805.1 Nitrospirota bacterium
AACAACGAGCGACCTCACAGCGCCTTGGGCGATCTAACGCCCGCTGAGTTTATGAGGCTTGAAGAGGCAAAGGCAGTTGGGATACTCTAATTATGATTGGCACAAAGGATGGGGGTAGGTCAGATACGTACAACACAATGGTGACTAGGGGTGAAGGACGGTATGCCGATCCAAAATGGTCGCCTAGCGGGAAATTTTTGGCTTATGCAGATTTGGATAGCAAGATAATTTGGATATTCAATGTGAAGACAGCTAAGTCTCAGAAGTTAGTTGAGGGGTACTCACCAATATGGATTAATAACGAGCAGTTATTAGTCCGCAGGGGGAAGGCAGAATTGTTCAGTGTATCGATAGATGGCAAAGCTGTGCGGCGATTATTTCCGCCGACTTGAGAAGCCGTTCAAATACTATATCAAATACCAGAGGGTCTACATACATGACCAACAACGAAAGAGATGATTGATCGGCACAAGCGTATACAATCGACCATCTACGCCGCTCTTCTCATTCGCCATATTTCGATTTATCTCGCTGTTATCAGATACCTCGCCGAAGCCAGGCGGCTTAAGGCGATACTGGACGGCAATAACACTTTTGCGTATCAGTACGACAACGCAGGAAGAAGGACAAAACTTACTTATCCGAACGGGGCGACCGCGAATTACGCCTACGATGCGTCAGGAAGACTTTTAAGCCTTGTTCACAAGACTTCGGACAATTCAATCATCGGCAGTTTCAACTATACGCTGGATAATGTCGGAAACAGGCTGACTAAGATGGAGCCTGCCGTGAAATACGATTACAGTTACGACAGGATTTATAGGTTGCTTCAAAGCCTGCCTACGAAGCTGAAGGAAAAGGAAATTGAAAAAGAAAAGCAGGGGAAAGAAGAAGGGAACAAGGCCGAGATATTTGCTTATGACCCGATTGGAAACCGTCTTACAGGTCCTCAGGTAAAAGACATTTATGCTTACAACAAGGGCAATCAGCTAACAAACGATAGTAAGCATACATACGAATACGACGGGAATGGAAATCTCGTAAAGAAGACGGAGATGGATGAGGACGGCAAGGCTGCCGTGACAACGTTCGCTTATGATGATGAGAACAGGTTAATCAGGGTTATAAAACAAGGCGAAGAGGGAACAACAACCGTCACTTTCAAATACGACCCCCTCGGAAGAAGGGTTGAGAAGAAGGTTGTGGAAATAGAAGGCGGAAAGCCGGAGGCAACAAAGACCCATGCTTATGTCTATGACAACGAGAACATTATTCTGGAATATCTGACCAAAACGGACGAGGACGAGGCAAAGACCGAAACGACTCGCTATATCCATGGGCTCGGCATTGATGAGCATTTGGCGATTGAGCAGAAAGGCGAAATATACTATTACCATGCAGATGGGCTTGGTTCGATAACAGCATTGACGGACAAGAGACAAAAAGTGGTTCAGACTTACGATTATGACGCGTTTGGGAACGCTAAGCAACACGGCGATGAAATCAAACAGCCTTATACCTTCACAGGCAGGGAATGGGATAAGGAGACTGGGCTGTATTATTACAGGGCAAGGTATTATGATGCAAAGGTGGGGAGGTTTATAAGCGAAGACCCCGCAGGGCTTGTGGGGGGCCTCAATAAATTTATTTATGTGAACGGCAACCCAATTTTGAATAGGGACCCCCTCGGCTTGTGCAAATGGACCGGATATCTAACGTTAGCCACATATGGGGTGGCTCCTTTCGGTGGCGGAGGAGTAGTTATGTCAATAGAGTCCGAATGTTGTAACCATAAAAAAGCACATGGCATATATTCAACAATTGTTGGTGGCTTGTCGGTTACCCCCACAATTTTGAAAGCAACCAATACTTACCAGCCTATAGAACTTGATGGACCGGATACGCCGTCTGCCAATGACCCTAAAGGGTGGTTTTCTTATATTGCTGCGGGCGGTGCCACTCCTGTCATTGGCTACGGAGGGACAATCATAAGAAGCGGTCAGCTTTTTGGGATGGGTAAGGGCGTATATTTTGGTGTAGATCTAGGCGTCGATGGGCTCTTTGGGTATATGTGTGGAAGTGGCAGCACCGAGTGCTGCAGCCATTAGAATGAAACTTAGTCACAACGATTTGGCCGAAATAATAGCAGGGATTGGCTTGTTGGGTCTCTCCCTTATTATGATTTTTGGCAAGGCCATAGATTTCCTTTTTAGGAATAAAGATGAAGACCCTAGTGTTATTAAGAAAAGAAAATTATGGTGGGGTCTTTTTACATTATTCTGGGCAATCTTTGCTTTTTTAGGCGTAATTTTCCATTGGCCGACAATTAACCCGAAATGGTGATAACGAACAGGGAGGAAAGGTATGATTAAGAAAGGGAAGTGGCTGGTCGTAGTAAGTATGTTATTGGTGGCAAACCTTACATACGCCGAAGCTCCAAAGCTGTCGCCTGAGCAGCAACAGCAGTTGATCCAGCAGCAAATGCAGATGATGACGCCTATGTTCGGGCAGATGATGAAGGCTATGTTAGAGGCACACCTTGACGTGCTTGCCAACACGGCGACGGCCGAGAAGCTGGCGACTTTTTCGAAGAACTATTATGACGCGCTTGTCAAAAAAGGTTTCACTAAAGAGGAAGCCTTTCGCATCACTATGTCAGTCGGTTTTCCGTCATTGCCATCAATGCAGAAATGACAATGACTGATTTTCGGCACATACGCCTCCATCCTCAAACCACCCTTCTCATTCAGCGCATCGCCGTATATTTCGCTGTTATCAGATACCTTGCCGAAATAGGGCGTTTAAAAGCAATCATAGACAGCAATAACACCTTCGCGTATCAGTATGACAGCGCAGGCAGAAGAATAAAACTCAGCTATCCCAACGGCACGACCGCAAATTACGCTTATGATTCATCGGGGAGGCTTACAAGCCTCGTTCATAAGACATCCGACGGTTCGATCATCAGCAGCTTCAGCTATGCCCTTGACAAGGTTGGGAACAGGCTGACAAAAGTGGAACCGGAAACGAAGTATTCATACGGCTACGATAATATCTACCAGCTCCTTCAAGCCGTGCCTACGAAGTTAAAGGACAAGGAAAAAGAAAAGCGAGAAAAAACATCAGAAGAAAAAAACAAGGCAGAGACTTATGTATATGATCCTGTCGGTAATCGTCTCACCGGCCCTCAGGTGAAGGACATGTATGCCTACAACAACGACAACCAGCTCACCGATGACTCAAAGCATCACTATGAGTATGACAGGAATGGAAATCTCGTAAAGAAGACGGAGATGGATGAAGACGGAAAGACGGCTGTAACCACATATGCCTATGACTATGAGAACAGGTTGATCAAGGTTGTCAAACAAAATGAAGATGAAGTAAAGACCATCACCTTCAAGTATGATCCTCTCGGTAGAAGGATTGAGAAGAAAGTTGAAGAAGGCGAACACGGCAAGAGCGAAGATACAAAAACATACACCTATGTCTACGACAACCAAGCCATTATTTTAGAGTACTTGACGAAGACAGATGATGGAAAGCCGAAGACTGAGAAGACGAGATATATCCAGGGGCTTGGCGTCGATGAGCATCTGGCGGTCATCAACGGAAAGGACGTTTATTATTACCATGCCGATGGACTCGGCTCTGTTATCGCCTTAACAGACGGCAACGGCAAGACGGTCCAGACTTATCAATACGATTCATTCGGGAATCTGAAAGATCAAAATGAACGAGTCAAACAGCCATATACCTTTACCGGCAGGGAGTGGGATAAGGAGACGGGGCTGTATTATTATCGGGCGAGGTATTATGATGCGACGGTGGGGAGGTTTTTATCCTTCGATCCGATTTTACATCCTACTAACGGTCCACCTACAAGCTGCGGCAGAACTGCTTTAACGCTTTCCTTTGGCAAAGCCCTAGCCACGCCTTTAAGTATCAATCCATTCATTTACACTCTCAATAATCCGGTAAACCTCACTGATCCAAGTGGCCTAGTGAGCACAAACTGTTCATGTGACCATGTGACGTGCAGATTAGTAGCTTTCCCAAATCTCTATATATGTTTTGCAAAAGTTTTTTGCACTATCTGTAGACATGACATTCCGGGATTAGAGTACATAGGTATGTATTATTTGACACCTGGGGGATCTCTTTCCATTTTGTTTGAATGTGATGATTTTCCGCCTCCAAGTGGGCCTGTGTCATAATGAAAAAGCTATTCGATGTTAAGAATTCGCCTATTTTGAGACGTTTATTTAAGACAAGAGAATCACTTATTATCCCTCTTTTCTTCATTATTCTATTAATTTTGGCGATGCTACTAGATTTATGTATGCCTAAATTATTTGTGAAATAGAAGGACCTAAAAGGTGAAAGGAAGCACACAGGGGACGGTGATGAATTACTGAACTTGAGAAAACGGCGAACATAGCCAATCAGATGTGTTATTTGCCCCTTCCCTGGAATCAGAGGGAACAATGGACAAAAAAGGTGGTACAGATGTCTCCAGCTTTCACACAATTGAACAGCTATGCAGTGTGTTCCGGAGTCCTTCTCTGTCTCGCCGCCTCGTAGAGGCATACCGCTGCCGCTGCTGCGACATTCAGGCTTTCCGCCCTGCCGTAGATCGGAATGCTTAATGAAAAATCCGCGGCCTCCCGAAGATGCGGGCTGACGCCCCGCGCCTCGCTCCCGAAGGCAAACGCAAGGGGGCCGGTGAGCGGGACCGCAAAGATGGACCGGCTTCCTCCGGCAGCGGTGACAGCCAGGGCGATCTCCTTTGCCCTGAGCCACGAGAGGCAGGCGTCAGTCCGTTCGCGGATGACCGGGATGTTGAACAAGCTCCCGGCTGTCGCCCGCACAACCTTCGGCATATACGGTTCGCAGGAGCCGGGCAGAACGATCACCACGTCAGCCGCCGCCGCATCGGCGATCCGAATGATCGTGCCGAGGTTGCCGGGGTCCTGCACCCCGTCGATTATGACGATCAACGGGGACTCTCCGGGTGAAAGTTGAATCAGCTTTACGGCAGGCTGAGCCGCAAGGCCGATGATCCCCTGGGGAGCTTCGGTATCAGACAACTTCTTCAAGACCTGATCTGACACCTCGAATATCCTTCCAGTCTTTTTTTCAAGGGACAAGAGCAGCCCTTCGCCTTCTGCCGAGGAGGCAAAAGGGGCGGTGAAAAAGACCTCCCTGACGGAAACGGCCGCATCAAGGGCGGCATTGATCAGATGCGGTCCCTCGATGAAAAAGGCGTCAGCGGACGGTCCGGACTTTATCCTGATCAGTTCCCTGATGTGCGCATTTGCGACGCTGGTAATACGCTGATAGGGCATATGCCAAGATTGTAACAGAAAACCCTTTTCCCCGCACACGCGTTAAATTGACTAATAAGACAGTCTTATTTTAGAGTAAATAAATGCCCAAGGAGGAAAAGGTGAACACCACTGTTGAGGATATCAGCGCGACCAAAAAGCGCCTGAAAATCGAGATACCAACCGACATCATTGAGAAGGAATACAGCCGGTCTCTGGACAACGTGCGGCAGCGCACGAGGCTTCCGGGGTTCAGGCAGGGCAAGGCGCCCCTCCCTCTCATCGAGAAGCGCTTTGGGAACGATATCAAGGCTGATATCATCGACAGGCTTGTGCCTGAATACTACACAAAGGCGATGAAAGACGCTGATCTGGTCCCAGTGACCCTCCCCGCGTTTGAGGGCTCGCTCGATCTTAAACGGAATGAACCCCTCAGTTTTGCGCTGACCATCGAGGTGCGGCCGAAGATAGAAAATCTTTCCTATGAGGGGATGAAGGTCGAGGCGGAGGATGTCCGGGTGGAGGACAAGGAGGTAGAAGAGACCCTCAAGGGCATGCAGGAGGAACGGGCGATGTTTGAGGCCGTTGACCGGGAAATAAAGGACGACGACCTCATAGTCATAGATTACGTGAAGCTTGATACGGCCGGAGAGAAGGAGATCGCCTCTGCAAAGGACCAGGTGATGAACCTCGGCAGGGGGCTGACGCCCAATGGGATCCTCGATGAAATTCTCGGCAGGAAAAAAGGAGATGTTGTTGAGGTGACGCTTCCTTCTGTCGAAGGCGGAGAGATAAAGGAAGATACAGCAGGAGGTCGCCTCAGGATCACGGTCAAGGAGGTGAAGGAGAAGAAGCTCCCCGCCCTTGATGACGAATTCGCCAAAGACCTCGGGCTTGAGTCCCTGGAGGCGCTTGCCGGGAAGGTGAGGGACAGCATGCTCAAGGCCAAGAAGGACAGGGCCGCCGGCCGGCAAAAGGACAAGCTCCTTGAGACGCTGGTCTCCTCCCATGAGTTCGATATCCCCGAGACCTTTCTTGACAAGGAACTCGAGAAGCTGGTCATGAACGAGCAGATGGCGGGGAAGAAGGCCTCGGCTGACCCGGAGCAGGCCGGCGAAGAAGATGAACACCGCAGGCTGACTGACGAGCTGAGGCCCAAGGCGGTTCAGCAGGTAAAGGCATCGATCCTCCTGGATATGATCGCCGATAAAGAGGGCGTCACCGTAACCGAGGACGAACTGAAGGCGAGGCTCGGCATGCTCGCGCGGCATTTTCAGACAAGCCCGGAGAATGTGATCAATTTCTTCATTACAAGAGACGGGTCCCTGGATGTCCTCAAGCAGAGCATCCGGGACGAGAAGGCGCTTGATATCGTCCTTGAAAGGGCAGAAAAGGTAAAAGGAGCATAACACGCATGAGCGTCATACCCATAGTAATAGAACAGACCGGCCGGACGGAAAGGGCCTACGATATTTATTCCCGCCTGCTGAAGGACAGGATCATCTTCCTCGGCACCGCCATTGATGATGTGGTAGCCAACACCGTTATCGCGCAGATCCTCTTCCTGCAGACCGAGGACCCGGACAAGGACATACATATCTACGTAAACTCGCCCGGAGGGATCGTCTCCTCAGGACTCGCCATCTACGATACGATGCAATACGTGAAGCCGGACATAGCCACCTACTGCGTTGGCCAGGCGGCGAGCATGGGGGCGCTGCTTCTGGGCGCGGGGACGCGGGGGAAGCGGTTCGCCCTGCCCCATTCCCGTATCATGCTGCATCAGCCGATGGGAGGATTCCAGGGCCAGGCAACGGACATTGAGATACATGCGCGGGAAATACTGAAATTAAAGGAGACCCTCAACCAGATACTCGCCAACCATACGGGACAGCCGATGGAAAAGATCCAGACGGATACGGACAGGGACTTTTTCATGTCAGGCGAGGAGGCGAAACAGTACGGGCTTGTGGATGAGGTTATCCGCGCGACAAAGAAAGGCGCATTTCCCGGGGGAAAGCAGTGACCGCGCCGGCGCTCAGGAGATTGCCCGTGGGTTATTTGATCGGAGGATGTGATGCCTAAGAAGGACGAAGAATCGCTGAAGTGTTCATTCTGCGGCAAGGGTCAGGAAGAGGTGAAGAAGCTCATCGCAGGCCCTACGGTGTATATTTGCAACGAGTGCATCGAGCTCTGCAATGAGATCATCGCTGATGAACTCTACGTGGAAACCGGAGGCGAGGCGCTTCCGAAGCTGCCCACCCCCAAGGAGATACACTCTGTCCTGAACGACTTCGTCATCGGTCAGGAACGGGCGAAAAAGATCCTGTCCGTTGCGGTCCATAACCATTACAAGCGGATATATAACCCAGCTGAATCCGACGTGGAGCTGCAAAAGAGCAACATCCTTCTAATCGGTCCCACGGGCACCGGCAAGACGCTTCTGGCCCAGACCCTCGCCCGGATACTTGATGTGCCCTTCACCATAGCCGACGCCACCACCCTCACCGAGGCCGGCTATGTTGGCGAGGATGTGGAGAATATCATCCTGAAGCTCCTGCAGGCCGCTGACTACGATGTCGAGCGGGCGCAGCGGGGCATCGTCTATATTGACGAGATAGACAAGATAAGCAGGAAATCGGACAACCCCTCGATCACGAGGGATGTTTCGGGCGAGGGAGTGCAGCAGGCCCTTTTGAAGATTGTCGAGGGCACGATCGCCAACATCCCTCCGCAGGGGGGCAGGAAACACCCGCAGCAGGACTTTATCCAGGTGGATACGTCAAATATCCTTTTCGTCTGCGGCGGCGCCTTTATCAGTCTGGACGGCATTATCGAACAGCGCACCGGCAAGAAGGCGATGGGTTTCGGCACGAACGTGGTCAGCAGGACGGAAAAGAAGATCGGAGATGTCCTTAGGCAGGTGGAGCCCGGAGACCTCATCAAATACGGCCTCATTCCGGAGTTTGTCGGGAGGCTCCCCGTTGTGACGACCCTCGAGGAACTGGACGATGCGGCGCTGGTGAAGATACTTGTCGAGCCGAAAAACGCCCTGATCAAGCAGTTCCAGAAGCTCCTCTCCTTTGACAACGTGCGGTTGAAGTTCACCGAAAGCGCGCTGGTCGCCATCGCGCGGAAGGCGGTTCAGCGCAAGTCAGGCGCCAGGGGGCTGCGGGCCATCCTTGAGGAGATCATGCTTGACGTGATGTACGAGATACCGTCACAGAAGGGCATCAAGGAGTGTCTCATAACCGAGGAGACGGTAACGAAGAAGGAAAAACCGATCCTTATTTACGAGAAGCAGGCGGAATCGGCATAGCTCTGCCCTGCCTGAGAGACCTTTCAGCGGCCGCCTTTATCGCGGAGCGTATTTCCTCATCGCCGATGCCGGCGGCGAGGTCCGCAACAAACGCAGCGTCTTCATGAGAAAGCCGGCGGGCAGGAGCTTCCTGCTCCGGCTTCTTCCTCCGGTAGACGCTTCCGATCCTGAAGCGCACCTCCCGGACGCCAAAGAGCGCCAGTTTCTTGAGTATCTCCCGGCTGCAGAACGTCAGCTGCTGCATCCAGAGGGGGGAGTCTACGTTTATGAGCAGCTCCCCCTCTGCAAAGCGTGAGGGGGACATATGGAGGGACAGGGGCTGGTCAAAGAGGCTTTCCCAGGAGGCCTTGATGCGGGCGAGACGCACCCCATCCTCTATGCCGAGCCTCTTGAGCACCGGCGCAAGGAGGGAGTCCGTCTTCTCCACTAAACGACCTTCTTGACGTTACCGGAACGAAGGCACCTCGTGCAGACATAGGCGCGTTTCACTCCGTGTGAAGTCACGATGCGCGTCCGCTGCAGGTTGGGCATAAGGGCCCGCTTGGTCTTGTTGTTTGCATGGCTCACATTGTTGCCGATCGTCTTTTTCTTTCCGCATGATACGCAGCTTGCCACTATGTATCCTCCTTTCAGAATTGCATAAAACAGAGTGTTTATGATAACATTTTGAGATTAATGATACAACAGACAGAGCATATCCTGCAGCAGGCACGGAGAACGGAAGAGAAGGCCTAACCATATGTCCAAAGTGAGAATATACGAGTTAGCAAAACAGCTTAACAAGAGCAACAAGGAGATTATAGACTTTCTCTCTGATCTCGGGATAGAGGGCAAGACCCATTCTTCCAGCATCGAGAGCGCGGTTGCGGATAGAGTGGTCAAGGAACTGACCGTCCCTCCGCCTCCGCCGAAGGCTGCTCCAGCCAAGGCGCCTGCGCCTGTCAAGGTCCAGGAGAAGAAGCCCGAGCCTGCGCGGAAGAAGACTGAACCCGAAAAGCCCCCAGCCAGGCAGCCGCAGGAGGCGCCGCCCAAAAAGGTCCAGGTGCCGCCGACAGTGGCGGTCAAGAAGATCTTGAGCGACATCGAGGCCCCTGCCCCCGCCGCCCCTGAAGAGATCATCCCTGCGCCGCAGCCTTCCGCTGCGCCGGTGGGCGAAGAGGAGGAAAAGGTCCCGGACCGCTTCAAGAAGGATGCCGAAGCGGAGAAGATAGAGAAGTTCAAGGCCAAGCCGGGACTGCAGAGAGCCTTTCAGTCCATCAGGAAGATCGAGCCGAAGAAATGGGATATCAAGGGGGGCAGGAAGTTCGACCGCGGCAGGTTCGGCCAGAGACCGGAATCAAAGCAGCAGTTATCTACCGCGCCCCGGAAGAAGTCCCTCAAACTTCGCGAGGGCACGAGCGTCAAGGAATTCGCGGAGTTGATGGGCGTCAAATTCTCCGACGTAATAAAGAAATTCATGGAACTGGGCTATATGCCGACCATCAACCAGCCGGTTGACCCTGACGCAGCGCTCCTTGTTGCCGAGGGTTTCGGCGTTAAGATCGAATTTACCTCGGTGGATGAAGAGATCCCGGTGGAGGATGTCCGCGAGGATACGGAAAAGCTGGTTCCCAGGGCGCCTGTCGTGACGATCATGGGCCATGTTGATCACGGCAAGACATCCCTCCTCGACGCGATCCGCGAGACGAAGGTTACCGAGACCGAAGCAGGAGGCATTACCCAGCATATCGGCGCCTACAAGGTAAATCTCAAGGGCAAGGACATCGTATTCCTCGACACCCCCGGCCACGAGGCGTTCACCTCCATGCGCGCGCGCGGTGCGAAGGTCACGGATATCGTCGTCCTTGTTGTGGCCGCGGACGACGGCGTTATGCCCCAGACCATCGAGGCCATCAACCATGCAAAGGCCGCCAACGTGCCGATGGTGGTTGCGGTAAACAAGATCGACAAGCCCGAGGCGAACGTTGCCAGAGTGAAGAATGAGCTCTCTGAAAAGGGGATCATCTCGGAGGAATGGGGCGGAACCAATATTTTTGTGGAGGTCTCAGCCAAGAAACGAATCGGGATAGAGCATCTCCTCGAGATGATCCTTCTGCAGGCTGAGATCATGGAACTCAAGGCAAACCCGGACCGCGAGGCCAAGGGCACGGTCATCGAGGCGAAGCTCGACAAGGGAAGAGGCCCGGTGGCAACCCTGCTGGTGCAGGCAGGCACCTTGAAGGGCGGCGCCGCGCTGCTCTCGGGAGTTCATGTCGGCAAGGTGCGGGCGCTCATCGACGATGCCGGCAGGAGGATACAGGAAGCCGGGCCGTCAACGCCGGTCGAGGTGATAGGGTTTTCCGAGGTGCCCGCCGCAGGCGATGTCTTTACCGTCGTTGATGACGAAAAGCGCGCCCGCCAGATCGCGTTGACGAGGCTCCAGAAGCAGCGGTCCGCTGAGATCGCCCGGGCGAAAAAGCTGACGCTCGACGAACTCTACACGAAGATAAAGGAAGGCCAGATCAAGGAACTCAACATCATCATCAAGGGCGACGTGCAGGGCTCGGTTGAGGCGATCAAGGACGCCTTCGAGAATATCACCCACCCTGAGGTGAAGGTGAAGGTCATCCATACTTCAGTGGGAGGCATCACCGAGTCCGACGTTATGCTTGCCACGGCGTCCAACGCCATTATCATCGGCTTCAACGTGAGGCCCGAGACCAAGGCTGCACAGACCGCCGAGAGGGAAGGGGTCGATATCAGGCTCTACAATGTCATCTACGAGGCGATAGAGGACGTCAAGAAGGCCCTTGAGGGCATGCTCGAACCCACCCTGAAGGAGAAGGTCCTCGGCAGGGCGGAGGTGCGGCAGGTCTATCATGCCTCAAGACTCGGCGCCATAGCCGGCTCATATGTCATCGACGGATATATGTCGCGGGCATGTGACGGTATCCGTATCCTCCGGGACAATATCGTGGTCTACGAGGGCAAATTGGGCTCTCTCAAGCGGTTCAAGGACGATGTCAAAGAAGTGCAGACGGGTTATGAGTGCGGCATTATGATCGAGAACTTTAATGATATAAAAGTCGGGGACATCCTCGAAAACTATATCATAGAGAAGATCGCCGCAAAACTCTGACAAAGCGTCGGCGCGTCCCCAGCACACCGAGGTACTTATGCTTCCGTACAAGCGTTCACAGAGGGTAAGCGATCTGATCCGTGAAGAGGTCGCTGAAATTATCATGTATAAGCTCAAGGACCCCAGGCTGGGTTTTGTGACGGTCACGGGAGTAGAGATGACCCCTGACCTCAAGACCGCCAGGGTTTTTGTGAGCATATTGAAAGAGGAGGACCGGGATATTTCCCTGGAGGTCCTCAACGCCTCAAAGGCGTTTATCAGATCGATCCTTACCCGCAGACTGAAGATGAAGTTTATTCCCGCCGTTGAATTCAGGATAGACACCTCCATAGATTACGGCTTCAAGATCGACCGCCTCCTCAAAGAGATCAAGGAGCAGGATGAAGATACCTAAGGGTGTCGTATCCGCCTTCAGGGAGGCAGGGCCCTTTCTCATCGCCTCCCATATAGATCCCGATGGCGACGCCCTCGGCTCTGCGCTCGCCCTCGGCCTGGGCCTGAAGGCCGCGGGGAAAAAGGTCTTCCTCTACAATCGTGATCCAGTGCCGTCCTACCACCGATACCTGCCGGGACAGCGGCTGTTCAGACATGATATAAGGCCCCTTGCAAAGGGCGATCCCCTGATAGTTCTTCTGGACTGTAACAGTCCGGAGCGGGCTGCTGCGGGAGGGTACTCCTACAGGAAATCAGTGGTGATCGACCATCATGAGACAGAGAGCTCATTCGGCACAGTCCGGTGGGTCGAGCCTGCTGCTGCTGCGACCGGCATGATGATCTATTATCTGTTGAAGGCCCTGCGCATCCCGATCACACCGGAGATTGCCACGAACCTCTACACCGCCATCGCGGTTGATACCGGCACCTTCAGATACAGTAATACCTCTGCCGAGGTGCTGCGCGTGGGGGCTGCCCTGGTTGAGGCAGGGGCAGAGCCGAACGTCATCTCCGAGCATCTCTATGAGAGTTGGGAGTACGGGCGGTTCAGGCTGCTGACCATGGTCCTCAATACCCTCGAGATCAGGGGCCATGTCGCCCTGACCCATATCACCAGGGCGATGTACCGGAAGACCGGGACCAGCGCTGAGGCTACCGAGAACTTCTCGAACATCCCCCGGATTATCGGTTCTGTAAAGATATCGGCCCTGCTGCGCGAGGTCGGCAGCAGGGAATGGAAGGCCAGCCTCAGATCAAAGGGCGGAATGAACGTGGCGAAGATTGCCGAAAGGTTCGGAGGCGGCGGTCATCAGAACGCGGCCGGCTTCCGGATAAAGGCTGATCTTGAGTCAGCCAAGAAGGCGATACTCAGGGAAGCCGCTAAGATTAAAATACTGTAAAATCTCCGGCACGAGGCGGATTAAGGCGCTGCATCACTCCATCTGACAGGCGTGTTCAGCATAGGCATCACCGGATCCGGCGGCTTTTTCGGTGCGGAAATGCGAATCCTGCGATATGAACACCATTATTAATCTTTATAAGCCTTCCGGAATAACCTCTCACCAGGCGGTGGGGAGGGTGAAACGTATATTTTCGGAGAAAAAGGCCGGCCATACCGGCACGCTCGATCCCCTTGCCACCGGCGTGCTCCTGGTCTGTCTCAGTGAGGCTACCAAGATATCGCGCTTCCTCCTTGATATGGACAAGCGGTATCGCGCCAGGGTAAAACTGGGGGAGCGTACTGATACCCTTGATGCTGATGGAACGGTCGTCGAACGCAGGGAAGTCTCCTCTGTTACGGATGAAGCGATCATCCGTGTTGTATCGGGATTTGCCGGCCGGATTGAGCAGAAACCTCCCATGTATTCTGCGGTGAAGGTCAACGGTCAGACGCTCCACAAACTCGCCCGCAAGGGGATCGAGGTGGACAGACCTCTCCGCTTTGTCGACATATACGAGATAAAAGTCCTTGAAATGGAAATTCCCTTCTTCACCCTTGAAGTGTCCTGTTCCAAAGGGACCTATATAAGGAGCCTGTGTGATGACATCGGGCAGGAACTGGGAACCGGCGCTCATCTTACCGCGCTTGAACGGACCGGCGTCGGGGCCTTTGATGTCAGGGATGCGGTTACCTTTGAAGAGCTGGAGACCTGTGCGGCGCCTCCCCACAAGAAAGCATGTCATGAAATTGATGAGACGCTCGCGGGCCTGGATGAGCTTGTGCTTGCTGATGAGGATTTTGTGAAGGCGAGAAACGGAGTCGCCATACGATTAAATGACCATAATTTCGCCCAGGGGGCGTTTATCAGATTGAAAAATATCTCCGGCGTTCTCTTTGGTATCGGCAGGTTCGAGGACTGCTCTGTTCGCATAGAAAGAATCCTCAATTTATAGCCTGATCCCCCGGAATGTTAAACCATTTTCTAACTCTTTCTGGTGAACTCTTTGATATCACGGAAATATTTTGCAAAAAATACTTGACATAATTTTTTTTTTCTGGTATTCATAAGCTATGCTTTTTAAAGGAAAAGGTCCCATAGGCGTTGATATCGGTTCCAGTTATATCAAGACCGTTAAGCTGAAAGAATCAAAAGGAACCTATGAACTGGAACTCTTTGATGCACATCCCCTGCCTCCTGAACTGATTGTCGACGGCTCGATTATCGACTCCCTGCGGCTGGTGGACTCTCTCAAGGAGATGGTCAAGAAGGCTGCGATCAAGACCAGGGATGCGGTCATTTCCATATCAGGCCATTCGTCGGTCATCATCAAGAGGATATCACTGCCCGAGATGTCTGAAGAAGACCTTTCAGAGTCGATCAAGTTCGAGGCTGAACAGTATGTCCCCTTCGACATCGAAGACGTTAACCTGGACTTCCAGATCATCGGGCCAAAGGAAGAGCCGGGACAGATGGATGTCATCCTGGTTGCGGTCAAGAAAGACATTATCAATGAATATATCACTGTCGTGAAGGAGGCCGGCCTCAACCCGATCGTTGTGGACATCGATTCCTTTGCACTCGAAAACATGTATGGCGTCAACTACGAGATCGAGGCGGAAAAAAACGTGGCGCTCCTTAATATCGGCGCCAGCACCATCAACCTCAGCATTCTCAAGAACGGCATCTCGGTCTTCACGCGCGACAGTTCCCTCGGGAGCAACATCCATACCGAGGCGCTCCAGAGGGAGTTTAATTTGACGTACGAAAATGCCGAGCGGCTGAAGAGGGGCGAAGCCGTTGAGAATGTGGTCCCCGAGGACGCGGCTGCTGTGATCGAGACAGCCTCCGAGGAGATCATCGGCGAGATCGTCCGTTCGTTCGATTATTTCAGGTCCACCACCCTTCATGAGGAGATCGCCGAGGTTGTGCTGAGCGGCGGCGGCGCCCTGATCAAGAATTTTGCCGCGATGATATCAGGGAAGGCGGGGATAGAGACCAAGGTGGCCGAACCCTTCAGGAATATAAAGATACCCAAGAGGTTTGACGCAGCCTACGTACAGGAGACGGCCCCCATTATGGCTGTGGCCGTGGGTCTGGCGCTCAGGAGGCAGGGAGACCGATGATAAAGATAAATCTGCTCCCAATAAAAAAGAGGAAAAAGGCGAAGCCTCTGCCGACTTTTGCCATTGCCGGGGTCGGCATATTCATCATCGCCGCCGCTGTTATGGGGTATCTTTTTTATTTCTACAGCTCCAGGGTGTCTGAAAAAAAGCAGCTGGTCGCTGATAACGACAAGAAGATCGAGGAACTCGGCCGGAAGATCAAGTCTGTTGAAGACTACGAAAAAAAGAACGCCGAGTATAAGAAACAAAAAGAGATCATCGAGCAGCTGGGCAAGAATAAAATAATGCCGATCAGGGTGCTCGATGAGATCAGTTCGCAGCTCCCTCCGGGCGTCTGGTTGAACAATCTGTCACTGAACGGGGATGCTGTGAGCATCTCCTGTACAGGGTTCAATAACACGGATGTCGTCAATTATGTGAACAACCTCAAAGGTTCAAAGATGTTTGCTGAAGTGTATTTGCAGGAATCCGTCCAGGGAAACCAGGGAGGGTTTGCCGTGTACACGTTTAGGATAACGTTCAAGGTGAAGGCATAGATGGCGCTGAAATTTGACATGAAAAGCCTGCCCCCCTATGTCCGGATAATCATGGCAGCCCTTCCGGCGGCGCTCCTGGCCGTGGCGGTCATGATTTTGCTCATCATGCCCAAACAAAAAGAGATCAAGGCCCTTGAGGCAAGAATCGACGAACAGAACAACAAGATCGCTTCGAGCCAGGCAAAGGCGGCCCGGCTTGAGGCGCTTATCAAGGAGAGCGAACAGCTCCAAAAGCGCGTGAAGGAGCTTCATGAACTGTTGCCTGCGGATAAGGAGATAACAAGCCTCCTGAAACAGATCTCGGACCTTGCGACAGCCTCCGGCCTTGACCTGAAGTCATGGCGTCCGGGACAGAAGAAAGAGCATCCGAGCGGCATTGTCGCTGAAACTCCGGTTTCGATCTCGGTCAGCGGCGCGTTCCATGACCTTGGAAGGTTTCTGAGCAGCCTGACGAAGCTCAACAGGATAGTGAATGTGGATAATATCCAGACCGGCGGCGCCCAGGCAGTTCGGGGAGTCAATACCCTTGCCGTCACTTTCACCGCAACAGCGTATTCATTGGTCGTTCCGGAAGAAGCGGGGAAGAAATAGATGGCAACGAGGACCTCGATAGCAGCCTGCGTGATAGTCATGATCATGGTTGCCGGACTCGCCGGATGCGGTGACAAGAAGGCCGGCCAGCCGAAGCCTGCTGTCCAGCCGCCCAAGACGGCTGCTCCTCAGGCACAGGCGCCGCAGGAGGAGAAGATCGAAAAGCTGGCGTATGATTATGATGCCAAGGGACGGCGGGACCCCTTCCAGTCACTTGTTGATGTGGCGAAGGCAAAGCCAAAGCGCTCGCCAGGGAAAAGGCCTATCGAGAATTTCGATGTTGATGAGATCGTGCTTTCCGCTATTGTCTGGGACCAGAAGGAGTACTATGCGCTCATCACCCTGCCGGACAACAAGTCCTATACCATCAAGAGGGGCATGACCCTGGGTCTGTACGGAGGAAAGGTTGTGGAGATCACGAAGGATTCG
>JAKAGF010000229.1 GCA_021825805.1 Nitrospirota bacterium
GTACTTAACGGGAGGCTGATTCATGATCTCGACGGTAGCCAGCGGCTCCCTGGCGCAGAGCCCGGCGCAACCGGACGTGGTTACGATGACATCAGTCACATTCGCCTTCGATATCTCGTCCATAAGCGCAGTCATTACGTTTCTCGCGCCCGCGGCGATTCCGCAGGTGCCCATATGGACGGTCACCTTGGCGCGGTAGCCGCCCTCTCTCAGGGTGAATTCCGCCTTATGCTGCTCCTTGATCTTCTGGAGATCCGCTATCGTAAGTCTCGGCATGTTATCCCTCCTTTTCCGCGAGTTCCTCGGCCGGCTCCGCGGCGGCGGCCGAGACCGCGGCCGCATCAAACTGGCCGATGATCTCGAGCGCCTTCTTCGGGGTCATTGCGCCATAGGTTTCCTGGTCGATCACCATGACCGGCGCAAGTCCGCAGGCGCCCAGGCAGCGGACCCCTTCGAGCGAGAATTTTTTGTTTTCCGTTGTTTCGCCCACTTCGATCTTGAGGGTGTCGCGTATCTTGCTGACAACGCCCTCGATGCCCTTGACGTAACAGGCTGTGCCCAGACAGACCCTGATATTGTGGTCTCCCCTGGGCTTCATCGTGAAGAAAGAGTAAAACGATACAACGCTGTGCACCTCGGCAACCGGGATGTTGAGCCCCTGGGCTATCTTCCTCTGGACCACCGGCGGCAGGTAGCCGACAATCTCCTGGGCGCGCTGCAGGACCGGGATGAGGGCGCCGGGTTTGTGGCGAAATTCACGGATCACCCGTTCCAGTTCCGCCTCCATCGCGGGCGGGAACTCCTCCTGGACCTTCTTTTCTTCAGGCGCCTTGCCCTTGATCCACTCAACCGCGCGCTCGGTGACGTCAAGCAGGACCGAAGGCGTAAACGGCTTGGGCACGTAGTCGATGATGCCGAGTTCGAGGGCTTCCTTTATGGTGTCCTGGGACGGATAGCCGGTTATGATGACGATCCCGACAGCGGGTTTTGTCTTCTTGATCCAGCGTATCAGGGTGATGCCGTCCACCTCCGGCATCTTCAGGTCAGTGAAGACGAGGTCGAAGCTGCCCTGGCCCAGCTTCATGATGGCCTCTCTCCCCCCGAGCGCGCCTTCCACCTGATACCCTTCGGACTTGAGCACCCGTTCCGCGCTCTTTATGACAACCAGTTCGTCGTCGACAACCAGTATCTTCGGTTCTCCTAACATAGAATCCTCCTGTAAATATTTTAAACCGTCAGAGGCTTGACCCGGGCCAGCCAGAGGAGCCATCCCTCGCTGAGGTTGTCCCGGATGAGCGCGGCCATGGCAGTGTTCGCCTGCTGGTTGAGCTGCACCACCCTGCCGGTCATGGGCGAAAGGAGTTCCACGGTCTGCCCGCCCCCGGATAATATCTTGGCGAAGCATTCGCCGGCCATCACCGCCTCGATCTTTTCAGCCAGGTCGATGTACATTAGCTGGCCGCTGAGGAGCAGGTACCGGATGTCGCAGCCGATCTCCCACATGCCCTCCTGGATCGGCCTCGCCCAGGTGCCTTCCTTATAGAAGATGACGGGGTTTTCATTGTCCCGCAGGTTGACGATCTCGTTCCTGAACTCGTCGATAAAGGCCTTCCTCAGGATCCATCCCCTGTTATCAAAGACCTTGGTGGCCACATTGATCATGAAGTCGGGGGTGAACGGCTTTTCGATGAACTCGAAGGCGCCGAGCCGCACCGACTCCTTTGCGTCTTCAAGGGTCGGGTAGCCGGTGATGATCACCACGTCCATCTTGGGCTGGATCGTCCTGGACTCCCGCAGCACGTTGATGCCGCTTATGTCGGGAAGCCGGATGTCCGAGATGAGGAGGTCAAACTCCTCAGATGAAATCTTCTTGATGGCGTCGTCGCCCTTGTCGGCGGTGATGATGTTGAATCCTTCGGCCCCGAGTATCCTCTTGCAGCTCAGGGTTACAACAGGATCGTCATCGAGCACGAGTATTTTACCCTTGTTTCCCATGGCCGACCTCCTTTCTAAAGTTCTGATTTGAATAAAAGCAATTAAGATGCCACGGGGGAATTATCATAAAAATCAATAGGAAAAGCAATGAAAAAATGAAGGGTGCCTGACTGACTGCCCTGAACTGTATAAATAAATAATACTACAAGCTGCCTTCTACCCGGTAAAAGCCTTACAGACATAAGGATCAGCGGGTGTATATTTTTATTATAAGAGATGGGATGGTAGAAAATACAACGTGGCTGGAAATACGGCCTGGAACTCAGTTGAGGGACATGCAACTACTGCTGCTGCTATTTCCCCTGCCTTCTCCTCTCCGTCACCGTCACTCCTCCGATTCCCCAGTTGGCGGTATTCCCGCGCATTCCCATTGTCTCTTTCCGACGAAATCTGATAGTATTGCTTAAGGAACGATTATGGCTGCGGTGAAGACAGAACATATCTACATAGAAAAGGACCCCGACAGGTACGATGGTAAGGCGGTCATAAAAAATACCCGTATCCCTGTGGCGTCTCTTGTAAATCACTACCGCTCTGGTATGAGTATCGATGAGATTCTCGATGGTTATCCTTCCCTTACGCCGGCCCAGCTTTTTGACGCGCTAAGCTACTACTTCGACCATAAGGACGAGATTGACAAAGAGCTGGGGTAGATGGTAAAGCTCTACCTCGATGAGGACGTCCACAAGAAGGTCGCTTTAGCCCTGAGATTGAGGGGTTATGACGTGGTCAGCGCCCATGAGGTTCAACAGTTCAGTCTTTCAGACAGACAACAACTGGAGTTTGCGATTACTGAGAATCGGGCTATCTTTACCTTTAATGCTGGTGATTTCAGCAGGCTTCACGATGAATGCGTGAAGACCGGAAAGATTCATCATGGCATAGTAGTTTCCAAGCAGATTCCCTTAAGCGATACGATCAGACGGCTGGCCCAATTCCTCTTCGCGCACTCCTCTGAATCGATTCGGAATCAAATTTCCTGGATTTAGCGTCAAAGAAACACTCCACAAGGCGTGTCCCTCCTCCCCTGGACCCGGCATCATGTTTTTATTTCCCCTGCCTTCTCCTCTCCGTCACAGTCTCCCCTCCAATCCCCCAGTTGTCCGTGTCCACCTCGTCGATCACCACGACCGTTGTCTGCGGGTTTTTCCCGAGGATATCCCGGAGCAGGCTGGTCACCCCGCTGATGAGCCGCGCCTTCTGCTCCGTTGTGGCCCCGTCCTTCGTGATTTTAATATTTACAAAGGGCATATACATTTCTCCTTGCGAATATTACTATGCTCTGTCTCTTCGATCAAGTATACTCCTGTTTCCAGAATTTCCCAACAGACTCCGAGCCGGCCCCTCCGGAGCGGGCGCAATCATCTGATCAGTCGCGGCGGCACAGTCCACCTGCGGGACGAAGACTTTATTCATTCACCCGTCGCATGATATAATGCCGCAGTCCATAATAAGCAGAGTCTCAGGAGCAGCCACGGGGATGACGGATGGCCTTGCAGACATAGACCACGATGTTTGGCAGGATAATGAAAAAAACCTGATCATTGAGGAACAGGTGCGACTTCTGTACAAAAATGCATCTGTTACGATGATCTCCAGCCTTGTAAATCCACCGGTTATCGCATTCCTTTTTTGGGGTGTTGTCGGTCGCGCGTCCCTGATCGCGTGGGTGACGGGTGTGATGCTGGTTACGCTCATCCGCTATGCGGATGTTTTCAGCTACCGCCGATCTGTCGCTGACCCATCGCTCACATGTCGCAGGTTGCGTCGTTTTACCGTGGGCGCCGGTCTCTCAGGCATCGCCTGGGGCCTGTCGGCTGTTCTGATATTTCCCGCCGAATCCCTGGTCCATCAAACGGTGCTCGCCTTTGTCCACGGCGGAATGCTGATAGGCGCCGCAGGGACCTATGCCCCGGTCAGGAAATCCTTCTTTGCCTAGA
>JAKAGF010000230.1 GCA_021825805.1 Nitrospirota bacterium
AATATGGTCTGGGAGATGGAGGCGGGCACCTCTGAAGATGTCTTCATACAGAACTTCATATCCACGTCCCTCGCCGACAACAAAGAAGTCATCTATGCGAGTTTCAACCGGTCCCCCCAGAGTATCATGCTGAACATGAAAATTCCCGGGAAGGCCGACAAACTCACCATACTCGATTGCTTCACCTCAGGCAAGGGCAAAAGCGACAGGGCCTTTCTCAAGTATTATGAAACGCAACACCCGGCGGCGCCGCAGGTCATCCGGGTCAACAGGCCCATGGACATATCGATCTTCAGCGAGACGATCAACTCGATCCAGGACAAGCTGAGCGAAGGCGCCCGATACATATTCGACAGCCTCACCGGCATGCAGGACCTGTGGGGAGACGAGAACAGCACACATAAGTTCTTCACCTACATGTGTCCGCGCCTCTATGACCTGGGCACGGTCGCCTACTGGATGCTCGAGAAAGACGCCCACAGCCAGGCGTTCAAGGCGAACCTGCGCCACATAACCCAGGTGGTCATCGACCTTTCCAAGAAGAAGGACAAGCTCTTTCTCAAGGCGGTGAAACTGGACGGCAGGGCCAACAGGGAGGCCTTCAAACCCCACTCTTTCGAGATAGAAGACCAGCACGTGTCCATAACCCCTGTCAAAAGGGAAACGCCCCTTGAAATCGGCACGAAGATAAAAGAGGCGAGGATAAAGATCGGAATGTCCCAGAAAGACCTTTCCGACAAAATAGGCATGACCTCAAGCTTCATCTCTCAGCTCGAAAACAACCAGATTAGCCCTTCCCTCAGTTCGTTCCTTCAGATCGCGGAAGTCCTGGGGCTGAACCCCGCCGCCCTCTTCCAGAAGAGCAGCAGGAAGGATGAGACAGAATGGCTCGTGCGGCGTAAATCAATCCTGGGCAATATATCGAGAAAAGAACAGGGTTATACCCTTTACAACATCCTGTCGGACGACAAGAAGCGCCTCTATGTCGCGATAATCAACCCCGGCGCGGAATTGCAGCGCCACTTCGTCGAGCTCAAGAAGGAAGAGCTCATCTATGTTGTGCGGGGAAAGATTCTCATCAGGGTCGGGAACAAGGAGCGGGAACTCGAACAGGGAGACTCTGTCTTCCTGAAAGATTCATTCCCTTCCTACTGGAAAAACAAGCATACGGAGGAGGCGGAGCTTCTGGTCCTATGTGGATAGCGCACCATAACGCCGAGGCCCCACAAAATCCCCTGCGGGATTTTTTTTGCCTCCCGTATTCAGCAGCGCTTACTTTTTTCAGGCTGATGTTTAATCACACTTAAAGGGAGGTGGGGAGCAGAAGAACAGGCGGCAGCAGTACAGGCAGTTATTGAAACATATCACTATCCAGGAGGAAAAAGATGAACTTGCAGCAGCCGAATTCCAATGATGCAACCAGGACACACAACCGCTCCAAGAGCGTATCCCCGATGAGCGGACTCTGCACGCGCTGTATCGACGGGTGCAGGGGAAATTGCGAAGTATTCAAGTCGACCTTCAGAGGCAGGGAGATGCTTTATCCCGGACCTTTCGGCGAGATAACGGCCGGCGGAGACAAGAATTATCCGGTCGACTATTCTCACCTGAACATCCACGGCTATGCCCTCGGGGCAAAGGGCCTTCCGAAGGGTCAAAAAGGCGACCCCGACACCGCACGGTTCCCTATCGTCAACACCGAGACCGAATACGGCTGGACGAAGAAGGTAAAGATGAAGGTGCCGATCTTCACCGGCGCTCTCGGGTCAACGGAAATCGCCCGCAAAAACTGGGAACACTTTGCCGTGGGCGCGGCAATCTCCGGCGTCACGATCGTCTGCGGGGAAAATGTCTGCGGCATCGACCCTGCGCTTGAATTGAACAGCAAGAACAAGATAACAAAATCTCCCGACATGGACAGGAGGATCGAGATCTATCGCCGCTATCATCAGGGATTCGGCGAGATGCTTGTCCAGATGAACGTAGAGGACACCCGCCTCGGGGTGGCTGAGTACATAATCGACAAACACGGGATAGAGACCATAGAGCTGAAATGGGGACAGGGCGCAAAATGTATCGGCGGTGAAATCAAGGTAAACTCCCTCGAACGCGCCCTCGAATTGCAGAGGCGCGGGTATATCGTCACCCCTGATCCGTCTGACCCCATTGTCCAGGCGTCTTTCAAGGACGGCGCCATCAAGGAATTCGAGCGCCACAGCCGGATGGGCTTTATCGACGAAAAGGGCTTTTACGCCGAGGTCAACAGGCTGAGGAAACTGGGTTTCAAAAGAGTCACGCTGAAGACCGGCGCCTATGGCCTGCGCGAGCTGGCGATGGCGATCAAATGGGGTTCCAAGGCAAAGATTGATCTTCTCACCATCGACGGAGCGCCCGGCGGAACAGGCATGAGCCCCTGGCGCATGATGGAGGAGTGGGGCATGCCCTCTCTCTACATCCACGCCGCTGCCCGAGAATTCTGCGAGATACTGGATAAGAAGGGCGAGCGCGTCCCTGATATCGCCTTTGCAGGAGGCTTCAGCAGTGAAGACGGCATCTTCAAGGCCCTGGCAATGGGCGCTCCGTACACGAAGGCTGTCTGCATGGGTCGCGCCCTGATGATCCCCGGCATGGTCGGCAAGAATATCGCCAAGTGGATCAAGGCGAATGACCTGCCCAAGAACATAAGCGAGTACGGCAACACGGTGGAAGAGATCTTTGTCACTTACGAAGAGGTGAAGAACCTCGTCGGAGCCAACGATATCCACAAAATCCCGCTGGGCGCCCTCGGCATCTACAGCTATTCCCAGAAGATCAGAGTCGGCCTGCAGCAGCTCATGGCCGGCGCACGGTGCTTCAACACCCCCTCCATCTCGAGGAATGACATTATGTCCCTCACCGAGGAGTGCACCAAGGTCACCGGGATACCGTACCTTATGGAGTCCAACAGGAAAGAGGCCCTCAAGATACTGAAGGCATAGCGCTGCGGATAAGAGGGAGGGTCCCCTGAACAGCAGGCAGGGGACCCTCCCTGACCTTCAGAGTGCATACGATGGATCTCTCGGTAACTTCGGGATCATATCAGTACGTATACGGAAGGGAGGCAAGATGATGCACTACGGAACGCCAAACGCGAGTGCGGCAACAAACACAAAAAATAGGGTGCGGGACACATCGCCCCAGTCCGGCCTCTGCGCGGTATGCCTTGACGGCTGTCCGGGCCTGTGCGAGGTGGGCAAATCCTCCTTCAGGGGCAGGGAGGTGATCTATCCCGCACCCTTCGGCAAGATCACCGCCGGCGCCACCAAGGAGTATCCCGTGGATTACTCTCACCTCAATATCCAGGGGACCTGTGTCGGCGCGATCGGTATCGAGGCGGACTCTGACAAGGCCCTCTTCACCAATGTCTCAACTGAGGTCGTAATTGGAGGAAAGCATAAGGTAAAGCTCAAGGTGCCGATCTTCACCGGAGCCCTCGGCTCGACAAACATCGCCCGGGACAACTGGGAAGGCATGGCCGTCGGCGGCGCCATCTCCGGGATCATGGTGGTCATCGGGGAAAACATCATCGGCATGGACCATGACGCGGAGATCAGGAACGGCAGGGTCGTGAAGTCGCCTGAACTCGAACGGAGGGTCAACACCTTCAAGAGATGGCATGACGGCTATGGCGCGATCGTCCTGCAGCAGAACGTCGAAGACGGCAGACTCGGCTCCCCTGAATACGCTGTCGAAAAACTCGGTGTCGAATGTCTTGAACTCAAATGGGGACAGGGAGCAAAGGACATCGGCGGCGAGGTGAAACTCACCTCCCTGGAGAGGGCGCGGGAGCTGAAGAAAAGGGGCTACGTCGTTGTTCCCGATCCGGATGACCCCGTTACGATAAAGGGGTTCCAGGAAGGGGCATTCAAGGAATTCGAGAGGCACTCG
>JAKAGF010000231.1 GCA_021825805.1 Nitrospirota bacterium
AATGTTTCCGCGACGGCCAGGTTCACACGACCCTTCGGCGGAGACAAGCGTCCGCCGGAGCAGGCCACGTTCTGTTGACTGCATCTCCGCTGCGGGATGAGTGGGGCGTGGTAGTCGCCTCGGTAAAGACCATCCGCGACGTCTCATCGCAGGTGAGGGCTGAAGAAGACCTCTTGCTGCAGAACAGAAAGCTCTCCACACTCTATACCATAGGGAACGCCGTCTCCCAGTCGCTCGATATCGAGGAGAACCTCCGTGCAGCCGTAGAAGAAACGAGGCAGGCATTGGGGCTCGACGCGGTCGGTATCTATCTGGCGGAGCCTGACGGCAAAACCATGCTGCTGCGCGTGCACAAGGGTTTTACGGACGACTTCGCGGCAGGCATGCGGCGCATCGGGGCGGACGAGGGTGTGACCGCCAGGGCCGCGGCCGCAAAGGAACCTGTTGTGCTCCAGATCGATGACTACCCGACGCCGCGACTGCTTCCCTTGCTGCTCAATCACGGCTTCAAAACAGTTGCAAGCGTCCCGTTGATCTCGGGCGGCGAGGTGGTCGGGGCCCTTAACATAGCGATGAAATCTCCCAGGACATTCACCCCTGAGGAATGCGAACTGCTGTCAGCCGTCGGACACCAGCTCGGTGTGGCGGTCCATAACTCATTGCTTTTCAGCAAAATCACCGAGGACATGCGATGCCTCGTACAGGCCCGGGAAGAGGCGCGTGAGAGCGAGGCGCGCTACCGCCTGCTCATCGAGTCGGTTACAGACTATATCTTTACAGTCTTCCTGGAGGACAGCCGCCCGGCCGCCACGCGGCATGGCCCCGGCTGCGTGAGGATAACCGGCTATACGCCCGAAGAATATGCGGCTGATCTCTACCTCTGGTTCAAGATGGTGTATGATGACGACCGCGCAGCGGTTGTGGAGCAGGCGGTCAGGGTCCTGGCCGGTGAAGAGGTGCAGCCCCTCGAGCACCGTATCATCCACAAAAACGGGGGCCTCCGCTGGGTGAAGACAACTCTGGTCTCCCGTCATGACCATATGGGGAGGCTGGTCGCCTATGACGGTCTCATATCAGATATAACGGAGCGGCGAAGACTGGAAGACCAGTTGCGCCACGCCCAGAAAATGGAGGCCCTCGGCCTGATGGCAGGCGGCATCGCCCATGATTTCAACAACATCCTTTCGGCCATTATCGGGTATGCCGAACTCCTCGGCAGGCGGCTTGGGGCAGGGGACGCTTTGTCGTCATACCTGCAGGAGATCCTGGCCGCATCCCGGCGCGCGACGAACCTCACGCAGAGCCTGCTGGCCTTCAGCAAAAAGCAGGTCATCAACCCAAAGCCGGTGATGGTGGATGAGATCGTGGCCGGCCTGGAAAAGATGCTGGTTCGGCTCATCGGCGAGGACGTCGAGATGAAGACGACACTCCTCGGGGGAGACGCCACCATATTCGCCGACAGGGGACAGCTCGAACAGGTCCTGATGAACCTCGTAATGAACGCCCGCGATGCCATGCCAGGCGGCGGGACCATCGCCATCGAGACCGGCATAGTGGACCTGGACCGGGATTTCATCGCGGCCCACGGCTATGGCGAGCCGGGAAGTCACGTGCTTCTGTCAGTCTCGGACACCGGCTCGGGCATGGACGAAAAAACGCTGGATAAGATATTCGAACCCTTTTTCACGACCAAGGAGTTGGGCAGGGGAACAGGTCTTGGTCTCGCGATTGTATACGGCATAGTAAAGCAAAATAACGGCTACATAAATGTCTACAGCGAAGTGAGAGAGGGGACAACCTTCAGGATATATTTTCCCGCGGTAGCGTCCCCCGGTCAGAAACCAGACGAGCCGGCGCCTGCGGAGGTAAAAAGGGGGACTGAGACGATACTGCTTGTCGAGGACGACGAGGCGGTGAGGAAGCTCATCCGGGCGGTGCTGGAGGAGTACGGCTATCGCATCCTGGAGGCGGTCGACGGCGAGGACGCCGTGGGGAGGTTCATGGACGCGCAGGATTCCGTTCAACTCCTCCTGCTTGACGTTGTGATGCCGAAAAAGAACGGCAGGGAAGTCTATGAGGAGATCACGCGGCATCGGCCCGGCATCAGGGCCATCTTTACCAGCGGGTATCCCGCGGACATCATCACTTCAAGGGGCATGATCGACAGCGGTCAGGTATTCATCTCCAAGCCCGTCTCTACCAGGAACCTCCTTATGAAAGTGCGGGAAGTGCTGGACGAGAAGCGGCCATAGCGCGCAGTGACGGCCGCTCCCCCTCCAACGCCCCGAGCCCCTTGTCCTCATCGCCCGCGGACAGCGGTAACTTACCCTTGCCCTGCGTGCCGGCGTCATCCGTAATCAGGGAATGTTTCTTTTTTTATTTCTCATGCCGTGAGCATGACTGCTGGATTAATTTCCTTGCACACGACGTCCCGGCTTCGCCGCTGCCCTGCGGAATCATCGGCTCCCCCGGCAGGATGGCCGTCCTGCCGTCAAGGACCTCCCTGACTTTCTGAAGGAAAGTTGCCAGGACAAAGGGCTTGGCGATAAAGCTTGCGCCCTGCTCTATCATCCCCTCCTGCATAACGACATCGTCAGTATACCCGGACATGAAAAGCACCTCCGGGGCCCCGCAGGCGCTCTTCAACAGCCCGGCGAGGGACCGGCCGCTCATATCCGGCAGCATGACGTCAACGACGATCAGATGGAGACAGTCTCTGCCGGACTCGCACAGGGCCAGCGCCCCGGCGCCGTCAGCAGCGGCAATAACCTTGTAGCCGTGCAGCTCGAGTATCTGAACGGCGATATCCCTGACAGCCCCATCATCCTCTACAACGAGGATCGTCTCGCAACCCCGGGGGAATGCGTCCTTGTCATAATTCCTCTTCCCGAGGGCCGCATCAGCGCCTTCCGGGGGGCGCTGCCTGCAGAGTCCGCACACACTGTCAGCAATTGTCACAGGATCCTCCTTTTCCGCATAGTATTTTTTTCTGCCGCTGCTGCTCCGTTTCCCTGTGATCACGCATCATGCGCCTCAGACAGGAAAGAGACCGGCTGTTCAGGCGCGCTGTGCTGCGCAGGACAAACGCCTGTCTTCATACATCCCGCCTGCGATCAGTTGCTCAAAACCGGCCGGTCCGTTACCCAGAGGCAACTCATGTCGCAACATGCAGCGCAATCGCGCAGGCCCAGCGACTTCATGTCATCTACTGTCTGGTGCAACACCTCGGGCCTCATGCCGGTAAGCGTCAGGCGCTTGTTGGACCTCACGGAGATCCGGTGAGCGGAACAGAACAGCTGCATGCAGCAAACGTCCACCTCAGTGACGTCCCTCAGATGGACCACGAGATAATCATTATGTTCAAGGGAGACCATCAGCGTCTCCCTCAGTTTTGCCGCGCATTCGACGGTCAGGCTGCCGCTAAAGCTCAGGACGCCGACCTTCCCCCTTCTGCCGAAATCATATCTCTGCAGCGGGGCGCTCTCTTCTGCCTGTCTGTTGAAGCTCATAGTGACTGCCGCCCTCCTAATCCGCTGCGAGATTTTTTTCAGTAAGTTTCAGGTATCAAGACCCGTGCCAACGGTCAGGCTTTGCCGCTGCGCTTCTTCAGTCAGGGGGCACATTAATTTTTTTTAATTTAAAAAACAAGGGGTTGATTGCGGGATGGAACAGGATGCCGTGTTCCATGGATCGCAGGAAAAAGGGGATGTATCAGCGGGTCGAATCGCTTTGTGGCACACTGTGTGACAGCCACAAAGCTGTGGCTGTCACACGTCATGAAAATCAGCCTCGTTTGATATCGTACCCTAAATCCGCGATTAGAAAAAAAGAGATGATAAAAAAACCTCGTTAATGTGATAAGTTTAAGGTTGAATAGACGCAAAAACATATCACCAACGAGGTGAAATAATGATGACAC
>JAKAGF010000232.1 GCA_021825805.1 Nitrospirota bacterium
ATAGGTTATCCCGGCCGACGCCAGGGTCGCGGCTATGTTGAGCAGCGCCTTGTGCTTGTTTGCCTTGTCGTCTTCGCCTGCGTGCTTGCCGTTGTCGCCGTCTTTCTCGTGATACCAGGCAGCAGCAAGGACTACCTGCTCAACCGGCGCCTCCTTGCTCACTTCCAGAGATATCAGCCTGACGGTTATGGTCCTCTCTTTTTCCTCATTCAGAACGTTGTCAACAGCCTTGTACGAGATGGCGTGCTCGCCTGCGTCGAGCCCCCTGAGGCTGAACCCGGACGAATACGTCTTCCATCCTCCACCGTCAATGGCGTACCTGATTTCCTTGAGGCCCGACATATTGTCAACCGCGGTCAGCATGAAGACCGTCTTCGCTGATACGTTATTGACGACCCCTTCGGCCAGGTTTTCGTCAGTTGAGACAGCAGACACCGGAGGCGTATTGTCCAGCTTCACGGCCTGCGTGCGTATATCTTCCACATTGCCCGCAAGGTCAACCGCACGATAGTCTATCGAAACAGCGCCCTCCGGGACATCGGCAAGGACAAACGGCAGGCTGTATTTGTTCCAGGACGAGCCGTTGGTCCTGTATTCCACTTTATCGATACCCGAGGGCGAGATGCCCTCATCGCTGCCTTTCAGAGTAAACAGCGACGCCCTGGAGACATATATCCGGCCACCCGCCTCGAACCTCGGCTCGCTGATCTCAACAGCGCTGACAGGCCTGGTCTTGTCGATGATAAACGCCACCGTTTCGCCGGCCTGGTTACCCGCCTTGTCTATCGCGGTGATCTTCAGTTCGTATCTGCCTTCAGGGCTGATAACGGTCCCGCTCACATAAGAGACGCCGTTCAGGAGCGTCTCTGATTTTTGAAGGTTTTTATCCGTAACAGTGATGACCGGCGCGACATCCCTGTTGTAAGCCCCCCCTTTCGCAACTCCGGATACCTGAATGGAAGGGGGCGTCTTGTCTATGACGAAACCGATTTCCCTTGAGGATGTATTTCCCTCCGCGTCTTTTGCAGAGACCTTGAGAAGGTAATTGCCTTCAATGCTGATCGCAGCCCCATTATAGGGACCCCCGTTCAGCGTCACCTCCTTGGTCAGGAGATTGGCGTCCTCCACGGTCACCACAGGCAGGACGTCCGCAGGGTAATACGCCCCATCTGCAACCCCGGTGATGAAAATCCTCGGGGCAACGTCGTCAATCGGTTTGGCCGGGACTATCAGCCCCTGGCTTTCATTCCCAAAAGAATCGAACGCCGTTATCCTGAGCTGCGACGTCTGACCGCTCGGCAGGCCCGAGACCTCCGCGCCGGTGGAAGCCGGATCACTGATCTCCTTCAGCGGGACCGGGCCGCCTGCAACGTATATCCGATAGCCCGCCGTATCCGGAGATGGAGAGGGCAGCCAGGAGAGGATGACGGTCCCCCGTTCATCGTTGGCCTTGTCAGCGGCGCTCGCCCCGCTGACTTCGACGGGAGGCGTATTGACGGCCATATCCACCGGGGTTCCGCAAAGCGCTGTTGTCCCCGCGGCAAGAGACTGGACAAGCACCTTGTGCAGTTCATATTTGCCCTGCCGGTTGTCTATCTCATATACTCTGCCGGTCAAGAGCCCTGCTGCCAGAAGCGCCGCCTCTGCAGCGGGCTGCGAAAGACCGAGCAGGGACGGGACAGTCGCCATGCACTGCAGCTCGACAGTGGCGCTGGTATTGCTTAGAAGCGGGTATTCGAAGCCGTCATTCAACAATGCGACTTCGGTAAGGGAAATTGTCATTCTGTCCGCTGCCACATCCTTGCCCACCATGAGCTGAAACCGCGCAACCGCTCCTCCGCCTGCCGGAGGCGTCGAGCCGTTGGTCAGGCCGAAGGTGTAAAGGCCGCTGCCGTTGCTTATCGGCTCATTGTCAATGGCTATTACGCCGTGCTGTCCGGCGGCAGCCAGGAAGAAGCTCCCTATGCCTGATACGCCTCCGGCGGAAGGGCCCATAAGCAAGGGGGACGCTATGGACACGTCCGGCGCTGCGCCTTGCGCCGCATCGGCGACTGAGACTATATTCGTCCCGGTTGCGCTCAGATTCAGCCTGAACTGCACGGCGCCGAGACCTCCGGCGGGAATGTCTTCGGCGATGATGTCAATATAAAAACCCTCGCCGGGCTTTACCTTCAATGATGACGGCGACACTTTGACGGCAGCGGCATGAGATACAGCGGCGGACCAGACGACAAAGAACACCGCAAGGAGCGCCGCCGCTGTCCGCACCAGCGGATGTCCGTTTCCCAAGGCTATGACTTTTTTATTTGACATCGGTCCTTCCATACTCCTTTACGAATCTCGAAAACTCCCTCGCGTCAACCTTGCCTTCCGGGTCTTCCACGAAGTTGAAGTCCGGGTTATATGACAGGCTGTCAGGCGATGTCCTGTACTGCTTCCTGAACTCAACGAAGTCCTGATCATCCACCCGGCCGTCCAGATTGATATCAGCGAAGAAGCCTTTCGCCGGTTCGGCGACGTATGTCATGCCGGTCGAAGTCGCCAGCCTGCGGTAATGCGCCAGCGTGGAGAGCGTCCCTCCCCGGTATATTCTCAGCACAACCTTCTCACCGCCGGCAACCGGAAGACTCCTGTAGCCAGGGCCGAAAAGGTTGTTCAAGTCGATGAGTCCCTCGGGAGTATTGATCCGGTCGCCCGCAAAAGCGCTCACAGGATATGCAGCGCCCTCTTCTTCCAGCACAACCAATTGCCCCAGATTGGGTTTGGCGTCGCCGGCAGACGCCGGCATCAGGTACGTCCTGAAGGAGAGGAGGTCGTTTGCGATAGGCCGCGCTGTCCCGCCTGCGCCGCTATATGTCATGATCCCTGCTGCTGTCGTTACTGTCTGGACAGTGGAACAGGCGACATTGGATGGGACCGCGGGGTCCTTTGTCACTGTCTTTACAAAATAGACAGTCGAGGGCTCAAGGCCGGCAACCCGCACCTTCATGATCCCCCTGCTTTTGGCAGCCTGCGCGACCTCGGGACTTGCCGAAGGCATCGCCGTTATCGCCAGTTGGTCGGTAATCCGGCTCTGCATCGCGCTGTCGCGGTACACCTCCACTTCGGGGTCAGCCGCAACGTCGGTCATCCAGATCACCGAAAACGAAACCGGCGTAACGTCCGTCACCCTGACGCTGACGGTCTCCGGCAAGGCATGAAGGTCAACCGCGGACCCGGCAAGCGAAACAAACAGCACGCAAAGAACGAGCGAAAACCTCTGTCTCAACGAGAGGGCTGAGTTGCCGGCAGCTGCTCTTTGCATCCTGCGGGCCTTCATTTCCCTCCTCCGGGGCAGAGCGGGCAGCTTCCGCCGGGGCCCTTGCCTTTTGGGGCGTCCAGCGCTTCATGGCCGCCCACCAGATATCTCACGTCAGCCCTGAGCTCCCTGCCGACTTCACCGGAAAGGGAGACGCCATCGTCTTTGGCGGAAAAGACAAGGAGGATGGGACGGGGTTTTTCGAGGAGTCCAGCCATATCCCCCTGCATCTCTTTTTTCAGGATTTCTTTTATGCGAAGAACCTTCTCCCTCACGTTATTCCCTTCGACCTTATTGCCCTGAACAACCGGGAGCGCTCCTGTTTTCTCGCTGTGCCGCATATCGAACACCCTGACAGGGACCTTGTTTGCAACAGCCCACTTGAACTCATCCGGAGTGACGCCCAGGACCAGCGAACCGGGACCCGTTACCGGATGCCCGTCCATTCTCCAGAAGCTGAACCCTCCTTCCAGTATGTACACTCGCGCATTCGCGTTCCTGATGAGTATCTCCGCAGCCTCCTTTGCCGTCTTCTGACCAAGGGAGTCGTCCACCAGCACAAGGACCTTGTTCTCAGGGAAGCTCTTATATGAAAGGGAAGAGGCCGGGA
>JAKAGF010000047.1 GCA_021825805.1 Nitrospirota bacterium
TCTGGATATCCTTCCATGCCGGCCTCTGGACAGTCCCCTCCTGTACAGACGTCGGGGACCGGTCTTTCAGCTTTTCGACAAGCTCCCGGACCGTGTGGACATAGGCGAGGAAGTCCTCGGCCAGCTTCACGGAAAAAGTCTTCTCCAGGACAACGGTCAGCTCTATCTTCGAAAGAGAGTCAAGGCCGATGTCCAGTTCGAGGTTGTCGTCAAGACGGACTGTCTGACCCTCCCGCAGGAACCTCGCCAGTTCCCTGAGCACAAGCCTCGCGGTCTCATCAGCCTCCATTTCCAGCGCATCTGTTTTCCCGACTGCGTCTCTCAGCCGGTCCGTCCCCGCTGCTACCATGAATCGCCTGATCTTCCCCAGCGGGGTCCTCGGCAAAGGGTCGGTCCTCACCGTAAATCCCGTGAGCCTCATATAGGGAGGTATCTTCCCGGAAAGCTCATTGATCTCCCACTTGAGAGCTTCGTGGATGTCGGTGATATGTGATCGCCCGGCATAGTCAACGTCCGGGACGATGACCGCGCGCAGGACTTCTCCCCCGTCCTTGCCTGCAACACCGATTACGCAGATCTCCCTGATGAGAGGGGATACGCCGTAGAGTTTCTCAACGTCCTCAGGGTAGATGTTCTTCCCTGAGGAAAGGACGATCACCTCCTTGGTCCTGCCGGTGATGAAAAGATAGCCGTCGCTGTCGAGCCTTCCCACATCGCCGGTCCTGAACCATCCGTCGAAAAACACCGCGGCAGTTGCGGAGGGGTTCTTGTAATATCCTTTCATCACCATCGGACCACTGACCGCTATCTCGCCCTCCCCCTTTTCGTCGGGACTTAGAATCTGAAGCCGGACAGAGGGGAGGGGTTTGCCTGCTGATCCGGGCTTTCTCTTTTGAAGCGGATTAAAGGTGACAACAGGCGAGGTCTCGGTAAGGCCGTATCCCTCAAGGACCGTAAAGCCGAGGGCCTCCAGGTCCTTCATCACGGAAGGGTCGAGCCGCGCTCCGCCGCTGCCGAAGAACCGAAACCGCTTCCCAAGGGCGGCATGCGCCGAGTGGAAGATGGTCCTGCCGATATTGACGTTAAACCGCTCACGCAGGAAACCCGACATCCTGAGGGCCTGGAGAAGCAGGAACCTGACAAGCCCCGGCAGTCCTTTTATCCTGTTCAGAACGCCGTTTCGAATGAGGCCCAGCAGCTGCGGCACGCCGATCACCACGGTGACGCCGTTGTCCCTGACAGCAGACAGTATGTCAGGACCTTTCAGGCTTGCAGAATAGGTTATCGAGGCGCCGAGGAAGACCGGCACAAGGAAGGTGCACATGAAGGCATAGGTATGGTGCAGCGGAAGGACTGAGAGCACATTGTCATCATGGGAGACAAGACCCGCGTCAATGAGCGCCTGGGCGTCGGAACAAAAATTGGCGTGCGTGAGCATCACCCCCTTGGGCGATCCGGTCGTCCCTGAGGTATATATTATCGATGCGATCTCCTCATCGCCGGATTCAGGGACAGGAAAAGAAGACGCATCAGCCCCGGTCCCATTGTATCCGGCCGAGTCGATGTTGATCAGCAGTATGTCAGGAGACGGAAAGGCCGCCGCCGCATTCCGCGCCCCCGGTCCGGTCGCATCACTGTGGAAGACCACCCTGGGCCCGGCATCGTCCAGCAGGGTCCTGATCTCCGCTGCTCCCAGTTGCGCATCGATCGGCACGGCGATACCGCCTGCCATGATGATCCCCAGATACGCAGCGCACCACATAGGTTTGTTTTCCGAGATGACAACAGCGCGATCGGCCCTGCCGAAGCCGGCTTCCCTAAGGAGTGCGGCGACGGCGAATACGTCTGCCGAGAATTCCCTGTACGTAATGCTTTTCCATCCGTCGCGGGGATAATGAAAGGCGGTATTGTCCGGAAAGGCGCGGGCTGCCTCCAGAAAGCGTCCTGCTATGGCATCTGCGGTTCCAGTCTTCACGGGGAGTCGGGAGAAGAGTCGGAGTCCATCATCGAAAGAGATTTGATCGGGCCGTTGCGGGCTTCACCGCGGTGAAGCTTCAGGGCTTTATGTGCTGAGGTTCAATATTGGTCACAAACAGTTCAACGAGTTCCTGGTCGAACTGCGAGCCTGACTTCCGTTTGAGCTCTTCCACAGCCTCGGTAAAACTCACCGGCACGCGGTAGGAAGTCGTGCTCACCATCGCGTCAAAGGCCTCCGCGATATGGATGATCCGCGCCTCCAGGGGGATGTCTTCGCCCTTGAGTTGTCCGGGGTATCCGTGACCGTCAAACCGCTCGTGGTGGTAGAGGATGAACGGCGCTATGTCCGTGTAGAAGTTGATGGGCTTGATCATCTCATATCCCACCGCGGGGTGTCTCATGTACTCTTCCTTCTTGAAGGCATTGTCCGAATTGATCTTGAGGAAACCCACGTCGTGCAGCAGGCTGGCGAAATAGAGCCTCTTCTTTTCCTCTTCGGTCATGTTAAGGCATTTTGCCATGATATTGCTGTACCGGGCGACCCTCCGGGAATGTCCCCTTTTTTCCGGGATATGGTAATCAATGGCCTCCAGGAGCATGTCGGTCAGGTGGATCTCATAATTCTTCTGGTCTTCGTAGAACCGTGTCTTGATGATGGATATGGCAGCCTGCTCGGCGAGGTACGTTATGATCTCTTCATCCCGTTCGCGGTAGGGGTATCCACCCTTCTTGTTCAGGAGCTCGATCACCCCGATGACCCCGGATGTGATCTTCAGCGGCACGCAGAGGACGGACCTCGTCTCGTATCCGGTGAAGGCGTCGACCCCGGAATTAAAGCGGCTGTCCTTCGAGGCATCAGCGACCCGCAGCGGCTCGCCGGACTGAGCGACCCAGCCGGTGAAGCCCTTTCCTTTTTCAACCGTCGTGCCGATAAGCTCGGTCGCTTTTCCCCCGCGTACGATCTTGAATGTCAGGCCCCCTTCATCCATCAGGAGTATGGAGCCGGCGTCAGAGTTCGTGATGGCAATGGCTGAGTCCATGATCTTCTCAAGGAGGATGTCGCCGTAGATCTCTTCCCTGAGGTCGCGCGTTATGGAGAGTATCTTCTCCAGCCTGTTGCCGTAGTCTCTGATGATGCGCACCATCTGCAGCGAGATCCGCGTCGAATAAAAAAGGCCTACAAGGGCGAGGACAACGGCGATGGCGACGATCACGGCAACGGAGATGTCGGGGATGAAGTCGAGATACGGCGACGAGGGGAGATATACGTACTTCAGGATAACCGCAAACAGGGTGAGTATGACGAAGGTTATGACAGCTATGGAAATCCGGATCTTCTCGGTGATTTCCTGGATGATCGAGTGCCTTGCGCTGCCATCCTCTTTAGCCATACAACAACTTTACTTCAGGGCAAAGTCGTAAGTCAATTGCCGACCCCGAAAACTTGCATTAAAAAAATCGAATCCTTAGAATTAACAAATGCGTATCATCACCGGAAATAAAGGTCTCTCCGCATTCCTGCGGCGTTTGCGGAAACGCGGTTCCAGCGTCAGTCCGGCCATCGAAAAAGCGGTCCGGAAGATACTCTCAGCAGTCGAAAAGAACGGCGACAGGGCGGTGCTGCGCTACACCAGCGCATTTGATCGCATCGCCGTAAAGCGGCTGCAACTGGGCAGGGCGGAGATAGAGCGCGCTGCCGGCAGGGCGGACAAGACGATCCTCAGGGCATTGGAGACGGCCGCGGACCGCATTCGCCGATTCCATGAAAGACAGATGGAAAAGACCTGGACAGTCAAGTCAGGCGGGGCCCTCCTGGGTCAGTCGATTCGCCCCATCAAACGCGTCGGCGTCTATGTGCCGGGCGGAAAGGCCGCATATCCTTCGACAGTTCTTATGAACGTTATTCCCGCCCAGGTGGCAGGGGTGAAGGAGATAGCTGTCTGTGTGCCCACGCCTGACGGCATGGTCAATCCATACGTCATGGCCGCGCTGAGGATGCTCGGTGTCACCGAGGTCTACCGCATCGGAGGCGCCCAGGCGGTAGCTGCCCTCGCCTACGGGACAAAGACCATCCGGAGGGTGGACAAGATCGTCGGCCCCGGCAATATCTACGTTGCCACGGCAAAGCGCATGGTATTCGGCACGGTTGACATCGACATGATAGCCGGTCCCAGCGAGATACTCGTCATCGCGGATGATTCCGCTGACAGCGCCTTCATTGCCGCTGACCTTCTGGGACAGGCGGAGCATGATGAATGGGCGTCGTCCATCCTTCTTACCGATTCGGGGGACCTCGCCTTGCGCGTGGCGCGGGAAGTGAAGCTGCAGCTGTCCCGCCTCGCAAGGAAAAAAATCGCGCGGGCATCCCTGCGGGCCTACGGCGCCGTGATCGTCACCGGCTCCATAGATGCATCACTCCGCATCGCCAACAGCATAGCGCCGGAGCATCTGGAGATCATGACGCAGGACCCTGCCGCGGTCCTTCCCGGGATCGAGAATGCAGGCGCCATATTCCTGGGACCCTGGACGCCGGAGGCCCTGGGAGATTATGCGGCCGGGCCGAACCACACGCTCCCCACAGGGGGGACCGCCCGGTTCTTCTCCCCCCTTGGGGTGTATGATTTCTGCAAGCGCTCCAGTATTCTCCGGTTTTCCCGGAAAGGGTTTATGGATCTCGCCCGGGTCGTCGAGACGATCGCTGATACGGAAGGGCTTGAGGCCCACGGCAACAGCATCAGGGTGAGGATGGCGGCCGCAGTAAAAAGATAGTATAGTAAAGAAAGGTTACCCATGAAGACAAAAAAGAAACTGCTCAACATCGGCCTGCCCAAGGGGAGTCTGCAGGAATCCACCCTGAAGCTCTTCAGAAAGGCGGGCTATCATATCTCGGTATCGAGCCGTTCCTACTATCCGGTCTTTGACGACCCGGAGATAGAATCCATGCTCATCAGGGCGCAGGAGATGGCACGGTATGTGGAAGATGGAATCCTTGACTGCGGGCTGACCGGTTACGACTGGATCATGGAACAGGGAGCTGATGTAAAAGAGGTGGCTGAACTCAATTACGCCAAGGAGGGCCTCAGGCCGGTCAGGTGGGTTGTGGCTGTGCCTGTTGATTCCAGGATCCATTCGCTGAAAGACCTCAGGGGCAAGAGGATCGCCACGGAACTCGTGGGGTTCACTAAGCGGTACCTCAAGGCAAAGAAGATCGATGCTGAGATCGACTTTTCGTGGGGCGCTACGGAAGTGAAACCTCCCCATCTGGCGGACGCCATAGTCGAGTTGACGGAGACCGGCTCCTCCCTCAAGGCCAACAACCTCAGGATTGTCGAGACCATACTGGAGTCGAGCACAAGGTTCATCTCCAGCAGGAAGGCCTGGCAGGATCCGTGGAAGCGGCAGAAGATGGAAAACATAGTGATGCTCCTGAAAGGCGCCCTGGCCGCGGAGGAGAAGGTCGGCATGAAGATGAACGTGCCGAAGAAAGACCTCAAGCGGGTGATGAGCCTGCTGCCGGCGATGCACTCGCCCACGATATCCGCTCTTTCCGACGCGGGGTGGTATGACCTTGATGTCGTCATCGATGAGAAGATGGTGCGTGATATTATCCCCAAGCTGAAGAAGGCAGGGGCCTCGGGGATCGTGGAGTATCAGCTCAACAAGGTGATTCCCTGAGAGCCAAAAAGAGGGGTGGAGCCTTTTTTTTGAAGGGAAACAGCCCAAAAATCTTGACAAGGTCCTCGGATATGCTGTAAAATTTCTGACTTAAAGGGGCAGTAATAGCCTCGAATAAAAATCAATAGAGGGGGTAGAGGATTGCATGCTTTAGGTACCCATTTATTGGTGGAATTGAGGGACTGCAACCCCGAGATTCTCAAGGACCTCACAAGGGTCAAAAACGCGCTGGTTTCCGCGGCAAAGGAGGCCAAGGCGACGATAGTCGATATTTCCTTCCATGAGTTCAATCCCTTCGGCATCAGCGGTATGGTGGTTATTGCGGAGTCGCATCTCTCCATTCACACATGGCCCGAATATGCCTATGCTGCAGTGGACATCTTCACCTGCGGCGACATCATCAAACCCGAAGTTGCCGCTTCCTTTCTCATCCGGGAATTCGAAAGCAAGAGTCCTTCCATTGTGGAGCTGAAACGGGGCATACTCTCCCACGTCAATGAGAAGCTCCCGCACAAGGTGACTGATTCCTATTACCATCCTGTAGCCTGATCAGCCGCGCGGGTTTGTACAGGATGTAACAGGAGCAGGCATAAGCGTCTGCGCTCAAAAAAAAGGCCATTCTGTTCCTGCCCGTAGCGGGCGTATGCAGAATGGCCTTTTGATGTCCGGTATGTCTAACTGTCTGTCTTGCGGTCCGTGAGGGCGGCGATACCAGGAAGCTCTTTGCCCTCGAGGAGCTGAAGAGATGCGCCGCCGCCCGTTGATATGAAGGACAGGGCGTCCGACACGCCGGCGCGATGGACAGCGAGATCAGTGTCGCCGCCGCCGACGATCGTAAGCGCATAGGCATCAGCCACTGCGCGGGCGACGGCAAAGGTGCCCCGGGAGTATGCATCCACCTCGAAGATGCCCATCGGCCCGTTCCAGAGGATCGTCTTGGCGTTGAAGAGGGCCTCTGAGAAGAGTTTCGCCGTGGCAGGTCCGATGTCCAGCGCGCGCCATCCTTTGGGTATCTCCATGGTCGGAACGATCTTCGTCTCAGCGCCCGGTTCCAGACTCTGGGCGATGACGCAGTCGACAGGGAGATAGAACTTGACGCCGGCGCTCTTGAGACTCTTCCTGATCCGCAAGGCTGTATCGAGCATCTCTTCCTCGACTAAGGAATCGCCCACTTCGTACCCCATCGCCTTGATAAAGGTAAAGGCCATGCCGCCGCCGATAAGCACCTTGTCCACCTTCGTCTCGATGTGCTCAAGAACGCCGATCTTGCCCGAGACCTTGGCGCCGCCGAGGATCGCCACAAACGGCCTGACCGGATTGTTGACAACGCCCTTGAGATACTCGATCTCCTTTTTCATCAGGAAACCGGCTGCCGATGGAAGGAATTTGGCTATGCCGACCACCGAGGCATGGCTGCGGTGGGCGGCGCCGAATGCGTCGTTGATAAAGAAGTCGGCGAGTTTTGCCAGGTTCCTTGCGAATGTCTCCTCGTTCTTCTCCTCCCCGGCATGATATCTCAGATTTTCGAGCAGGACCACATCGCCGTCCTTCATCCGGGCAACGATGCCTTCAACCTGGGGGCCGATGCAGTCAGGCGCGAAGAGGACCTCCTTGCCCAGGAGCCGGTGGAGCCTCTTCGCAACGGGCGCGAGGCTGTAACGGGGATCCGGCTTACCCTTGGGCCTGCCGAGGTGCGAGGCGAGGATAACCCTGGCGCCCTCATCAATGGCGTAATTGATGGTGGGGAGGGTGGAACGGATGCGGCTGTCGTCGGTAATGCGGAGATTGTCGTCAAAGGGGACGTTGAAGTCAGCGCGTATGAAGACACGCTTCCCTTTGATGTCGAGCTCGTCGATCGAGAGCTTGTTCAGCACGTCCTTGATGGACAACGAGTTCGAGTTGTTCTTCCTGATCATCATCAGCCTCTTTTGCTGTTGATATAGAGGATGAGGTCCCGGAGCCGCGAGCTGTACCCCCATTCGTTGTCATACCAGGAGATCACCTTGACCATGCGGTTTTCCATCACCTTGGTAAGCGTTGAATCAAATATCGAGGAGTGGGGGTTGCCGTTGAAGTCGATGGATACGAGCTCTTTGTCAACGTACTCCAGGATGCCCTTCATGGGGCCGTCGGCAGCCTTTTTCATGGCAGCATTGACCGACTCCGCTGTAACGTCCTTCTTAAGCTCCACCACGAGGTCAACGACGGACACATTGGGGGTCGTCACGCGGATCGCAAAGCCGTCGAGTTTGCCCTTGAGTTCAGGGAGCACCAGGCCGATCGCCTTTGCGGCGCCGGTTGTCGACGGTATCATCGACACCGCGGCTGCACGCGCCCTCCGGAGGTCCTTGTGCGGCAGGTCCAGTATCCGCTGATCGTTCGTATAGGAGTGGACCGTTGTCATGAGCCCCCGGATAATCCCGAACTCCTTATTGAGGACCTTTGCCACGGGGGCAAGGCAGTTCGTGGTGCAGGATGCGTTGGAAATGATCCGGTGCTTTGCTGGGTCGAGAGACTCTTCGTTGATGCCGAGACAGACAGTGATGTCGGGCTCTTTTGCCGGCGCGGAGATGATTACCCATTTGGCGCCCGCTGCAAGGTGCTTTTCCGCGCCCGCGCGGTCGGTAAACCGGCCCGTGGACTCGATCACGATATCAACGCCCATGTCTTTCCAGGGGAGTTTCTCGGGCGAGGTCTCGGCGAATATCCTGATTTCCTTGCCATCGACTATAAGGCCGCTGCCTTTTGCCTGCACATCGGCATCAAAGATGCCGTGTACCGAATCATACTTGAGCAGGTGGGCGAGACTGGGGGCATCCGTCAGGTCGTTGATCGCCACGATCTCGAAATCCTTCACCCCTTTGCTCGTCCTGAAAAAATTCCTGCCTATCCTGCCAAAACCGTTGATCGCTACGCGCACAGCCATAAGAACCTCCTTGCAGTGTATAGTTAAAAAGTGTTTAAAACCAATCCGGTCAGGAGCTTCGGGTAAAAGTAGGTGGATTTGGGCGGCATCCTCAAAGACGAAAGGGCGACCCGTTCCACATCTTCCACCTTCGTCGGGTTGAGAAAGAAGGCGGCCGCAAATTCTCCGTCCCTGACGGCCCGCAGGCATTTTGCGACATCCATCTCATAGGAAACCCTGTCAATATCCAGAAGCTGTTTGAATATAAGATCATGAAGGATGGTAACGTCAAGGTCCCGCAATGCAGGCGGCGCGCCGTGGACTCCCTCGCCGGTGTACGTCAGGCGGCGCCACGTCTGTCCGCCGGTATAAAGACCGAAGACATCCCTTTTCCCCGCAATGGCGCCGGGAATATCAAAGCCATCGGTCATCTCTTCAATGCGGAAATCCGACGCCAGAAGATCGAGGGCATCAGCCGGCAGGTTCTCCACCAGACGGTGCGTCGGCAGGATGGTCAGCCCCTCGTCAGACACGTGGGCGAGGAACATGAGCACATAGTCATAGGGCCTCGGTCCGTCGGACGGGCCTTCTTTAATCCGCATCTCTCTCTGATACTCAAGGGCTGTCTCGTACCGGTGATGGCCGTCGGCGATGAAAACAGCGCTGCCCGCGACTTCCTTCCGGATCGTGTCAAGGGCATCAGGGTCTGCTATCTCCCACAGCCTGTGGACCGAACCGTCCCTGTCCCGCGCCTGGAGGTACGGCTTCGACCGGTTCACATCCGACAGGATCGAAGAGGTCTTTCTCTCTTTGCCGCTGTACAGGGAAAAAATCGGGCTTATGTTCGCATTGCATATTCTCATAAGGCTCAGTCTGTCTTTCTTGGGCTTTGAATGGGTGTACTCATGAGGATGGATGTTGCCCTTGCCGAGTTCCTCAAGCCTGACGAGTCCGAGAAAGCCCCGGAGATCCTTCCGCTTATTCCCAATTGTATACGATATTTCGTAGGAATAAAAGCAGGGGCGATCGCTCCGGATGAGCACCTCGTCCTTCAGCCATAAATCCAGGCTCTCCTTTGCGCGGGTATAACGGTTGTGCGCGGAGTCGTCGCCGGGAAGCTGCCGGCCGAAGTCGATGCGCACGATATTGTACGGGCTCCGGCGGTACAATTCCTCCTGGTATTCGGGCGTAATGATATCATAAGGAGGCGCGAGCAGATCTTCTCCGGAGGACCGGGGAAGACGCGGCACATTATACAGAACGCCTCTGAACGGTATCACTTCAGCCATTGTTTTTCATCCTGGGGGGAAAATATGGGCTATTGTAGCATGCGGTTTCCGCCGAATTCCAGTGAAGGGCCGGGGCGTGCGGCGCCCGGAGTCGTCAGTCCCTTGACCGCGGAATAAAACGGTTGCTGAAAAAAGTCATCAGAGGCTATACTTTATGCGGAAGCAGCCATTTCCGAACCACAAATCCAGGGAGAGATATGCCGTTTTTCGGAGAGGTCTTTTCGAGCGATATTGTAAAAAAACCGGTCCTCGACCCCAAGGGGGAGGAGTTGGGCAGGGTGCGCGACCTTGTCATAGTGAAGGGCGACCCCCTGCCGGTCGTCTCGGCCCTTATCATCGAAAAGAAGAAAAAAGACTACCTCATGCCCTGGCAGGACCTCAACATTTTCAATAAAAAGATCCTCTCTTCCAGGGTATACGGCGATAGTCTCTCGGTCTATGAATTCGCTGAAGAGGACCTCCTCATCGTCAGGGACATCCTCGACAAGCAGATTGTGGACGCAAACGGGGCCAAGGTGGTGCGGGTAAACGACGTCAAGCTCGAAGGTTACCACGGCAGGGCGGTGCTCATCGCGGTCGACGTGGGCATGCGGGGTATCCTCAGGAGGCTCGGCATCGAGCGGGGCAGCGAGGAGTTCTTCAGCCTGATCAAGGCGCAACTGCCGTTTAACCTCATCAGCTGGAACTACATCCAGCCTTTGCGGCCGAAGCTGCAGGCAATAACCCTGACTGTGCCCCGGCAGATGCTCTCTGATCTGCACCCAGCCGATATCGCCGACATCATCAGCCAGGTATCGAGGGAGGAGGGCACCCATCTTTTCAAGGACCTCGATATCGAGACCGCGGCCGAGGCCTTGTCCGAACTCAAGCCCGAAATACAGGCAGAGATCATCAACGCCATGGAGGCGGAGAAGGCGGCCGATATCATCGAGGAGATGCCCCCGGACGACGCCGCAGATGTCCTGAGCGATCTTCCGACGGAAAAGGCGAAGGAGATACTGGAGCATATCGAAAAGGAAGAGGCAGAGGACATCCAGGAACTCCTCGGGCACGAAGAGGACACCGCCGGCGGCCTCATGACGAACGAATACATAGCCTACCCGCCGCAGATGACCGTCCAGGAGGCCTTCGAGAAATTCAAGGCAGAGGCGAAAGAGGTCGAAAACGCCTACTACATCTACGTCGTCGACAAGGACGAAAGGCTCATCGGAGTTGCATCTCTGCGCGAGCTGCTCCTGGCCGAGCACGACTGCCTCCTGGCCGATATCATGGAGACGAACCTCAAGACCGTCTCTCCCGGAGAAGACGAGATGGACGCAGCGGAGATGATCTCAAAGTATAACCTCCTGGCGCTTCCCGTGGTCGACGACAAGGGCGCCATGCACGGCATCATCTCCGTTGATGACATCATCGATGTCCTCCTTCCCACATCCGCCCGGAGAAAGCGGTGAAATGGATGACCCGCTGGCGGAGGTTTATATTTCTTCTTTCCATAATCGGTCCCGGCATAATCACCGCCAACGTGGACAACGACGCCGGGGGCATCGCAACCTATTCGATCGCAGGGGCGCATTTCGGCTATTCCATGTTGTGGTCTCTCATCCCGATCACCGTAGCCCTCATCGTCGTGCAGGAAATGTCCGCCAGGATGGGGGCGGTAACAGGCAAGGGGCTCGCGGAACTCATCCGAGAGAACTATGGGGTGAAGATAACCTTCTGGCTCATGATTTTCCTGTTTATCACGGACCTGGGGAATACAGCCGCCGAATTTGCCGGATGGGCGGCCAGCAACGAACTCTTCGGGGTGAACAAATATATATCAGTTCCTATCGGCGCAGTCATGGTCTGGCTGCTTGTTGTTAAAGGCTCCTATCGGGTTGTGGAAAAAATCTTTCTGGCGCTCTGTCTCGTATACCTGGTTTACATCCCCGCCGCGTTCATGGCAAAGCCGGACTGGGGAGAGGTGGCCCTCCAGACATTGAAACCTTCATTTCAGTTCACCTCAGTTTACGTCGTCACGCTGATCGGGGTGGTGGGCACGACAATCGCGCCGTGGATGCAATTTTATCTGCAGTCAGCGGTGGTCGAAAAGGGGATAAGGAAAGAAGACTACTGGGCGTCCCGGATAGACGTCATCTTCGGCTGTTTCATGACCGACATCATCGCGCTCTTTATTATCGTCTCCTGTGGGGCAACACTCTTTGCGGCCGGGATAAAGATCGAGAGCGCCAAGGATGCGGCCATATCCCTTGCGCCTATCGCCGGGAAATATGCATCTGTCCTCTTTGCCGTCGGACTGGCTAATGCTTCTCTCTTTTCAGCATCAATCCTGCCCCTTGCCACCGCATACTATATTTGCGAGGGAATGGGCTGGGAGGCGGGCGTGAACAAGACGTTCAAGGACGCTCCGCAATTCATGTGGCTATATACGATCCTGATAGCAATCGGGGCCCTGATCGTCTTATTCCCCAATGCGCCGCTTATCCCTATCATGTGGATATCCCAGGTTATAAACGGCATGATGCTGCCCTTTGTCCTGATCTTCATGCTTTTGTTGATCAATAAAAGAGAGCTTATGGAAGATTACACAAACTCCCGGACCTTCAACTGGATCGCCTGGGTAACGGTCAGCATTATGATTGTCCTGACCGGCACGTTTGTGGTAACCATGTTTCTGTAAGGTATAATAAACAGGCTGGAACAACGCCCAGGAGGACTGATGGTCAAGACTATTGAATGGGTGAACGGCACGGTCATGATGCTCGATCAGTCCCGCCTTCCCCTTGAAGTCAGCTATATACCCTGCGCCACGTACGGGAAGGTGGCCGAAGGGATACAGAAGCTGTGGATAAGAGGAGCGCCTGCCATCGGGATAGCCACTGCAATGGGAATCGCCCTCGGCGCCCGCGAGATAACAGCCGGAAGCTACGAAGATTTCATGAAGGGGCTCGACAAGGTCTTTGATACCCTGCTGGCCACGAGGCCCACTGCGGTCAACATAAAATGGGCTGTGGACCGTGTGAAGGGCTTCCTCGACCGGAACCGTGAAACCGGCGTGGCACGGCTGAAGGAGATGCTGGTGGAGGAATCGCAGCGCATCCTCGATGAGGACATTCGCACGAACCGGGCCATCGGCGAGTGGGGCGCCCAGTTCATAAAGGACGGGGACACGGTCCTTACGCATTGCAATGCCGGATCGCTTGCAACGGGGGGCTACGGAACGGCGACCGCCCCCATGCTCGTTTCCAGGGAACAGGGCAAGAAGTTCAGCGTTATCGCCGATGAGACGAGGCCGGTCCTCCAGGGAGCGCGACTGACCGCGTGGGAACTCATGCAGGAGGGTATCCCGGTGACCCTGATAACCGACAACACCGCCGGCGCCCTCATGAGGCGCGGAGAGATCAATCTCGCCATCGTGGGAACGGACCGGACAGTGCTCAACGGAGACGTTGCAAACAAGATCGGTACGTATACGGTTGCGGTGCTTTGCAGGGAGCACGGCATCCCCTTTTATGTTGCCGCCCCTTTCAGCAGCATCGACTTTACGATACCGACCGGGGACCTGATCCCGATTGAGGAGAGGCCGGCAGAGGAAGTGACCAATGTCTTCGGCGCGTGCAGGATCGCCCCCGAGGGGGTAAAGGTGCGCAACCTCGCCTTTGACGTTACCCCCGCCCGTTACGTGACAGCGATCATTACCGAAAAAGGGGCCTTCAGGCCTGATGATATAAGAAGGCTTTCAGAGCCGGACGCTGATATCGATGCGCTCCGGATCCGGGCATGACCGGGGAAAGGCTGCCGGCGTGACCTCGCCCCATTGGATGCCCCATCATCAGAAAATGCTCCTCCAGGATGTATTCGATCTCTATGAGGAGCGACTGAAGCTTGTCGAGGCGAAGATCAGGAGTCTTTTCGAAAACAGGATCCCGGCGATTCCGCTCATCGGCGGTTATATCACCTCCTCCGGGGGCAAGCGTCTCAGGCCGCTTTTCCACCTCATCTGCGCGGACATCGCCGGCTATGCGGGCGAGGCCCATATCGAGATCTCGGGAATTATCGAGTCCATCCACACCGCCTCCCTGCTCCACGACGACGTTGTGGATATGGCGGGCATGCGGCGGGGCAAGCCCACGGCAAATTCAGTATGGGGAAACCAGATCGTCGTCCTGGTGGGCGACTTTCTCTATTCAAACGCCCTCAGGACCGCTGTCATGCAGAAGAACCAGAAGATCATGGAGGTCCTCTCCGGCGCGACGACGCGGATGACCGAGGGGGAGATCCTCCAGCTCAACAGGATCGGCGATCCGGACATCACGGAGGCTGAATACCTCGAGATCATCGCTGCCAAGACAGGGGGGCTGATCTCCGCTGCTTGCAGGATCGGAGGGATCCTCGGCGGCCTTCCCGAGCAGCAGGAACTGGCCCTGGGCGTTTTCGGCATGAAGACCGGCATGGTCTTCCAGATGGCTGACGACATCCTCGACTATATGGCTGCGGAGAGGGACCTCGGCAAAAAAATCTGCAAGGACCTGGAAGAAGGAAAAATCACCCTCCCCCTCCTGCGCCTGCTCAAGACGGCTGCGGCCGATGAGGCGGTCGAGATCAAGCGAATACTTGCCTCTGGCATCAGCGAACATAACCTGGGCAGGGTCCTTGAGCTGCTCGCCAAGCACCGCGCGATAGATGCCTCGTTTGAGAAAGCCCGCGGCCTTGTCGATGAGGCGAAGGCGGAACTGTCGGTCTTTCCTGATTCGACGGCAAAGGAGGCGCTCATTACCATCGCCGACTATTCCCTCTACCGGGAGAAGTAGATGCACGCGCTGGTGGAGCTTGCCATGCGGAGCGTGGAGGAGTATGTGCGCCACCGGAAGACGCCGCGGCTGCCGCGCGATCTGACGCCCGAGATGAAGGAGCGACTGGGCGTATTCATCTGCATCAAAAAGCGGGGGGAGCTGAGGGGATGTATCGGCACCTATCAGCCCTGCTGCGAGAACGTCGGCAGCGAGATCATCAGGAACGCAGTTGCCGCTGCTTCCCAGGACCCCCGGTTTCTCCCGGTGGCGGAGGAAGAGCTGCCTGAGCTGGAATACTCGGTGGACCTCCTGACCGCTCCTGAGAAGGTGGATGACCCGCGTGATCTCGACCCGAAGAAATTCGGCGTCATCGTATCCTGCGGCAGCAGGCGGGGGCTCCTCCTGCCTGACCTCGAAGGGGTCGATACTGTCGAAGACCAGATCAGGATCGCTAAGATGAAGGCGGGCATAGCTCCCGGCGAAGAAGCAGTGATCAGCCGCTTCAGGGTCCGACGGTACACATGAGAACAGACAGAGCAGACGCTGCGCAGACCGGCGGCAGCAGGATCAGACAGGCACTCGGTACGTATGCGGCCAGGGTCCTCGCGGTCCTGCTGCTCCTTGCGGTTGTTCTGCTTGAAGCGTATTATATTGTGGTGTTGCGTAACACCATATACAGACAGGCTGAGGATCTGAAATCCATATCAATGGAACTGCAGTCTCTGAAGACCGACCATACGACACTGCGCGAAGAGCTCTCTTCAGCCGAACGATCAGCAGGAGAAAAGAAAGATGGAAATTCCCCTGACCGGTAACATCCGCGACGTAAGCCTGGTAAAGATCCTCGTTGCACTCAACAAGAACCGGAAGACAGGCACCCTTTCCCTGTCGACCCCGGCCTTTACCAAGGAGATCTACATGAGGGACGGGGATGCCATATTCGCTTCGTCCACCTATCCGGACGACCGGCTGGGAGAAATGCTTCTCAAGGCGGACAAGATAACCGTCGAGCAGTACGACCGGTCGGTCGAGTTGCTGAAGTCCACAAAGAAACGGCAGGGGGCGATCCTCGTTGAACTGGGGTACCTAACGCCCAAGGACCTCTTCTGGGGCGTCAAGTACCAGGTCAAAGAGATCATCCACAGCTTGTTTCTTCTGGAGGATGGGACATATACATTTGACGAGGCGGAGTTGCCGACGCAGGAGGTCATCATCCTCAAGATGAGCATGGCCAACCTTATCTACGACGGCGTCAAGAAGATCGACAACTGGACGAGGATCAGGGCGGAGATGCCGGATACCGGCTACGTGATGAGGCTGAGCGCCGATCCCCTCAATCTGTTTCAGGGGATCGAACTGAGCGTGCAGGACAGGAAGGTCCTTTCCCTCATAGACGGAAAGCAAACAATCAAGGAGTTGATGGAGAACTCGTGGATGAGTTCCTTCGAGGCCCTGAAGATCCTCTACGTTCTCTGGGCGACCGGCATGATCGAGCAGTCCGAGCCTTCTTCATCAGTCTCGACTGCCGAAGAATCGGCAGTCGAAAAGGAAGCCCCCCCTCCGCTCAAGGAGATACTCCGGCCCCTTTCCGAAGAGGAGGAGGCGCTTCTGGGACGCGTGGACGAGATCTTCCCGCGGCTTGAGGAGTTAAGCCCTTATGAGCTGCTTGAGATCAGCGAGGGAACGGACAGCGACACTGTCAAGAAGAACTACTACCGCCTTGCAAAGGAATTTCACCCTGACCGGAACTACGCCATTGCGGACGATTCGTTAAAGATGAAACTGACAGCCATCTTCGGTGCGGTCGCCAAGGCATACAATGCGGTCAAGGACGGCGCTCCGGCGGATGCGGCCCAGTCCCCGGCAGCCGCCCGAAAGGCTGCAAAGGCGGATGAGACGGCAAAGGCAGAGGACCAGTTCCGCAGAGGGATAGACGAATTCAAGAAAGGCAACTTCTGGGGGGCTGTG
>JAKAGF010000048.1 GCA_021825805.1 Nitrospirota bacterium
GATAAGCCTCATGCCGGGTACAAGCTCCAATCCTGCCTTCAGGAGGGTTGACGTGGATGTCAATACCGGAAAAGTGAGCGGCTTGTTCTAAAAAAAATCCCGAGCGAATTCAAAAAGGGCAGGGATTCTCCCTGCCCTTTTTTTTTCGGCCTGACTTACACCATGAACATGGTAAAATGGTTTCATGAAAAAGGTCGGCTTTTATTATGACGATATATTCCTCGAACACAAAAACCCGCCCGGACACCCTGAGTCTGAAATGCGCCTTACTGCTGTCATTGAGGCGCTCAAGCGATCCCGGTCATGGGATAAGCTTATCCACGTCAACCCTCGGCGGGCGACCGCAGATGAGATACTCGCTGTCCATTCCCGCTCCTACTACGAGCGGGCGCTCACCTTCACGGGCTACTTCGATCCGGATACATACATCTCCCCTCAATCGGTCGAGGCCGCACATTTCGCTGCCGGCGCTGTTGCCGATGCCGTTGAACGCTGCAAATCAGGCGAAATAGACCGTGCCTTCTGCGCGGTGCGTCCACCGGGCCATCATGCTGAGGCAGACCGGGCCATGGGTTTTTGTATTTTCAACAACGTAGCTGTTGCGGCCCGGCATGCCCGAAAACTGGGCTACCCCAGGGTGTTCATAGTCGATTTTGATGTGCATCACGGCAACGGCACGCAGCATACATTCGAGGAGGATGATACCGTATATTACTTCAGCACCCATGAATACCCCCACTACCCCGGGACAGGAAGCTCATCCGAAAAGGGGAAGGGAAAGGGCGAAGGATTTACGCGTAACATCCCGATGGAGCATGGGGCGGGCGATGCTGAGTATTACACCGCCTATCACGATATCCTTCCGGGAGTGGTAAGGGATTTCAGTCCCGACATAATGATAGTCTCGGCAGGCTATGACGTTCATGCCAGTGACCCTCTTTCAGGCCTTCAGGTGAGCAACGAGGGAATAAGGACTATCGTGCGGAGCATTTTGTCTTCTGCGAAGGATTTGCCGTGCGTCTTCAGCCTGGAGGGGGGCTACAGCCTTGCCGCTTTGCGCGAGTCAGTCATCATAACCGTCGAAGAACTGTATTCCCGCGATTAGGATATAAATTCTCTCCTGATTTCAGCCCCCTTCCCCAGGAAAAAACCAAATCGATTCGTAATAATCGCATCAGTCCTTTACAATATACCATGCTTAAAATCGGCAGCCTGAAGCTCGCTTCGCCGCTTATCCTGGCGCCTCTGTCGGGCATCAGCGACCTGCCCTTCCGTCTTATCAACCGCCTGTTTGGATGTGAACTTGCATTCACGGAGATGATAAGCGCCAGTTCCCTTGTTCATCAAAGCAGGACTACCGGCAGGATGCTGGCTACCCTGCCGGCAGACCGTCCCCTTGGCATCCAACTCCTTGGCAACGACCCCGATGTCTTGCGGAAGGCGGTTGATATTGTAGCCTCCGATGAATTCGATTTGATCGACCTGAATGCGGCATGTCCTGTCCCGAAAGTCACAAAAAAGGGAGAGGGCGCGGCTCTTCTCCAACATCCGCGGAGGCTTCGGGACGCGCTGAAGGCGCTGGTCGCGCATGCGAGGGCGCCGGTGACGGTCAAGATCCGTTCAGGCTGGGATGAGACATCAGTGAATGCCGCAGACGTTGCCCTTCATGCGCAGGATGCGGGAATATCAGCGCTCTTCATACACGGCAGGACAAAGGCGCAGGGATACAGCGGCGCCGTAGACTACGGGATCATCAGAAAGGTCAAGGAGGCGCTCTCCATCCCCGTCATAGCGAGCGGCGACATCCTGTCTCCTCATCTCATCAGGAGGATGTTTGACGAGACCGGATGTGACGGCGTTACCATAGCACGGGGCGCCCTGGGAAACCCCTGGATCTTCCGGCAGGCAGGCCATTTTCCGGAAAACGGCGGCATTCCGGAACCGCCCGCTGTCTCCGAAGTCGTCCTCATAATGAAAAGACACCTGGATATGGTCTATTCATTCTACGGAGAGAGGGCCGGCACGATACTTTTTCGCAAATTCTTTGTCTGGTATGGACGGGGGATCCCGCACATAAAACCCCTCAGGGAGCAGGTCTTCAGGGCGCAGACCAGGGACGAGATGATGCGTATCATTGACGCCCTTTCGGCGCCTCCTGACTCACTCTGACGTCAAAGGAAGGGTGATGGTGAAGACACTGCCGGACCCCTGCGCGCTCCTGACGCTTATAGTCCCGCGGTGTGCGGAGATGATCCAGTGGGTGATGGCAAGCCCCAGTCCCGTTCCCCCTGACTTTCTCGAACGCTCCTTGCTTACGCGGTAGAACCTCTCAAACACATGGGGCATATCGCTTTCCGGTATGCCGATGCCCGTGTCGCTGACATCCACCTGAAGCGCATCCCCCTGTCTCGAAGAACGGACGGTTACCATTCCTCCTGACGGAGTGTATTTGAGGGCGTTGTCTATGATATTGGAGATCGCCTGCTCCAGGAGATCCATATCGCCATAGAGTTCCAGGCCCTCCTCGTACTCTTCGTTCACGGTGACGCCCGCTGATTCAGCCTTGTATCTCATTCGTTCGGTCACACCCCAGATCATGTGGTTGATGTCGAACCACTGTTTCCGCAACTCCACTATATTGTTGTCCGCACGGGCGAAGAAGAGGAGATTGTCGGTGATGCGGGAAAGTCTCATGATGTCCGCCAGATTGCTCCTCAGTAGCTCCTCGTACTCCTCAGCCGTTCGGCGTTTGCGCAATGCGACTTCTATCCCGCCCCTCAGAGAAGTAAGAGGAGACCTGATCTCGTGGGACACATCCGAAGTAAAACGCTTCTGCGCATCGACGGATCGCTGTATACTGGTCAGCATCTCGTTGAAGATCCTCACCAGGTCGTCTATCTCCTTGCCTTTCAATGCCATGTCTATCCGTGTATCCAGCCTTCCCTGCCGGACCTGCTCGGCAAGAGAGGTGATCCGGACGATGGGGGCGAGGGCCTTGCCGGAGAGGACCCAGCTGAGGCCGGAGGAGATAATCACGATAACAGGGGACAGGAAGAGAAACAGCCGTCTGAGGTCCCTCATGCCACCCTGAACTTCCGCAAGGGAGACGGCGACACGAAGGATGCGGTCTTCACTCACCGGGAAATAGAGCATCCGGAAATTGTCGCCTCTGTACGCGAACGTGATAAATTGCGGGACGCCCTTGAATGCCTTCATCATGGGGTCGCGGTGCAGAGGCCACTGCGGACTTTCGGCGCTCAGGGAGGTGATCAGCACCTCCCCTTTTCTATTCACCACTTCGTAATATTCGTCTCCATACCGCTTGATGACCCCGGCGTTCCATGCCAGCCGCGAATTGATCTCATGCACCAGCTCATCACGCGCCTCCCGCAGCAGATACTCGTTAAGGTTGTCATCCACCATGCTGCCGTATTTCAGATACAGTATCATGCCGAAGACCGAGAAGAGGAAAAGGACAACAGACGTGTATACAACGGTGAGCTTGAATCTGTACGTCTTACTGATCATCTTCCAGTTTGAGGACATACCCGGCGCCCCGAACGGTATGGATAATGCGCTTCGGGTATCCGGTATCTATTTTTTCCCTCAGGAATTTGATGTGCACGTCAACAACATTGGTATGGGGATCATGGTTATACCCCCAAACGTTCTCAATGATCTGCGTCCTGGTCAGCACACGCCCCTTGTTCCTCAACAGGTACTCGAGGATTGCAAACCCCTTCTGGGTCAGCACGATCTCCTTATCGCCCCTGTAAACCCGGCGGGACAACAGGTCAACGCGAAGGTCTCCTATGCTCAGTTCGTTTATGGAATCCGGAATTCGCCTGAGCAGCGCCCTGATCCTTGCCAGAAGCTCGGAAAACGCAAATGGTTTGGTGAGATAGTCGTCTGCCCCGCTTTCGAGTCCCTCCACCTTTTTGCCGACAGAGTCGAGGGCAGTGAGCATCAGAATCGGCGTTTTCAGGCCGGCTGTCCGCAATCTTTTACAGACCTCGATGCCTCCCATCTCCGGCAACATGAGGTCGAGAATGATAAGGTCGTATTCGCGGGATGTGGCCAGCGCCAGTCCTTCTTTGCCGTCTTCAGCCATATCCACGGCGTAAAATTCTTCCTCAAGCCCCTTCCGTATGAAGGCAGCCACATTCTGTTCATCTTCAACCAGCAATATTCTCATGCTCTATTATAAACGAATGGCCGCAGCCGGGGGCAATCTCGCCATATCGCGCCTGTTGTTGAGACAAATGAACTGCCACTCGCGGAAGCAGACGCTACAGCCTGGTGACGGCAACGCTGCTCGCCTGTGGGCCCTTATCTCCCTGTTCTTCGGCGAACCTGACCTCAGTGCCGACCTTGAGGCTCTTGAAGTTGTTATTCAGCACGCTGTTCCTGTGGAAATATATCTCCCTGCCGTCGCCGGTTGTGAGGAAGCCGTATCCTTTGTCAGGGAACAGCGAACTCACGCGGGCAACCGGGGCCTCCTCGTGACGTTTCACGTCGCCGCGCTGTTTCCTCGCGTAATCCTCGATCTTGCGACCAGCGGCATCAAATGTCTGACGGATGGCGACGTAGAGGTCTTCGTTGGGCTCCCGCTTGACGACGATTTCATTTCCCGGTATCGTCATCTCAATCCGAACGTTATAGAGGATACCTTCCTGTTTATGACGATGCGGGGTCTCCAGCACCACCCTGCACCGCATGATCCCATCATAGAACTTATCCAGCTTATCCGCCTTTTTTGATATCTCGGTCCTGATCGCGTCGGTGAGTTCAAAATCGCGGGATACAATCTGCAATGGAAGTTTCATCTTTATCTCTCCCTCGTTCAAAATAGCTGCTCTTTCTCACATCGTAGCAACGGGGTATGGCCGTGTCAATACGCACTCAGCGCAAGAAGAAGCAACTGCTTTTAAAGACAGATTGAATCCGGAGAAGGGAAAAGAGAAAAACTCGTCAACGCTCTGCTATGATGTATCTATCTGAAGATCAGGATCGTCTTCCTTTTCAACAGCCTCGATGATGGTGGAGATGAGTTCAAGGGCCTCCATGGCTACAAACTCCTCCACCTTCTGGATGGCAAAACCTGCATGGACGAGCACATAATCCCCGATGCCTACCTCTTCCGGCATAAGCATGAGATTGATCTCGCGGCGGGCTCCATAGACATCGACAACAGCCCGGAAGTTGTCCAACTCAACGATCTTTGACGGAATCGCCAGACACATGCCCTATTGTAACTCAGAGGCTATCCCAGAAGCTTCTCCCCGACATCAGGGCTTCGGCTGCGGGCTGCATGTCAATGCCAACCTTCTTCAGCTCCTCGGGGAGAACAACTGACAGGAGCCTTTCGAGACCTGTCTGAACCTCGGCGGAAAGACCGAGACCCAGTTCAACCTGCTTTGGTTCGATTCCGAAAAGGACGAGACTCCCGGGCAGGCTGCCGGAGAGCATTGCGGCAGCCAGGAGATCCGAGAGGCCCAGTTGATGAGGCGAAATCCGCACCTTGAAAATCGCCGGGACGTCATCCCCTTCAATCCGCACCACAGCGCCCGGAGCATGACCGCTCCTGACCGCGTCAATAATAATGAGAAAATCACGGTCGCGTATATGTGCAAGAAGCTCCAGCCCTGAGGTGCCTCCGTCGAGGATTGCAACCCCCTCTGGAAAGACAAACCTCCGCTGAAGCTCTTCAACCGCCCGAACGCCGACGCCTTCGTCCATCATGAGGATGTTGCCTATGCCCAGCACCAGTGTGTTCATCGCGACGATGCTCCCGTCCGGCCTGAGATCACTATTTGCCCGCCTTTTTTGAAGGCACAAACCGATAACCGTCGAAGATGCTCCCCAGTATTCCGCTTTTCGAGGTCGAATTCTGAAACAACACAAGGTAAATGTGCAGAATCACGAAATAAAAGATCAGCCACATGGTCAGGTGGTGGAGGAGTCTCGTTGCGGGTATGGACATGATGCCAAAGACCCACCCGAATGCGAATTGGAGGAAACCGTGATGATGCGGCTGGGAATACAGGGCAAAGCCGGTTACGGCCGAGAGGGCGAAAAGCGCATACATGATACAGTAACCGGCGCTCGCCAGGGGGGTATGGCCCAGTTCAGTCGGGGGCTTCTTGCCCAGAAAGGCATAATAGGACATATGGCTGAAGAGCTTGCCCATCCGGTCGCCGGTAAACGGCAGGATCTCCTGCCATACGGCGTATTTATTTCCCGCAAACGCCCAGTATATCCGCACGGCCATATTCACCACAAAAATATACGCGACAACGAAATGCACAAAACGCATCCATCCCATGAGAAAGGCGCTTGTCTCTCTCGCAACAAGGAACGGATTGCCGATATAAAACCCGGTAACGGAAAGCGCCAGGATACATATGACGTTTATCCAGTGCGTAACACGAACCGGAGCCTCCCATACATATACCCTGTCCTGCATTGTATCCCTCCCTTCTACACGACCTTGATCCTTTTGACTTTGTTGCCCTCCGCATCGAGGATATGGACAGCGCATGCCATGCAGGGATCAAAGGAATGAATAGTCCTCAGTATCTCGACCGGTTTCTCCTGATCCGCCACCGGCGTGCCCATAAGGGCAGCCTCGTAGGGGCCTTTCTGTCCCGATGCGTCCCTGGGCGAACCGTTCCAGGTGCTCGGCACGACGCACTGATAGTTGTCGATCACCTTGTCCTTGATCCTGACCCAATGCCCAAGGGCTCCCCGAGGCGCTTCGTGGAGACCGAATCCCTTTGCCTCTTTGGGCCACCGCGATGGCTCCCACATCGATCCTTCATGGACCTTGAGATCACCCTTCTTGATGTTCTCCACTAATTGCCCGATCCACACCGGCAGCATCTCGGCCGTTACCAGGGTTTCGATGCCCCTGGCCGCAACACGGCCGAGCGTCGAAAACAACGCCTCCGGTCCTACACCCAGTTTCTTCAGCACAAGATCAACAACCTCCTTGACCCTCTTATGCCCCGACGCATAGGCCACAAGCATCCGCGAGAGGGGCCCCACTTCCATAGGCTTGTTGTCGTAACGGGGGGCCTTGAGCCAGCTGTATTTCTTGTCTGTAGCGAGAAATTCATAGGGCGGCTGCGGTCCTGAGTACTTGAAGTTCGTCTCACCGGCCCACGGATGATGGGCTTTGTCGTCTCCGTCGCTGTATTCATACCATGAGTGCGTCACATATTCCGTGATCTTGGTATGGTCAACAGGATGGACCTTGCTCAAATCCCTGCCCAGTATGATTCCACGAGGGAGCCAGAGATTAGCGGTGTTACTCTCGTTATCATTCTCAAAAACACCGTAGGCAAGGTAGTTTCCGACACCGCCCCCGTAGCCTGCCCAATCCTTGTAAAATGAGGCAACAGCAAGGAGATCGGGGATGTAGACTTTTTCGACAAATTCCTTCGCCTTGGCGGCCAGTTCCGAGATTAGGGCTATGCTGCCCGCGTTCAGCGCATTTTCGCTGTTGGGGTCTATGGGTGATGCCATGCCGCCTACAAGGTATGTCTGGGCGTGCGGGTTCTTGCTGCCCAGCAACGCCTGTATCCTGATGACATCCCTTTGCCAGTCCAGGGCCTCAAGGTAATGCGCGGCAGCCATGAGATTGGCTTCAGGCGGCAGTTTATAGGCCGGATGTCCCCAGTAGGCGTTCGCAAAGATGCCAAGCTGGCCGCTCTCCGCAAAAGCCTTCAGTTTGGCCTGGATGCCGGTGAAATACGAGGCGCTGGATTTCGGCCAGTCTGAAATGGACTGGGCCAAAGATGAAGTCTTCGCTGGGTCCGCTTTGAGCGCGCTCACAATGTCGACCCAGTCAAGGGCGTGCAGATGGTAGAAATGAATCACATGATCCTGGACATACTGTATCCCGGTTATGAGATTCCGGAGTATCCGCGCGTTATTCGGTATTACTATTCCAAGGGCATTTTCTACAGCTCTCACGGAGCTGTGGGCGTGAACCGTTGTTCAGACGCCTCATATTCGCTGGGCAAAGACCCAGGCGTCCCTCGGATCACGTCCCTTCAGTATGAGCTCTATGCCCCGGAACATGGTGCTCGACGACCATGCATCGGCAACCTTTCCGCCCTCGACCTGCGCCTCGATCCTCAGATGTCCCTCAATCCTCGTGATGGGGTCAATCGCAATCTTTGCCATCGATGATACGCTCCTTTCTCAATCTATAATTATGCTATTCTTCAGTCTCTTCTTCGCCCTTCCCCTTTATCGCCCGTGCTATCCTGTGGGCCGCAACGCCGGCTGCAGCGACTGCCGCCACACCGATACCGATCTTGTCCGCTGTTGTTTCGACGCCAAATCCAGGGACCTTGGGCAGGCGGCGGTAAAAAGGCGTCATGTTATCCCAGAAATTGGCCTGATAACATCCCACGCATCCATGGCCGGCCTGCACAGGCCAGCTTGTTCCCATGTTGTATTTCACCACCGGGCAGTTCCCGTAGGTCTCCGGTCCCTTGCAGCCCATCTCATAGAGGCACCAGCCCTGCCGATGCCCTTCGTCGCCCCACTGTCTGACAAATTGTCCCGCGTCAAAATGAGCCCTTCTCTCGCAGTGGTCATGGATTCTTTCTCCATACGCGAAAAGGGGCCTGCCCTCGCCGTCAGTCGCCGGAAGGGCCCCGAAGGTAAGGAAATGGACGACCGTTGCCGTCAGGTTTTCGACATTCATCGGACATCCGGGCAGATTTATCAGTGTTATCCCGGGCACAGCGGTCTTAACCCCAACCGCGCCGGTTGGATTGGGTTTTGCGGCGGGAATACCTCCCGCGGTTGCGCACGTTCCTACCGCGATTGTCGCCATGGCGTTGCCGCATACCTTACGGGCTATATCCAGGGCGCTTTTCCCGCCAACACAACAGTATACCCCGTTGTCTTTCATGGGGATGGAGCCTTCGACCACTGCAATATATTTGCCCTTCTGCTTGTCCACAACGTCGTACAGAGATTTTTCAGCCTGTTTGCCGGCAGCTGCCATAATTGTCTCATGATAATCCACTGACAGGATATCAAGGACGATCCTGCCGATGGTCGGCTTCGACGCCCGCAAGAGCGCCTCGGAGTTGCCGCAGCAATCCTGGAACTCGAGCCAGACCAGCGACGGTCTCCTGGCTGCCTCAATGGCCTCTGCTATCTTGCCCGCAAAGGTGTGGGGAAGAGCCAGGACAGCAGCCATGGCGCTGCAGAATTTCATGAAGTCTCTCCGGGTGACTCCGCGCGCTACCAGACGATCAAAGGGTTGCTCGGAATTGTCAGAATAGTCCTCAGGCAAATCTCTCATAAGGAACCTCCCTTGTGTGAATTGCATGGATGATATCTTGCATTGAAAAAAGTGGAAACAATCCAGTGGAAGCAATGGACGCGGAAAACTTCATGTACTGGCGCACAGTACAAAGACCTTACCTCCCCTGATTTACTGCATACTGCCAAGCCGCCGTCGTTCTTATTATTTTCTTTTGTTTGTATCATAATAATGAACGTCTGTCAAGCATTATTTGAGTGTGGCAGGCGCCGCGTGAGTTGATACGCCCTGCCACGACGGCTTCTCCTCGCATCAGTTTCCCGGACTGCCGGGGATAGTCTTTACTTATCATCTTACTTATCATCAAACCTCGGCCGTGTCAATCATCGCCAAACTTTTTTTAAAAAACGGAATTTCCCCCTGAGCGATCAGGAGTTAAAGCTATTGTTAAACTCAGCGCACACATATGCGTCTCAGCCTTGATAAAATCAACAATGCGGTTTACAATGAAACTATTCAGTGATATCAGGCAGGAGGCCTCTGATCGGACCCAGAAAAACACATATAATGCGCCTCTCTTCAAAGGATCTCCCGCTTGACCTCATCCCTGATCCTTTTCTGATACTGTTACCCGACGGGACCATCTTTGATGTCAATACGATCTGCGCGGACCTCATAGGCATTGCGCGTGATTCTCTCGCAGGAAGGCCCTTTGGAGATATTGAGCTTTTCAAACCCATTACCGCTGAGGTGGAGGACGCCTTAAGAACCGAGAGGGAGAGGAAAGACGTTGTCTTTTTTCACGACCGCCACTTTGAGGTCCTGATCCTTCCCTTTCAGACAATGGGCGGAGAGCGGCTCATCCGGATAGTTCTCAAGGATATATCCAACTCGATCGACCTTGAGAAGGAACTGCTCAGGAGAAACAAGGAGCTTATCATCATCAACACCCTTTCCAGCGCCTTTATCACCGCGGAAAACGTAGATGCGGCCATTGAAGAACTGCTTAAGAAGATCCTGTTGATAACTGACTTCAGTTCCGGATGGCTCCTGTTCAAAGAGGACTCCACCTTCAGCCTGAAGACCTCCTCGGGCATATCCGAGCGGCTGAAAAAGGCCATTTCAGAAGGAGCTTTATCTCAGTTGTGTTCCGACCTCATCAAGATCAGAGATCCCCTTTACTTTCTTGAGGCTCATGACGTGTCAAAGTACGAGACCATCAGGAAAGAGGGCATCTCATTACTGACGGCGGTGCCGCTGACCTACAACACAAAACTCATGGGACTCCTGTTTCTCGCCAGTCAAAGGAAGGGCGAGAAGGGCCTGGATTTTGACGCCGTGGCCCTTCTCTCTCTGGTGGGCAACCACGTTTCACTCATTATCGACAAGATAAAGCTCTTTCACGAGACAGAGCGGCTCTCCATTACGGACAGTCTGACCGGCCTGTACAATACCAGATATTTTTACAGGCAACTCGATGTGGAGATAGCGCGCGCAAACCGTTATGGCCACTCTTTTTCCCTCATCCTTTTCGATATCGACAATTTCAAGTTCCTAAACGATACTTACGGACACCAGGCGGGCGACGACGTGCTCCACGAACTGGCCGGGATATTGAAAACCATATCCCGTGAAACAGATATAGTTGTCAGATACGGGGGTGAGGAGTTTATAATAATCCTGCCGAACACATCAGAGCATGAGACTGTCAATCTCGCTGACCGCATACGCGTGATGGTCGAGAAAACCCCTTTCCTGGTAGACAGGTCCGGGGGGGTGACGATCACGCTGAGCGGGGGGGTCGCGTCATATCCCCAGAACGCGGCTGATGCGAGCTCGCTGCTCTATGCGGCCGACTCGGCCTTGTATGCGGCAAAGGCTGCGGGCAAAAATATGATCATATGTTCAAAGGCGCAGGCACATGAAAAAGATATTCGATAGGCCCAAGAGTCTGAAGAGGGTCCCCTTCAGGTATTGCCCTGGGTGCGGCCACAGCCTCATCCATAGGTTGATAGCTGAATGCGTTGACATGCTTGGGATACGGGAACGGGTTGTCGGCATTGCGCCGGTAGGCTGCGCTGTCTTTGCTTATGATTATTTCAATTTCGATATGCTTGAGGCGGCCCACGGTCGTCCTCCGGCTGTTGCCACCGCCCTGAAGAGGGTCATGCCGGACAGGGTGATTTTCTCCTACCAGGGAGACGGGGACCTGGCTGCCATCGGCACCTCCGAGATCATCCACGCAGCTGCCCGTGGAGAGAACATTTCGGTTTTTTTTGTGAATAATGCCACCTATGGCATGACCGGCGGACAGATGGCGCCCACCACCCTCATTGGGCAGCGGACGACGACCACGCCCCGGGGCAGAAGCAGCAGGCCGGACGGGTATCCGCTCCGCGTTGCGGAACTTCTGTCCACCATTGAAGGCGTCACCTATCTGGAAAGGGTTTCCGTTGACTCGCATCGCGACGTTATCGCGGCGAAACGCGCAATAGAAAAGGCATTTGTCTATCAGATGACCGGCAAGGGGTTCAGCCTTGTCGAGTTGTTGTCGCCCTGCCCCACTGATTGGGGCCTCAGCCCGAATGCCTCCCTGCGGTGGATGCGGGAGCAGATGGCTCACTTCTTCCCGACCGGCCTACTCAAGGATGCCGGATGAGAGAGGAGATGAGATGGAAAAGAAGATTATCATAGCCGGTTCGGGGGGCCAGGGCATTCTGTATCTGGGAAAGGCCCTCGCCTTCGCGGCCATGCTCGACGGCCGGGAGGTAACGTGGTTCCCCTCCTACGGCGCGGAGATGCGGGGAGGGACCGCAAACTGCACGGTGATCATCTCTGACGCCATGATAGGTTCGCCGGTGGTATCGAGCCCGGATATTCTGGTCGCCATGAATCAGGCCTCTCTCGAAAAATTCCGGCCGAGGCTCGGCAGAAGAGGTCTTCTCTTCCTGGACTCTTCGCTGATCCCGGAGACCAGGCCGAGGGAGGGAACCAGGTGCGTGCCCGTGCCTGCCACTGAGATCGCGCGTCAGTCAGGCAACACCAGGTCCGCGAACATGGTGATGCTGGGGGCGGTTATCGCAAAGACCGGCATACTGTCGCGCACCTCGGCGCAGCGGGTATGTGAGGCCGGGAAAAAGGCGGGAGGAGCCGGGGGTTCGAATGTGAACCTGATCACGATCATGAAAGGAATGGATTACATTGACCATGAGGAAAGCAAAGATATCCGATCTTAAGGACGTCCAGCGCCTCATTAATGAATTTGCCCGGCGCGAGGAGATGATCCCCAGGTCCATCAATGAGCTGTACGAGAACATACGGGATTTCTTTGTCGCGGAAGAAGATGACAGGATATGCGGCGCGTGCGCCCTGCATATCCTGTGGGAAGACCTCGCCGAGGTGCGGTCCCTGGCGGTGAAAAAGGAGTGCCAGGGGAGGGGCATCGGGAAAAAACTGGTCAAGAAGTGCCTTGCCGAGGCAAAGGCCATGGGAATACAACGGGTCTTCGTTCTGACTTATCAGTCGGATTTCTTCAGGAAGCTGGGATTCGTGGACATAGACAAATCCAGGCTGCCGCAAAAGATATGGGGTGACTGTATCCGCTGCCCCAAGTTCCCTGAGTGCGACGAGACCGCGCTGATCGTCACCTTGTAGGCCGACATGCATAAAAGAGCGCCCTTTTTCTTCTGTCTCTCCTTCGTGATCTTCGCCCTTGATCAGGCCACGAAGCTGGCTGTTGTCAGCAGGCTTGCGGTCTTCGACGTTATCAGGGTCCTGCCTTTTTTCAATCTGGTTTACTACCGGAACACGGGTTCCGCCTTCGGCATGTTCAGGAATCTGGGCAATGTCTTTTTCATCGCTATTTCCGGGCTTGCGGTCATAGGCGTGTCCATGATGATAGTGAAAGACAGGGAAAATCGCCTGGGGTTCTCTCTCATCCTGGGCGGCGCGGCCGGCAACCTGGCTGACAGGATTGTGCGGGGCTCGGTTGTGGACTTTCTCGAGGTATACGCCGGAAGGTTTTACTGGCCTGCGTTCAATGTCGCTGATTCGGCGCTCACCCTGGGCATAGCGCTCCTGATCCTCAATGCGGTCAGGGAAGCCGCGCGGAAGAGATAGCCGACCGTGTGCCGCTACAGCCTGATACATCCGCTTGTTCTGTCCTTTTATTCACGGGACCTCTACAGGGATGTGGCCCGGCACTGGAAGGGTCTCGGCCTGGCCTACCTACTGGCGCTGCTTTCCCTTTGCATCCTGCCCGGCGTCATAATAATGAGCGCCCTCTTCTCGACCTACCTCAACACCGAGGCGCCCAGGATCGTCAGGCAGATTCCCCCCATGACACTCACGAAGGGGCGTCTCTCCGTTGAGGCGAAAACACCGTATTTCATCCGGGAAGAAGGATCGGGAAAGCCGGTCGCCATCATCGACACAAGCGGGACATACAGGAATCTTGACGGCACGCCTGCGCTGATGCTGCTCACCGCAACACAGTTGATAGTGAAGCACGAGGGGGCCGGCGCAAAAGTCTTTGATCTCGCTGAAATCGGTGATCTTGCCGTAGACAGACGAGTCGTTTTCAGCTTTCTGGACGAGATGGAGGGTGCCTTTCCCTTTGTCCTGTATCCCCTTGCCCTTCTTTTCTCGACTCTTTACCATTTTTCAGAGGCGCTCGTCTTTGGGGCCGGCGGTTATTGGGTCGCCCGGAAAGCGGGCATCCGGCTGACCTTCCCTTCCGCGGCCCGCATAGCCGCCGTCTCGGCGACTCCCGCGATCATCATAGGAACAGCCCTGTCTGCCGCGGGCATCGGCTTCGCCCTCGGATGGTTTGTCGGCCTGGCTGTTTATATCGGCTACTTTGTCTTTGCGCTGCGGGCCCTTGCAGGCGAGCTGTCCGGCCCTGACAGGCATCCCGGTCCCGCACAAGAGGATAGATCGTGAAAAAAATTCTCATCGTCGATCAGATTACCGCCACGCTGGAACAGGGAAAAAATATCCTGAGCAGGGCTGATTTCAGGGTATTTACCGCCTCTTCAGGAGAAGAGGCCCTCGAACTGCATCGCGCTCAACACATGGACCTTATCATCGTTGATGTCGCCTTACAGGGCATGAGCGTGGATAATTTTTGTTCCGCTGTACGGGATGATAAACTGCTGAGACACGTGTCGATCATAATGCTGGGGGCGGGTTCCGACTCTGAGCGACAGCTTTCCGCGCGGTGCAAGATAAACTCTTACATGACAAAGCCGATACGTCAGTCTCTGTTTCTCGATACAGTGAGCAAACTCCTCGACATCCCGGCCCGGAAGAGCTACCGGGCACTCCTGAAGGTGTCGGTTACGGGCAAGTTTAATGAGGAACCCTTCTTCTGCAACAGCCGGAATATCAGCACCTCGGGGGTGCTTATCGAGACCGGGAAGGTCTTCGCAAAGGGCGACCGGATCTCGTGTTATTTCTTTCTTCCGGGCTCAGGGCAGGTTGTCGTGGATGCCGAAGTCACGAGGGTTGAGGGCCGGGAGAATGATTTTCAGTATGGCCTCAGGTTCCTGGATCTTAAGCCTGCATACCGGACAGCCATCGAGAAATTGATAAAGACCAGAAATCACTGAAACGCCCGCGGTCGATCTGCGTCAGGACTCCCTGAAGGACATCATGAGTTCATACATGCCTCCCTCTGCCCTCTTTTCGACGATGAAGCCGGCCTTTTCGAAGAGCTGGAGCATCTTCTTGTTGTCCATGAGGACCTCAGCGGTGAAGCCGTGGAGTCCATTTCGCCGGGCAATGTAGGTAAGATGCGCCAGCAGCTCCGCCCCGACCCCCTTCCCCTGGAAATTGTCCCTGACCACAAAGGCGACCTCCGCGGTATGGGTGCGCTCATCAATATGATATTGCCCCATGCCGATGATCATCTCGTTTCCTTCCTCAGTAGTAACAGCCAGGATGACCATTTCCCGCGTGTAATCGATCACCACGAACTTCTGGCGCTGTTCGTGAAACATATCCCTTCTGGCTGAGATGAAGCGGTGGTACATGGCGTCCGGAGACAGCGAGTAAAAAAAGTCTTTGAGAAGCTGCTCGTCCGATATCCTGACAGGCCTCAGGAACATCCTCAACCCCGGCCTGGTTGTCCGCCACGTTTCCAGCGCCTCCGGATATTCGCCGCCCTCACCGGGCACAAAGGCCTGGTCCGCATAGATAAGCGACCGTTTCTTCGCTTCCTCAATCAGCCAGGCCCGAAACTTCGGGTGCGCAATCGCGATAAGATCGATGGCACGCTCCCTGATGTTCTTGCCGTGCAGATAGGCGATGCCGTATTCGGTCACAACGTAGTGGACGTCGCCGCGCGTCAGGGTCACACCCGCCCCTTGACTCAGCGAGGGGACGATCCTGGATATTGATTCGCCGCCGGCCGTGGACTGCAGGGCGAGGATGGTCTTGCCGCCCTGGGCGAGGGTCGCCCCTCTCATGAAGTCAGCCTGTCCGCCGATGCCGCTGAAAAAATAACCCCCCAGGGATTCCGCGGTGGCCTGCCCTGTAAGATCGATCTCAAGGCCGCTGTTGATGGCGGTCATGTTCCTGTGTCTGGCTATGGTAAGAGGATTGTTCGTGTAGTTTACCGGCCTGAATTCCACCGCAGGGTTGTCATTGATAAACTCGTATGTCTCGCGCTTGCCCATGCAGAAGGCGGCGACGGTCTTGCCCCTGTTAAGGTCCTTCCGCGTGTTGTCGATAACCCCGGCCCGCATGAGTTCCGCTATCCCGTCTGTCAGGAGTTCCGTATGCACCCCAAGGCTCTTCTTGTGCCCCAGGTGAGACAGGATGGCGTTTGGAATACTGCCGTATCCCACCTGTATCGTGTCGCCGTCGCGAATGATCCGGGCTACATGTCTGCCGATCCGCTCCGCGATCCTGTCCGAGATACGTGACTCAAACTCCAGGAGCGACTCGTCACAGGGGACTATGAAATCCAGGTCGCGAAGATGGACAAAGGTCTCGCCATGCACCCGCGGCATCGCACTGTTGAGCTGGGCTATGACGAGTGAGGCGTTCTCCATCGCCGCTCTCACAATGTCGACGCTGATGCCCAGGCTTACATATCCATGCGCGTCCGGCAGAGAAGTCTGTATGAGGGCTACGTCCACAGGTATGCGCCGCGTGCGAAAGAGGTCCGGGACGGACGAAAGAAAGATGGGGGTATAGTCTGCCTGTCCCCTGTTTACCGCCTCGC
>JAKAGF010000233.1 GCA_021825805.1 Nitrospirota bacterium
GAGCAGGGTGAACTTTTTGGAGCCGGTCTTGTGACTATGCAGCCCGGTTTCTGCGGAGGACCCCCTTTGAAAAGGCCCTTCAGCCCGGACTTATATCGTCTCTATCAATCAATCGCGGATTTTGGGTATCAGAAAAAACTTGACAACCCTCTCAAAAAAGCGTCTAATGAAGGCAGGGAACAAGTCATCTAAAGTGGTGGTCTTGCTCCTCTTGACCCTGGTTGAAGATCGTGAAGTCTGAGTAAGCAGTAGGACTCAAGAGTCCAGAGGCTGTGATTCTGAAGATGAACGATTTGCCGGGAATCAAGGGGCAGCGAGCGCCACTTTTTTTATTTCTGCATCAGCGGCAATAAATCCTATCTCAGATGCAGCGGCACGCTCGTTGACACCACTCCCCGTTTAAAAAGGAGCACCCCCTTGATAAGAAGGGCGGTTTGGTTGTGCAGGAGGTGGTGCCACCATTTCGACGGCACGAACTCGGGCAAGATGACGGTAATGACGCCGTCGGGGTAGAGACCGCGGATCTCTTCGATATAGTCTATCACCGGTTCGATGATCGAGCGGTAGGGAGATTCGAGGACCTGCAGTCTCACTCCCATGCAGTGCTGGTCCCACTTCGCCTGTATCTTTGCTGTCTCTACGGGGTCGATGCAGACGTAAACAGCGACGGCGTCATCGGACAGGGCCTTGGCGTACCTGATGGCATTGATGACCGCCTGCTGCACGCCCGATACGGGGATGATCACCGTGTGGCGCTTGAATTCCTTTGTGTCGGCCAGGCAGAGCGAGAGCTGGTCAGCCACCGAGAGGTAGTGCTGGTGGATCCTTTGGGTGAGAAAGACGAGGGCCGGGATGGCGATCAGGACCACCCACGCGCCATGGGTGAATTTCTCGGCAGCTATAATGACAAGGACGACTGCAGTTGTTATCGTCCCGATACCGTTGATGAGCATGCCCTTGATCCTGCCCTTGTCCCTGCCCTTGAGCCAGTGGCGCACCATCCCTGCCTGGGAGAGGGTGAAGGCGGTGAAGACGCCGACCGCATACAGCGGGATGAGGGCATGGGTGTCGCCTCTGAATATGACGATGAGCATGGCCGAGAGGAGGCCCAGGATGAGTATGCCGTTTGAGAAGACGAGTTTGTCGCCGCGGTTGCTCAATTGCCTCGGAAGATAACGGTCGGCAGCCATGATCGACGAGAGCCTCGGGAAGTCCGCGAATGATGTGTTGGCTGCAAGGATGAGTATCAGCATGGTCGAGATTTGAATGGCGTAATAGATCACTCCCTTGGAAAAGATTGCAACAGCCAGTTGGGACAGGACCGTCTCGTCGGCGTTCGGGAGTATCCTGAAGTGATCGGCAAGATATGCGATGCCGATGGTGAGCACACCCAGGATCACCGCCATCCAGGTAAGCGTGATGCCCGCGTTCCTCGCCTCAGGCTCCCGGAAGGCCTTGACCCCGTTTGATACCGCCTCTATCCCCGTGAGCGTGGCGCAGCCCGAGGCGAACGCCCTCAGGATGATGAACAGGGGCAGCATATGCGCTGTCGGTTCCACCTGCTGAACGAGGTGGGACCCGGGGACGACCCCGATATGCGTCAATCCCGCGGCGATGAGGAAGACGAGTCCGCCGACGAAGAGATAGACCGGTATGGAAAAGGCGGTCCCGGATTCCCGCACACCCCTCAGGTTTATAAGCATGATGAACACTATGGCGAAGATACAGAGGGCGATAGTGTAATGCCTGAGATGCGGGAACGCCGAGGTGATCGCGGCAATGCCAGCTGAAACGCTGACAGTCACGGTGAGGACGTAGTCGATGAGGAGCGCGGCGCCTGCCACGAGTCCGGAGTATGTCCCAAGGTTCTCCTTTGCGACGATATACGCGCCGCCGCCCGAGGGGTACGCATGAATGGTCTGGAAATACGACGTTGCGACGATGGCTATAAGAACGACGATGGCAACGGCGATGGGCACTGACAGATGAATAAGCGCGGTCCCGCCGACGATGAGGGCGAGGAGTATCTCTTCAGGACCGTAGGCAACGGACGACAGGGCATCAGACGAAAAGACCGCCAAGCCCATGAGTTTGTTGAGACGTTCATGCTTTTCCTTGACAGTCTCGATCGGCCTGCCGATGAGGAAGGTCTTCAGCGACATGTTCTTTCCTTTCCTGGACGGAATGGAGAAAACATAGAGGCACGCAGGCGCGCTTTATTTTTCAAACCATTGCCCTTCCAGAGCCTGCGAGGTTAGCTGACGGGCTCGGAGATGGAAGTCTCCTATCCTCCTGCAAGGAATACGCCCCACATACTGTGGTTCCCCCGCACCCGCCTCGGCGGGTCTCGGCTGCAATCACTGTTTAGTATATCAAAGCGAAATGCGCCTGTGTCAACCTTATGCTGCATCTTCCGGGACCGCCATGGTGAAAAAGGCCGTGGGTTGATGATCTCCCATAGTCTTGCGGTGGTATAATGGGGTGGAGATATTCTCCGGAGGATCAGTGCGACGATGGGAAATAATGTTGCCTCATTCGGCGTTGACACCGCAGCAGCCCGGATGCTCCGGTCATTTGTCGAAGGTGACCGGGACAGGACGGTTTTTCTCGAACACGAGGTAAAGGGACTCCTGAGGGATGCGGGGTTGTCCGTGCCCAGGGGGTTCTTTTTGCGCAGGGATGAAGGGACGGATTCTCTGCTGCCAAAGGCTCAGGGGCTGTCGTATCCCCTCGTCGCCAAGGTCTCTTCATCCCGGATCGCATCCAAGACCGACGTGCGGGGTGTTGTGACGGGCATCCGTGACGAAGGGGAGTTGAGCGATGTTGTCGGCCGTCTGGCAGGGATCGACGGCGCGGAAGGGGTCCTTGTTGAAGAGATGGCTCCGCAGGGCATTGAGGTGATTGTCGGCGGCATTGTTGACCCGCAGTTCGGGCCTGTGGTGATGTTTGGCCTTGGCGGAGTCTTCGTTGAGCTGTTCCGGGATGTTGCCTTCGGTCTTGCGCCGCTTTCTCGTCAGGATGCCCTCGAACTTGTCGAACGGGTCAGGGGGGCACGGCTCCTGAAAGGATACCGTGGAAGACCGCCTGCGGATATGGCCTCCCTGTCCCTCATCATGGAGACGGTTTCTGATCTTATGGCAACAGGACTGCTTCAGGAGCTCGATCTCAACCCTGTTGCCATCTATCAAAAAGGATCATGCATACTTGATGCGAAGATGAAGGCAGCCGGCGGCTGAAAGCATCTTTTACAGCATTCCCGACAATGCGATAGCCGCTCCATTGCCGTCTTTCATATGCGGCGACAGGGTCTATTTTTCCTCCCACCATAAGGGAAGGCTTCCATAGGTCTTCAGAACCTCGGCCTTGAGTTTGTCTCTTTCAGCCCGCAAGGACGTCTCCTCATCAACCTTGCCCAGGCCCCTCGCGTTACTGATTTTGATGTTGCAGGCGCTTAGTTGCGACCTGAAAGTCAACTCCTTCTGGAAATCATCTGCTGGGGCCGCCTTCTCAGAGGCATTATTAACGGCCTTCCGGCCGCTTTCCTGGCCGGCGGGAGCGTGCATATCAGCCGCAAAAACCAACGGAACAAATAAGAGTGAAACCAGACAAAAAATGACAGTGACAATATTTTTCACGATATAGTTCCTCCTAAAAGCATATTTCTATATCTCGTACCTCTAACGAAAGGGCATACAACATATAGTTGTCGGCCTGTTGCGGCTCTTTTTCTCCTTGACATAATATCTCATCTACTTTATATTGAAGTGGTAAAAAGTGGAATAAAGTGGAGGTAAAGCAGTGCCAGCTTTCTCCGGAAAATATTATTACACCCTGGACCCAAAGGGCAGAATCATCATACCGGCTCCTTTCAG
>JAKAGF010000049.1 GCA_021825805.1 Nitrospirota bacterium
CGGCAGCGACGCCTATTTCATCGGCAACATCCAGCGGGACATGGTCTATCTCTATGACCACAGGGAATCCGCACACTTCCGGTACAGAGTGATCGCATATGTGGAGGATATGGAGAGGGCGGGGAAGGGGGCTGAGGGGACTGCTCCAACTGCTTAATCTTATCCAAAAAAACCTCGTAAGACTGATATGACATGCGCGTACCGGAACGGCTCTTTTTCATCTTCCCCACTTTTCTAAAGAGTTTGGAGAAGATCCATGAAAACCTGTAATCTCCCCTACCCCCTCTTTAGAAAAGAGGGGAATAAATGCGCCGGCAGATGAAGAGAGCCCGGTGAGCTTCAAACACTTCATCAACATAAAATGCGAGTTCTTCCCCTGCCACGACCTGCAGGATTGGAGGTCGTGCATGTTCTGTTATTGCCCTCTCTTTCTCCTCGCCTGCCCGGGCACCTTCTCGGTCCTACCCTCGGGAATGAAGGACTGCTCCAGGTGCGTCATCCCCCATGCAGAAGACGGCTGGGAGACAGTGCAGCAGGAACTCCTTCGGCAGCTCTACGACCAGGACCGGCAGCGCCGCCTGCCCTTTGGGTGACATCTACGGGACTTATTGCGCTTTATGCCGTGCTTTCACTATACTTATCCCATACAAATTATCTGAGGAGGTTCTCTATGGCAGACACGGTAAGGGTAGCCCTTTTCGGGGCAGGGAGGACGGGCACTCCGCTCCTTAAGGAGTTCCTGAAGTACAAATACATCACCCTGGTCGGCGTTGCGGACCACAACCCCAGAGCAGCGGGCATACGGCTCGCCGCAAAGCAGGGGATCTTCACCACCACCAAACCGATGGAGGTCCTGAAGAAGACCGGGGACGTTGATATCATCATCGAGGTGACCGGGGACAAGAAGCTCAAGAAGCAGCTCAAGACCTACCTCTTAAAGACAAAGAACAAAAGAACGATCATCATGCATGATCTGATCGCCCGCCTCTTCATCAGCGTCTGCACCAAGAAATCAAAACTCATACCGAGCCTTCATCCCGAAGACATCGGCATCGGCGCATAGACCACAGCGGCGGCAGGGGCCGTCAGCCCCTGCCGCCGCCTTATTACCGCGCAGCGTCAGCCAGCCCTCTGTCCCTGCCCCTGACAGGCTGTCCTCTTCTTATCGGCTATAATACACAGATGAAACAGGACTTGAGAAAGACAGAGTTCGGCGTGGGAATCATTGATGAATCATCAGAGGGACCCGTCCTGCACGGATACCGCATATGCGTCAGTTTAATCTGAAGGTCCTGCTCATCCTCTCCCTTGGTCACATGACAACGGACATCTATCAGGGAGCGCTGCCTGCCATATTGCCCTTTCTGAAGGAGCGTCTCAGCCTATCCTACACCACGGCAGGCATCATCATGATGGCATCGAGCTTCACCTCCTCGATCGTCCAGCCCCTCTTCGGGTTCTTCTCAGACCGCAAGGAAAAACCGGCGCTGCTTCCCATGGGCTCTCTCTTCGCTGCAGTCGGTTTTTCCCTTCTGGCCTTTGCTCCTAATTACGCGATAGTTCTCTTTCTCGTTGTCGTCAGCGGCCTCGGTATCGCCTCGTTTCATCCCGAGGGTTTCAAGACCGCCTACTTCTTCACCGGCAGGCGGATGGCAACAGGCATGTCCATATTCACTGTAGGCGGGAATCTGGGCTTTGCCCTGGGCCCGATCATCGCCCTTTCCGTTATCACGCATCTGGGGTTTTCCTATCTGCCGCTGATCCTCTTCCCTGCCGTGATTTTTTTGTCGGTCCTCGGTCTGAACTGGAAATTCATCTCCATACCCAAAGCCCGGGAAAAAGGCCCTCAGGAAAAAGACTCAGGGGGCGTCAAGAGGCTTCCCGCGCCGCTCGTCATCCTCATCGGCACGGTGATCATGAGGTCATGGATCCATGCGGGTCTCATGACCTATATACCCTTCTACTACATAGACCACCTGAAGGGAGACCCTGTCTTTGTGGGCAAGCTGATATCCGCATTCCTCATGGGAGGCGTGGTGGGGACCATTGCCGGCTCTCCCCTGGCCGACCGCTGGGGACATAAGAACTACCTCGTCATTTCCCTGTTATTGACGTCGGTTCTCCTGCCGGTGATCTTCTTCGTGAACGGAGCAGCCCTGTTCGCCACGCTGGCCGTGCTGGGAATGGTCCTGATCTCAACCTTCACGGTCACCATAGTCATGGCCCAGCAGATACTTCCCCGGAACCTGGGGATCGCATCAGGCCTGATGGTCGGCTTTGCCATAGGCACGGGAGGGGTGGGGGTGACAATATTGGGGATCGTTGCAGACAACTTCGGCGTGCCGACCGCCATAAAGTCCATAGCCCTTCTTCCGGTGCTGGGGCTGCTGCTGAGCCTCAGCCTCAGATACCCGGCGGCAGCCGGGGAAAAAAACGGGGCCGCGGGGAAGTAGCCCCGCGGCCCCGCTGCGCAAGACCTGGATGGACGGTTATTTACAGTCGCCGATGCGCTTGCCTGACATCTTCTGCATGACCTTGGTAGTGCCGCCACGCTTTGGGTCGTTCATCGTTACGTTCATGACCCCGTCAAACTTTGAGCCGGAATACGTAATCTTTCCCGTGCTCTCCGAGGTCATGCCGTCCTTGTGCTTGCACTTCGCAACCCAGGTGACCGTATTGCCTTCGATCTTCTGGCTGATCATCTTGCAGTCGTCATTCTTTTCCTTTTGCTGCGGCACCATCTCCTTTTGGGTCAGACACTGCGTATGCTTCATGGGCGGGATTCCCCCCTTCATCTGGGGCATCCCCTCCATCTCCATCTGCATGGTGATCTCCCACTTGCCGTCCTGCATGTTCGGCTCGGCAAACGCGAATGCCGCAAGCCCGAAGACAAAAAGAAACATCGCCGCTGCACACCTTCTGAACATAATGTATCCTCCTCGAATGGTTTGATAAACAATGCGGTCTGATTATATCACATTGCCCGTCATGCGGGCACAGGCAGCCTGAGAAGACAGGCCTCGAAGCTCCGGAGCAGGATGGAACATTGATGCTGCGGCCTTCCCGCATGTGGATATACGGCAGCGCCGCATTTATAATAGAATACATCCGGAGGTTGTGAGTCGATCATGCTGTTGCGGCATCTCATGAAAGCAAGCGCAGCGCTGCTGTCGGCTGCCTGCATCTTCACCGCCTGCGCCGGCCAGGGGGTGCAGCCGCACCCCAGGCCCGCCAGGGTCGCCCTTGTTCTTGGAGCAGGCGCTTCCCGCGGTTTTGCCCATATCGGGGTCCTTAAAATCCTGGAGGCAAACCGCATACCCGTTCACCTGATCGTCGGCACGAGCGCTGGCAGCTTCGTGGGCAGTCTCTCCGCTTACGGCTTCAACGCCTTCCAGCTGCAGAAGATGGCCCTTTCGCTCGAGAAGTCCGACATTATCGACCTGACGATTCCTGACAACGGATTCATCAAGGGCGAAAAACTGGAAGAGTACGTGAACCGCATGGTCGGCGGAGCGCTGATCGAGAAAATGCGGGTCCCTTTTTATGCGGTCGCAACGGCTGTCCCCTCAGGGGAAGAAATGGTTTTCGGCCGGGGCAATACCGGCGCCGCTGTCCGGGCGAGTTGCTCCATACCCGGCGTCTTCAGGCCGGTGCGCATCGGCGACAGGATGTTCATTGACGGCGGCGTTGTGAGCCCGGTTGCCGTCGAGGCTGCGCGGCGGTACGGGGCGGACGTCGTCATCGCCGTAGATATCTCGGCCGACCTTGACGCAGCGCCTCCTGACGGTACGATCTCGACGATACTGCAGGCGGTCAATATCATGTATTCCAGGATAGCTGCCATCCAGACCTCGCGGGCTGATGTCGTGATAAAGCCGAAGGTCGGCTCAATAGGCTCTTCTGATTTCGAGAGGCGGCATGAGGCGATCATGGAAGGCGAGAAGGCTGCCATCGACGCCCTTCCCCGGATTAAGGCTGTCATCGACAGGCTCCGGTCTGAAGGCAGGATGGAGTAACCGCCGGAATAGGCCCCCCATCATTCTTCCGGCCGGATATATACCTCCTGAGTCCTGCACAAGAAAATCCCCTAATAGGAACTTTCCCCACCCCAATATAGGAACTAATACCGATTGCATAGAGGCTTGGCCGCTGGTATCGTATGAGCTGAACAAGGGACATTCCCCGGCCTTGTCGGGCGGTCCCGTTCCCGTGACAGCTATAGGCATCAGGGAAGGGAGGTGTAAAAATACTGATGTTTCAGCATGTTCCGGGGAATATTCCAAGAAAAGGAGGTATTCGCTCATGTTCGAAGATACCGAACACAAAGCTGGGAAAGGCACTTTAGGCCTCGTCATCCTGGGCCCGCTTTTCGGCCTGCTCTACGTCTGTTTTCTGCCGCTCATCGCCCTGATGACCCTGTTGCTCGCGCTCCCCGAACTTGCCGTCGCAAAGAAGGCCGAGATCGTGGATAACGCCGGAGCATGTATGTCCTGCCATTCTTCCCGCGAGTTCAGCAAGACCTTCAAGAACAAAGAGAAGATGTCGGTGTTCGTCAATGCCGATGACTTCAAGGGCACGGTCCACGCCTTCCTGAGCTGCACCGACTGCCACCAGAAGGTCTCCTTGAATGCGCATCCGGGCAGAAGCAGCTATGACAGCAGGGAAGCCTTTCTCCTCGCCGCCTCGGCGGCCTGCAGAAACTGCCATTCCGACACCCAGCTCAAGGCGAAGCCTGTCCATGCCTTTTTGACAAACAAGACCAACGGTCCTCCCTGCATAGACTGCCACGGTTCTCATTCCGTAAAACGGTCGACCGCATGGAAAAACACCTTATCCGACAACCAGTACTGCCTCACCTGTCATTCACAGAAACTCACCAAGACGCTTGGAAACGGCGAGAAGATATCCCTCTTCATCGACCCGTCTCCGCTGAAGGCCTCGGTCCACGGCAAACACGCCTGCACCGACTGCCATACCGGGTTCTCCAGGACATCGCATCCGACCCGGGATTTCAGCGACAAGAGAAGCAGGAGCTTCGTCATCGCGGAGGCATGCAAGAGATGTCATTTAGACAAGCACAACGCGGTCAGGGAGAGCATCCATTTCAAGCTCATATCCGAAGGGAACAGCAAGGCGCCGGTCTGCACCGACTGCCACGGGTTCCATAACGTGGGTCCAAAGGCGACCTATGAGACGCTGAGCGGCGTGCCCTGCAAGGGCTGCCACGAGGAGGTCTTCAAACGCTACCAGAAGTCCGTCCACGGTATGGCAAAGGCCAAAGGCCATACCGGAGCCCCCCTCTGCTCGTCCTGCCACTTCGCCCATGAGGTGAAGATTTCCGCCATGAACGAGCGGATCAAGACCGCCTGCCTCGGCTGCCACAAGGAGGCTGAGGCCAAGCATGAGAAATGGCTGCCCAACGCCGGGCTCCATCTCAGCGCGGTCGCCTGCTCAGCCTGCCATTCGCCCAACACGGCAAAGGGCATCCAGCTGAGGCTCTATGATCAGAACACTGACAAACCCTTTACCGAGGAACAGGCAGCAAAGCTCCTCGGCTCTGAATACCAGGCCATCCTTCAAAGGATCAGCTCCCACGGCGGGGAGGGCCTCGAATCCGACGAGCTATGGGATATCGTCAGAAAGCTCAACAATAAAGGCACCAATGCAAAGGTGACCTTCCTGGGCAGGATGGATGTCTCAAACAGCGCAGAGGCGCACCAGCTCGCGCTCAAAAAAGATGCGGTGAGGGAGTGCGAGCAGTGCCACACGTCAGAGTCCGACTTTTTCAAGAGCGTTACAGTGGCCGTTGTCAAGGCTGACGGCAGGCTCAGGAATTTCAAGGCCAAACCCGAAGTCCTCGGGTCCGTCTTCTCGATGGTCTCGCTGAAGCAGTTTTATGTCCTGGGCAGCACCAGGCTCAAGGCCCTTGACTGGATAGGCATACTCATGGTCTTCGGCGGCCTGTCGATGCCGTTGGCGCATATCGCGCTGCGGGTCCTTACATCGCCCATCCGCGAGGCAAAGCGGCTGAACAAAATGAGAAAGGAGGGCAAGAGATGAAGAAGATCTATCTGCATCCGCTGCCCATCAGGATCTGGCACTGGATCAACGCCGTGAGTTTCATCGTGCTTTTTGTCACCGGGCTCCAGATCAGGTACCGGGATATGCTGAGCCTCATGAAGTTCAGGGATGCGGTGGACCTCCATAATATCGTGGGGTTCATCCTGATCTTCAATTTCTTCATCTGGCTCGTCTACTATATCTTCAGCGGCAGGATACGGATATATATCCCTCCCCTGTCGGTAAAGAAGTTCATCACCGGGTGCATCAGGCAGGCCCGGTACTACGGCTACGGGATACTGCTGGGAGAGGAAAACCCCCATCACAGCACCCCGGAGAACAAGTTCAATCCCATGCAGCAGATGGCCTACCTGGCGATCATGGTCATCCTCATCCCGATGCAGCTGGTATCAGGGCTTTTCCTCTGGGACATCAAGCAGTTTGCCGGTCCCATCAACCTCGCCGGCGGACTCAAGGTGGTGGATAGCGTCCACGTTGTGCTGTTCCTCTTCTTCCTGTCCTTCATCTTCGTCCATATCTATCTGGCGACCCTCGGCCATACCGCCACCGCCCATATCAAGGCGATGTTCACCGGGTACGAGGAGATACCTGAAGGCCACGGCCGGTAGGAACATTCTCAGCGGTTTCCGGCAAAAGAGGGACAGGCTGTGCCTGCCCCTCTTTTTTTCCGTATTGCCAAGGCATTTCGTTACCACTATAATGTATATATCTATGCCTTTTTACAGGAGGTCATTATGAGACGCTTCGCACTCGGCCTGGCAGTCGTTTTTCTGGTCTGTCTTTTCTCTTCATCGCTGTTCGCGGCAGAAACCTTCAACTTGGTCATCCCGCTGCCGCTCACCGGCAAGCAGGCGAAGTTCGGGGAGATGCAGAAACGATCCTATGAGATGGCTGCCGAAGAGATCAACGCCAAGGGCGGCATCAAGAAGAAAAAGCTCGTCCTGTCCTTTGAAGACTCCGGTGCAAAGCCCGAAACCGCGCGCGCCATTGTCGAGAAACTTATCGACGTCAGGAAACAGCCTGTCATCGTGGGCGAATATACCTCAGCCTGCGCCAAGGCTGTCGCCGCTGTTGCCGAGGAGAGAAAGACTCCGTATCTGGTAGTCGCCAGCGCCGACGATAATATCACCCAGCAGAACTACAAATATGTCTTCCGCCAGAACGCGGTCAATGCCCATTACAGCGACGGCGTTCTCGACTTCCTGAAAAAGGTGGTAAAACCCCAGACAGTCGCCATCCTTTATGAGAGCTCGGCCTTCGGCACATCAGGGGCCGACGCCATGGTAAAGGACGCCGGCAAGCTCGGCGTAAAGATCCTGCTGAAGGAAAAGTACGAGGCAGGCTCCGTGGACTTCAAGCCGATATTGTCCAAGGTCAAGGCTGCCCAGCCTGATGTCCTCTTCATGGTCTCCTATGTCATGGATGCGTCCCTGCTGATGAAACAGATCAAGGAGCTGAGGATCGATGCGAAGCTCTTCGCCGGAGGCGCGGCCGGCTTTGCGATCCCCGAGTTCATCGACAACGCCAAGGACGCTGCTGAATACGTGATCAGCGCGACCCTCTGGACCCCCCAGGTGAAATTCGTCGGGGCCAGGGAATATGCCGAGAAATACAAGGCCAAATACGGGGATTATCCCTCTTATCACGGCGCATCGGCGTATTCGGCAATGTACGTCCTGAAAGACACCCTGGACCGCGCAAAGGACTGGTCTCAGGACGGGATACGGAATGCGCTCAAGGCCACCAATATCAAGACCGCCTTCGGACCGATCAGGTTCGAGGACAAGGAGGGATACCAGAACCAGAATTTCATGGACACCCTTGTGCTTCAGGTCCAGAAGGGGGAATTCGAGACGATCTGGCCGCGGCAGTACGCCAGCAAGCAGTATATCTACCCCATACCGAAGTGGAGGGACCGGAAATAGGATAGGCGTCAGGACGGTTCAGCGTGTCATCGGCACAGCTTGAGGTTCTCCTCCAGACCCTCATATCCGGACTCCTCCTGGGCGGTCTGTACGCCCTGATCGGCATCGGCATGACCCTTATCATGGGGGTGATGAAGATCATCAACCTCGCCCACGGCGAGCTGATGATGGTGGCGATGTACATCGCCTACGGCCTGTTTACGCTCTTTCATCTCGACCCCTATCTGTCGGTCTTTATCGCGGCCCCAGCTCTCTTCGTTCTCGGGGTCCTGCTCCAGCGGTTCCTCATCAACCCGGTGCTGAAGGTGGATTCGATCCTTCCGGAAAACCAGGTGATCCTCACGGTCGGCATCGGCATGGTGCTTGCGAATCTCGCAACAGTCTTCTTCACCTCTGACTACCGTTCAACGCCTGTGGACTACGCGACAAAGGCATGGTATCTGTCTGACTTCTGGAAGGGTTCTCCCATAGAGCTCTCCCTTTCATTCCCCTGGTCGATCTCATTCCTCATCGCTGTCGCCATCACCATAGCCCTCTGGTTCTTTCTCGCCAAAACAGACACCGGCAAGTCGATCAGGGCGACTGCCCAGGACAACGACGCGGCCCTCCTCATGGGCGTGAACGTCGGGAGGATGCGTGTCATTACCTTCGGCCTCGGCTCTGCCCTGGTCGGCGCAGCAGGCTGCCTCTTCATCCCCATTTATTATCTGTACCCCGACCTGGGAGGGCAGTTTACGCTGATAGCCTTTGTAATCACGATCCTCGGCGGCCTCGGCTCGACCGTCGGCGCGATCGTCGGCGGCCTTATCCTCGGCGTATTCGAATCCCTGACCGCTACATATGCGGGCATGGGATGGGCGCCTGTCGGCAGGTTCGTTATCTTTATTGCGGCCCTGATCTTTATCCCCGGCGGCGTTGTCTCCCTGCTGAGGAGGCAGAAATGGGGCAGATGAAACGATATCTTCCCCTTGCCATCCTGGGGCTTCTGGCGATACTCCCGCTGGTGGGGCTGTCCACGTATGCGCTGCATATACTCATCATGGTCATTATGTGGTCTATCGTCGGCATGGCCTGGAATCTTCTCGGCGGATACTGCGGGCAGGTGTCCTTCGGCCATGCGGCCTTTTTCGGGGTCGGCGCCTACACCGCGGGCATCATATACGCCAAAGGGGGCGCCTCGGCCTGGTGGGGCATGCCGCTGAGCATCGTCTTTGTGAGCGTATTTGCGATGGTGATCGGCTTTATCTGCCTGAGGCTGCGGGGGCCTTTTTTCGCCCTCGCCACCCTCGCCATCGGCGTCATCCTCCGGGTTACCGCTGAAAATCTTACCAGCCTGACCGAAGGCGACCTCGGCATCATGATACGCGAACGGACCTGGATCGAGAAGACGTGGTATTTTTATGTCGTCCTGACCCTTGCCGCGATCACCTTTTATCTGGTCAAGAGGGTGATCGAGTCAAGGCTCGGCTATTACTTTGTCGCCATCAGGGAGGACCAGGATGCCGCCGAATCCCTTGGGATCAATACAACGCTGTACAAAACGGTCGCCCTATGTCTCAGCGCGGTCTTCACAGGCCTGGCAGGCGCCTTTTACACAAACTACATGGGATATATCGATCCCAAGGTGGTATTCGCCCTCCACGATATCTCGATCGTCACGATCATGGTCGTAATGATCGGCGGGGTGGCCACCTTCTGGGGGCCGGTCATCGGCTCAGTCATCATGGTCCTGCTGGCAGAGGTGATCCGGTCCATCCCCAGGCTGGGCGCAGCCCATCACACCTTCTTCGGCATCCTCCTGATAGTCATCATCATCTTCCTGCCCAACGGCATTATGGGCGACATGCCCAAACTGAAGAGAATGATGAGGATCGGCAAGCCCGTATGACTCCTTTGCTTTCAGTGCGGAATGTCTCGATGTTCTTCGGCGGGCTCGCCGCGCTTCACGATGTCTCCTTCTCGGTCGCAAAGGGGGAGATCCTCGGCCTGATCGGACCCAACGGCGCCGGCAAGACAACCCTTTTCAATGTCATCAACGGTTTCTATCGCCCTTCACGCGGAAACGTATTCTTCAAGGACCAGCGGATATCCCATCTGAGGCCGAACAAGATATGCGGCCTCGGCGTAGCACGGACCTTCCAGGTGGTGAAGCCCCTCCAGCGGATGACCGTGCTCGACAATGTCATCGCATCCGCCTTCCTCAGGTCCAGGACAAAGGCCGAGGCAGTAAGGACAGCCACCGAGGTGCTCGATTTCACCGGCCTTCTGGCCGACAAGGACATGCTTTCAAGGGGCCTTCCCCTCGGCAAGAGAAAAAGGCTTGAGATCGCCCGCGCCCTCGCCACGGCCCCTGAGCTGATCCTCCTGGATGAATCCTTTGCCGGACTCAACCCCTCTGAGCTGAACGAGTCGATCCAGATCATCAAAGGCATAAAGAACAGGGGGATAACCATCATGATCATCGAGCATCACATGAAGGTGATCATGGCGATATCAGACAGGATCGTTGTGCTCAACTACGGGGAGCGGATAGCCGAGGGCGCGCCCTCGGAGATACGGGCCGATCCACTTGTCATCACGGCATATCTGGGAGTGGACGAGAATGCTTGAGGTCCGGCATATCGACGTCAGCTATGGCGATGTGCAGGTGATCTGGGACGTCTCCTTCTCCGTGCGGAAGGGAGAGGTGGTGGCGCTCATCGGCGCCAATGGCGCCGGCAAGTCCACGATCCTCAAGACCGTGTCGGGCCTTCTCAGGCCAGGGAAGGGAGAGATACTCTTTTCCGAAAGCCCTATCCACCTGACAGAGGCCTTTCATCTCATCGAAAAGGGAATCGCCCATGTGCCTGAGGGAAGGCGCCTCTTCCCGGAGATGACTGTTGACGAAAACCTCGACACAGGCTCCCTTAAGGGAACTGCCCGCGCGGGCAGGGAGGAGACAAGAGAGACGGTCTTCAATCTCTTTCCCCGCCTCAGAGAGCGGAGGAAGCAGCTCTGCGGGACCCTCAGCGGAGGCGAGCAGCAGATGGTGGCTGTCGGCAGGGGACTCATGTCCCGGCCGCGGCTGATCATGTTTGACGAGCCGTCATTGGGTCTTGCGCCCATCCTGGTAAAGGAGATATTCCATGTCATTACCCGCATAAGAGAAGAAGGCGTGACCGTACTGATCGTTGAACAGAACGTCAAGCAGACGCTGGCGATCGCCGACAGGGCCTATGTCCTTGAAAACGGCAGGGTGGTGCTTGAAGGCGCCGGCGCGGAAGTGGCGGGCAACGAACACGTAAAGACAGCATATCTCGGCATATAGCAAGCGGAGGTGGTGTTATGTTTGTGTCGGACTGGATGACGAGAAAGGTTTTCACGGTAGCGCCTGATGACGGGATCTCGGATGCCATCAGGCTGCTGAAGGAAAAAAAAATAAAGCACATCCCCGTGGTCAGGGAAAACAGGCTGAAGGGCATTATCTCGGACAGGGACATCAAGGAGTTCAGCCCTTCCGCGGCCTCCACGCTGGATGTCTACGAACTCCACTACCTCCTGGCAAAAACAAAGGTGAAAGAGGTGATGAAGTCCAAGGTCCGGACGACTTCTCCCGACACTCCCATTGAAGAGGCTGCCAGGATCATGCATGACTTCAGCATCGGTTGCCTGCCGGTAATGGAGGACGACCGCATCGTGGGCATCATATCCGACCGCGATATCTTTCACGCCCTGGTGGACATCACCGGTGTCAGGCACGGCGGCCATCGGATCTTCATGCCCGTGCCGGATCGCTCAGGCTCGGTCAAGGATGTGGCGGATATCATAAGAAAGCACGGGTTTCAGCTCCAGAGCATCCTAACCTCATACGAAAAGGCAAAGGAAGGTTACCGGAACATCGTCATCAGGACCAGCGGCAAGGGGCAGTTCGGCGCCATGAAGGCTGAACTCCAGGGGACGTACCAGGACGTAAGGATCAAGAAAGGCTGATACATATTATCAGCCCGGAGTGGCTTCCCAGCGCGGAGCTCCGGATTGACGCGCCTTATTCCCGCAGATTGAAGGACCGGGGACCGGCCGGTCAAACCCGCCTTTCCCGTTGTTGATTAATCCTCAGTTTCGACTACAATAATCTACAGGCATTTTGCATCAGTAGTAACCACAACGATTCAAGGGGGCTGATGGATCATATGACGGAACGGAAATACAAATACATGCGTGAAGACTTCGGCGACCTGCCGGTGCGGCTGGAGCATCTCACCATCCATCTCAATTTCCTCGGAGACGCGGTCGAGACGACCGGCTGCCTGCGCATGGTGGCGCTCAAGGACCTGGCGGAACTCATCCTCGATGCAAACAGCCTCGACATTCTGGGCATCGAATGGGTGGCAGGCCCTGACGACAACAAAGGTCAATCTCTTGCCTATGATTTCCAGAAGGACAGGAACAGGCTTGTCATTCCCTTCTCGCACGGCGTTTCAAAGGGCACGCGGTTCTTTATCCGCGCCAGAACCAGGTGCCATCCCTCAGACCATATTCTCGAAGGGATCTACAAGGACACCACGCCTCCGGGAGCGCCCCAGCAGTACATTTCACAGTGCCAGCAGTGGGGTTTCCAGCGGATCATGCCGATTATCGATGACTGCAGGGCTAAATGCACTTTTACTGCAACCCTCGAGGCGGACAGCAGATACACCCATCTCATCAGCAACGGCAACATAAGCAAAAGGCACAACCCCGACGGAAAGGCGGTACCGAAGCCCGGCGATCCGTCGCGCCAGGTGATCACCTACGAGAACCCCACGCCCATGGCGCCGTACCTCTTCATCGCATGCGCCGGCACATGGGATAACCTCATCGACCAGGTCACCTTCCCCTCCGGCAGGACGGTGAGGCTCGAATATCTTGTTCCCCCCGGCAGCGTGGCTGACGTAAAGATACCCATGGATATCCTGAAGGAATCCGTCCTCTGGACGGAAAAGACGCAGGGCTATGAATACTCCGCTGACACCTACCGCACGATATGTATGACAAAGTCGAATTTCGGGGGAATGGAGAACGTCGGCAATACCACTATCGTGACCGACGCGGCCCTTGTCAACGAGCACACCATGGACGCCGCCCTGTTGTACTCCCATGCGGTGATCGTCCATGAGTTCGAGCATAACCAGTGCGGCAGCGAGACGACGATGGAAACACCCTTTGATGTATGGCTGAACGAGGCGTACACCGTTGATGTCGAGCGGCAGTTCATGGCTGACCTCTTTGACGCGTCGTTCATCAGGCTGAACCAGGTGGAGAGTATCAGGAATCCCCTCCTCGGCCCCATCACCATGGAGGATGCGGGCCATGTCGGCCGGATCGTCAGAGACGGGTTCAACGACCCTGATGAGCTCATCGACGGCGTCACCTATGTAAAGGCAGCCGAGGTGATACGGATGTTGAGGCTCATCCTTGGAGCAAAGGCATTTCACGAGGCAAAGACCCTCTACTTCACCCGCTATCATAACGGCAATGCCAACACCGACCAGTTCTTCGGCTGCTTTGAGGAGAAATCCGGCGTCTCTCTGGAGCAGTTCAAAAAGACCTGGCTCTATACCATAGGCTATCCGAAGGTCACGGCCGAGACCGCATACGACCCTGCGAAGAAACGGTACTGCATCAAATTCCATCAGGAGACGCGGCCCGGCGTCGGACCTTTTCAGCTGCCGCTCGTGCTTGCCCTTGTGGACAAGGAGGGGAATGATCTGCCGGAAACAAGCCGGACATTTCAACTCAAGGACGCTGATGCTGAACTGGCCCTTGAAAACGTCGCAGAACCACCGGCCTTCGCCTCGATGAACCGCGACTACTCCTTCTACGGCACATTCAGACATAAGAACGCCACAGCCGAGACCCTTGCACTGCAGGTGCGACTGGATCCCAACGCCTATAACCGGGTGGACGCCATGCGGCAGTTGACTGACATCGAAAGGATCAGGCTGCTGAATGATCCCAGGGCTGAGGTGAGCGCCGGCTGGCTCGACCTCTGCGAAGAGATCCTTTCCCTTCAGGACCTGCCTGCCTCGCTGAAGGCCTATTTTCTGAGGATAGATGAACAGCCGATGGATCGGGCCTATACCACCTGGTATCAGGAACTGGTGGATGCCCGCGAGGCGATGATGCTTGCCGTCAATCGCCGGTACAGACAAGAGCTCATCGCGCTGTTCGAGGGGTTGGACACCTATTCGAAATCAGGGAGTCGGTCGCCGCGGGAAGGCATGGAAGAAAGGATGCTCAAGAACGCGCTCCTGGACCTCATCGCAATCGACGACTCACCCGGCAGCCATACCCTCATCATCAACCACTTCAGGCAGGCCGCTACCGCCACTGATCGGGTCAACGCCCTCACGGCATTAAACAGGAGTTCTTCTCCGCTCCGGCATGCGGTGCTGGAGGAGGTCTACGATGCCTGGCATGCCCACCTCAGCGGCTATGCCAATTATCTCCGCATCATCTCAAGCGGCGCCTGCGATGACGTCTTCGATATGATCGAGCAGGAGAAGAGGCGGCCCGGTTTTGTGATCACGCAGCCCACATGGGCGCGGGCGCTTTTCCTTCCCATGGCGGTAAACAACAAGGTCGTCTGGAAGGATGAAGGTATCGCATGGGTGGCTGATACGATCATCGAACTTGCTCCGGTCAACGCTATCACCGCGGGCAGGCTCCTCAACACCTTCCAGCACGTGAAGAGGCTCAAGCCGGGCCTCCGTGAAAAGGTGACCTCCGCCCTTGAGCGGATCGTCGCAAACGTCTCTGAAAAGGATAGCCCCTCAGTCCACGGCCAGGCAAGCGCATACCTGAACAAGCAGCCTTCTTCTCATGCCTGACGAAGACATAAGCCGCTCCGTGGTACAATATGACGACTCTGTTGCGCGGAAGGAGACGCTATGAGACTCGTAACCAGAGGAGACCTCGACGGTGTAACATCTGCAGTGCTGATCACCTCCATGGAACAGGTCGGTTCCATAGAACTGCTCCACCCCCAGGACATAACGGACAAGAGGGTGAAGATCACTGCGGCCGACATCGTGGTGAATCTCCCCTTTCATCCTGACTGCGGCATGTGGTTCGACCACCACGAACTCACCGACAGCAACGAGAAGCCCCCTGCCATCTTCCGGGGGAAACATGCCATAGCGCCGAGCGCGGCCCGGGTTATTTATGACTACTACAATGCGGAGCAGTTCAGAAAATACCAGTCCCTTGTCAGCGAGACCGACCGCTTTGATGCTGCCCGGCTGACCAAGAATGATGTGCTTGATCCCGCAGGTGTGATCCTGCTGGGATATACCATAGACTCGCGGTCAGGCATCGGGAGATTCAAGGATTACTTCAGCAGACTGGTGGAGTGGCTCCAGGCAATGCCTGTGGAAGAGGTCCTCAGGCAGCCCGAGGTGGCGGAAAGGGCAAAGCTCCTCAGGGAAAGCAACAGGACATTCCTTCAGGCCCTCGGCGAACATTCCCGCCTTGAAGGGAACGTCATTGTCACCGACTTCCGCTCCCTGCCGAAGCCGCCGGTTGGCAACCGTTTTCTTGTCTACACCCTGTTTCCGGCAGGCAATATCTCGGTGCGGCTCCAGTGGGGACCTGACAAGAAATTTGTCACGGTAAGCATCGGCCACAATATCTTCAACCGGACATCCAAAGCGAACTGCGGCCGGATCTGCGGGGAGTACGGAGGAGGCGGGCACCTCGGGGCAGGCTCCTGTCCCATACCGACCTCTGAGACTGACCGCTCCCTGAACGATATCATCCGCAAACTGCAAGAGGCTGGATAACACATGCATACAAAAGGAGTTCCAATGAAAAAATCTCTCGGCGCAAAGACAATCCTCTATCCGACCCCGGTCATGGTAATCGCTACCTATGATGATTCCGGCAGGGCAAATGTCATGACAGCATCCTGGGGAGGCATCTGCTGCTCTACTCCTCCCTGCCTCGCGGTCTCCCTGAGAAAAGTGACCTATTCCTTCGGCTGTATCACGCAGAGACAGGCGTTCACCGTCAACATCCCCTCAGAATCGCATTTGGCCGCTGCCGATTATTTCGGCATGGTCTCAGGGAAGACGGAAGACAAACTCAAGGCA
>JAKAGF010000050.1 GCA_021825805.1 Nitrospirota bacterium
CTTAGCAGGAGGTTTCTCTTTTGGATAGACTGGAAAGATATTCCTCGTATGCTTTTAATGGGGGAGTCTAACCTCTTGCTCTATCCATATATAACGTTGATACTTGACGAGCATTAATAGGAATTGAGGTCTTGTTCCGTGCATTTACCTGACGTGCAGAGCACAAACGCCGCATTTGAGCTCCCGCTTCGCATCTCCTCCATGCAGGGTCATCCTGCGGGCTTCGTCGTGAGCGGAGACGCCCTTGCCTTCGGAAGAACATCTCAGAGGCAAAGACCCCCGACTTCGGCGCACGAGCCATATGCAGCGACCAGCTTGCCGTTAAACAGGGCCGAGACCTTCTTGTCCGCAGAGAATACAAGTTCAGCCGCGTCACTTCCCGCGGAGACGGTCATATCACCGTCAGAGGGACAGGTATCGCCGGACCGTATCACGATATCCTTTTTCGTCGTTGCAGTGAGTGCGGCGGACGCACACGCTGGTTTCAAAACGCCTCCCACCTTAAAACGCGTTGCAGGGCCTTCAAAACGGTACGATACGACAAACCCCGACATGTCCGCGGAGAACTGCTTTGACGCAACCCTGCCGTCGATCTTTCCCGAGATCGCAACAGACGCCCCGACAGCTGTGTCAGCAACATAGACTATATCGGAATAGGAGATCGAACCGTTGGTGATCGACAGATTGTCGCCGGCAAGGGTATCGGCATAGACAAGAGTCAGGGAGGTCGTCACCTTCTGCGGAGCTGCAAGCGACCCTGTGTAGGCTGCTGTCACGACGCCGCTCCAGGTCTCTGTCCCTTCAACGCAGGACTGATACGTAATCGTTGCGCTATAATTCTGCGGGTCAGTATCAGAACCGTCCCAACGGCTGTCTTTTTGCTTCGTCCCTCCGCCGGAACAATTTGACTTCACGCTGCCGGTGCCCATGACCGCCGGCCCGCCATTCTTGGGCCGGTCAAGCGCCCTCCTGAGGAGAGATGGCAGGAATCCCCCCTGCGCTGCAACAGGGCTACCGAGGGAGGCGGCGCCCACATAGTTCGGCCGCGTCACCAGTTGAAGAGACGTGACCACGGCTCCGGCGGCAGGGCCTGCGTTTGTCTCGGTCAGCACAGAAGCTGCTCCAGGTCCGGGCGCAGCTGCGCCGCCGCCACCTCCGCCGCATCCACTGATAATGAGCACCGCGCCTAATCCAAGGGCAAGAAGCACAGCCAATGCGCCCCCTCTGATTGTCATAGTGTCCTCCACCTCTTAATCACTGACCGAAAATCTGTCAACATTGATCGTCTTGCCCGGAAGGTCGGGCTCGGCAACGACTGATATCGCGTGGCTGCCGCCTCCCACCACGACCTCAAAGACCTTCTGGTCATACCGCGTCTCGCTGCTGTCTAAACGCACTCTTCCGCGGAAGGCCCCGTCAATATAGACCTTTGCAACGCCGCAGGACGGGCAGACCATAGCCTTCCATGCTATCTGATTTCCGGTGAAGGGAAAATTCAGGCTGGATGTTATGCCGCCCACGTTCTGACCAAAACTTATCGTACCGGCAAAGGCCTGTTGATCGCTCCGGCGCCTCCACGGTCCCGCGTAGGCAATCCCGGCATCCGCATCGTCATAGTTAGCCGTATGCGGCGGGTTGTAGGCAAAGATCGCGGTCACAGTCGCGTTGCCGCTTACCGTCACCGTGCAGGCAAGACCCGTCGTCGAACTGCATCCGCTCCACCCTGAAAATGACGAATTGACGCCGGCCGCAGCGGTGAGAACAACGATAGTCCCATCATCATATTTTCCAAAGGCGGTGTCCCCGTCCCACGACAGGATGCCGGACGATGCGCTGATGCCGCCGGTTCCCCTGCCGCTCTTTTTTACGGTGAGGGTACGCGTCTTGCCTGAATCAGCGGCGAAGACGGCCGTTACGCTGCAGTCACTGTTCACGGGACCGGTAATATACGTATTGCTATTGAGGCCGCCCCCGCATCCGGTGACTGATACGAGATGGTACCCGTTATTAGTGGTAATGACAAAGGCCTTTGTGCCGCCGTCGTTGACCGTTACAAGACCTGAAGGCACAATGCCTCCGCCCGGCCCGGCCGATGCGGTTATCGTGCGGGTTACGCCTGCTGAATCCTTTTCGAACGAGGCGGCCACCGTGCAGTCAGCCGTTATCACGGCCTCATATACAGAACCAACGAGCGAGCCGCCGCAGCCCGAGACGGAAGAGATCCGATAGCCTGCATCAGGAGTCAGGGTGAAGGCCACGATTGTGCCCTTGCTCACACCGGCGCTTCTCGGAGATATACGGCCCCCCTGCCCGACAGAGGTGGTAACGGCGAACACGAGTTTTTCAAAGGTGGCCGTCACGCTGCAGTCAGCGGTTATCGCGCCGGTCGTAAATATGCTGCCGGTGAGGGTTCCTCCGCAGCCTTCCACCGAAAGTATGCGATATCCAGAGTCAGCAGCCACCGTGAAGGTCTGGGTCTTGCCGTCATTCACCTTGATCTGTCCGGCAGGCGTGATAACGCCTCCTATCCCAGCGGAAGCGGTGATCGTATGAGTGACAGCGGTGTCTTTTTCAAAAAAAACAGAGATATCGCAGTTCGCCCCAATCGCAGACGTGGTATAAGAAGCATCCACCAGCGTGCCGCCGCAACCGCCGGCAGCGCTGATATGGTACCCCGTATCAGCAGTCACGGCAAGGGAAACAATCGCGCCGGAATTAACGATCAGCGTGCCGGATGGCGAAACTTTCCCTCCGGCGGTGTTCGTTACCGACACCCTGAAAAAGATCTGTTTGGGGGTGAGGCTGCTGACCTTGGACCCGTCGCCTATTTGTCCGGCGGAATTTGAACCCCACGTCCAGACCGTCCCGTCTCCCTTGAAAGCAACGGTGTGATATCCGCCTGCCGCCACAGCCGCCCAATCAGTGTCTGCGCCGACCCTGACAGGACTTATACGGTCTGTGGTCGTTCCGTCGCCCAGTTGACCGTTGTTGTTGTATCCCCAGGTCCAGAGAGTGCCGTCTGATTTTATGGCAGCGGAATGAAACTCTCCCGCAAAGACGGATGTCCACCGGTTGTCGGTCCCTACGCGCACCGGCGCGGGCTGGTCGTCAGTCGTTCCGTTTCCGAGTTCGCCGTCGCCGTTAAAGCCCCAGGCCCACAATGTGCCGTCGGTCTTGAGGGCAAGGGTGTGAAAGCCTCCTGCGGAAACGCGGGCCCAGTCCTTTGCGGTTCCAACCTGCGTTGGGACCGACCGGTCAGTCACGGCGCCTATACCCAACTGTCCGTAGAAATTCCATCCCCATGTCCAGAGAGACCCGTCTGATCTCACTGCTGAAGAATGGAACCCTCCCGCAGAGGCGACAGCCCAAGCGCCGCCGCCGCTCACCGCCACGGGAGATGCGCTGTCCGTGTTCGTCCCGTTTCCGAGTTCGCCGTCGCCGTTAAAGCCCCAGGCCCATAATGTGCCGTCAGTCCTCAGCGCCAGGGTGTGCGAATCGCCCCCCGAGACCCGGGCCCAGGCAGCAGCGCTTCCGACACGCACCGGCGCGGACCGGCCTGTTGTCGTCCCGTCACCCAGCTGTCCGTAGAAATTCCATCCCCAGGTCCAGAGAGACCCATCCGACAGGATGCCGGCAGAATGCCAGTGGCCCGCGCCGACAAAGGACCAATTGGCGGATGCGCCTATTTTAGCGGGCACGCCACGGTCGACCATGGCGCCGTCACCCAGCTCGCCGTCGCCGTTAAAGCCCCAGGTCCAGAGGGTCCCGTCCGTCCTGAGCAGCACTGAATGGGAATCGCCAGCGGCAACCATCGTGCCGGATGCCGGGGAAATAAGCGGCGAAAACAGTGACAACAGAAACATCAGAACCGCGATGCGGACAGGTGACGCCGGTCGTGACAAGATCATTCTATCCTCATACTCCTGCCAACTCCATTGAACAAAGGCTGCCGTTTCAGTGGTTTTCTTTCAGCAGCCTTTCCGTCTTCGGCGAGATGGCTGGGTCTATAAGATACGCCTCAGCAAAATAGGCGTTTGCCTCGTCAAACCTCTTGAGCTTGTAACTCGCATACCCGAGAAGATAATAAGCGGCGGGGTCCGGCCTCTCGGCGATATATTGTTTGAGATTTTCCGCGGCGTGCCTAAAGTCTTTTTTCAGATAATACCTGACAGCCTTTTCAAAGGAATCGTTCTTTGCCAGCGCCTCGGAACCGGCACACAGCGCGGTCAAAAGAACCAACATCCCTGCGATTCTTTTCATGTCTCCTCCCTCCGATGATAGAATCGACCTGCATATTGACAATAAATATATCACATAAATCCACGCAAAAGATACAGGGTCGCCGGCAGCCTGGCTTAAGTTTTTCGGCGCGCGTAACGATAAGATATGCAGATATTACTATCAAGAGGGCCGTTTAATCACAGTTTGATTCGCTCGAGCAGGAATACCTGGTGCTCTATAAGGAAGGAGAGAAGGCATAGTCTTCTGATTCCGGAAAATAGTTTGTCCGGACATTCTGACGAGCGTGCACTATGCCTCAGAAATTCGTTTATCTCTGCGTTATTTCACTCATGCATGAGGCTCTTACATTGGCAATATGGCTTGGTATTTGCCACTCACGACTTGAGAAAGAAGCCATTCTATCAGGCTTTCAATCCTGAACCCGTCGTTTATACACCAATATTTCCGAATCTCACACCTCTCAGAAGCATTACCTCTCAAACACAAAGAGTCCCTTGCTTCCCCGGATCTCGAGCCTCTCTCACTTGACAATCAGAGGCATGATAATTGCAAATTTATTAATTCAAAATAGTATATCTTCTGTTATACTTGATTTTATGATCAACGCCATAGGCCGGGCTTTTCGAACTCGTTTTATGGATAGAATGATGAAAAGCATACTCATAAAGGTTCACCTTCTTCCAGTCCTTCTTCTGATCTTTCTTCCGGTCCTCGCTTTTGGCCTTGACGCGCCCCATACGGATATTGTTCCCGGATACACCATAACCTGCTCAAACTGTCACTGGGTGCACGGCTCCACAATACCCCCCTGGGCATCCGTGCCCTACCCCGACGCATTGGACGACAATATCAATAACCGCCGGTGTTTTGCCTGCCACGAAGGCACCACAGCGCCTTATGAAAAGACGCATTCAACGACATCAACCTCCAGCAACTACTGGTCTACCCATGGCGGATGGACAACCCAGTGCGTCACCTGCCATGACCCTCACAAGCAAAATCAGACACAGGCATGGTCCACTGAGACCTTTCTTGTGACAGGCCCCCTCAATGCGGCCGCTATTGTGCCCAATGACAGCCAGGGCGAAACGACCATAACCCTGGGCAACACGCCGTCAGCCGACTACAGCGGCTACTATATCATTCCTGACATTGATGCAATCTCTGCCGGTTTACCGGCAACTTTTTACAAAATCAGGACTGCTGCTTCAGGCAGCAATGTGGTAACGGTCAAGGGCATCGTCAATACCTCGTATCTCTCGGCTGCAACCACCACCTACGCGATTATTTACGGAAAGAACATCAGGTCACACATCGTCTATAAAAATCCCGGAAGCGCCGTGGTCGGCGGCCCTGTCAAACTGTTTTTATCCGGAGGGGATTACAGCGCAGGCGACTCGGTCAACAAGACGACAAGTGTCTGTTATATATGCCACACGCAGGGGAAACACTGGTCAACGATAGGCGACACCAGCCACAACGACAGGACAAACTGCACAATATGCCACGAACACACAGGGGGCTTCAAGGCATCCTGCAACGGCTGCCACGGCAATCCGCCGACTCTCGACTCGCCCACGAAGACAAACGGGCTTGTATGGACTACTGTCACAAGATCAGTGACAGCGGGGGCGCACGATAGGCACGTCAATGACGTAAGGATCAACTGTGCCGCATGCCATTACAGCAGCGTAGGCAGCGGGACAAGCCATAATAACCGCAGCATCACGATCGGATTCGGCGGGTTTGACAGCCAGACCCAAGGCGGCAACTATGACGGACAATCGGGCGTTGTCTATGAACCGTCTGCAACGGCAACAACACCTGCGAGCACAGTCTCGACAGGCGGAACCAAGACCTGCAGCAGTGTGTATTGTCACGGCTCTGCCATGGAGCCCAATGGAGGCACTAACACAAGTCCTGTCTGGGGCAGCGCGGCAACAGGGGCGTGCGGCACGTGCCACGGGGCTACTGCCGCGAATCCCCCGCTTAGGGGCAGCCACAGGACTCATGTCATGAATGATATCTGGTCCCATGCGCCCAACGACGTCTCTCCCTTTAACAATTATATCTATGGACGAAACCTGGCATGTACTGTTTGCCATAATAACTATGTATCCAGTCACGTAAATGGAAAAGCCGATTGGTCGTTCGACACCGCAACGTACTCCCTTCTCTCAGGGGCTCAATACAGGGGAAGCGGCAGCGGCTCGTCGTCTCCGGTGCCCGGAGCCTACGGTCAGTGCACCAACCTTTACTGTCACAGCATCGTACAGACAAGCACCGGCGGTCCGCTAACGGGACAACCAGGGGAGTACAAGTCGCCGACCTGGGGTACTATGAGCACCGGCACATGCGGAACCTGTCATGGCGTTGATCTGGGACACGCCTGGTGGGCCGATCTGCCGTTGTCTACGCCCGAGATCGCCACAGGGAGCCATACGAGGCATCTTGAGGCGCTCGGCGCAGACCCTAAGTTGAGTGCCACGCCCGGAGGCCCTGCACGCTGCACTGTCTGCCATAACTACGTAGGTTCCGATAACGTCCAGGGATGCGCTTCCGTCTGTCACAACCGCGGAGATCTGCACGTCAACTACCGGATCGATGTCAGGTTTGCGCCCAGGTACGGCAGCAGTGCCTCATATACGGGCAACCCAACACCCGGCAGCGGATTCGGAGGCTGTGCAAACACATACTGCCACAGCTCTGTCCAGGGAAATCCCGACCCAACGCAGGCCCCTTCATATGTTACGCCCACGTGGGGGCAAACCTATGCTGGAACGTGCGGCAGGGGTGCAGCGTGTCATGCGGTCGGCCATGCCCATCCGTCTGACTCCGGCTACACGGCCCTGACCACCGGAAGCCATGCAAAACATCTGCTCTATAAGTTCGATCAGGACGGCAATTGTCAATCATGCCACTACGATTCTTCGTACTCGGGCTGTACCAACTGCCACAATCGGCGGGTAAGCCATGTAAACCGCACTATCGATATTGTCTTCAATCCTGATTTCCCCTCCGCAACACACGGCGGAGGAGGTGCCTATTCCGGTGATTCCGTTCCGCAAACACCCTATGGTTCATGCTCGAATCTCTACTGTCACAGCCAGGGGACAAAAGGCCTGCCGCCGTACGACGCCCCAAATACAAATACTGTAACGTGGGGCGGATCGCTGCCGGCCGACTGCACCGCTTGCCACGGCGGCGATCCATCTGCGTCCCAGACGATCGGCACCGGTTCCCATGGCACTCATGTCCAGACCTACCGCTATGACTGCTCATTGTGTCACGCCACTACCGTCTCGGACAGCAGGACCCTGACCTCCGCGACGTATGTCGGCAGCCTGACCTATGGGTACCGGAATCACGCCAATGGATGGGTCAACGTGGCTTTCTGGAGTTCTATTGCCTCAGAAGGGACGTATGCCGGGCAGTCGAGTCCGCTGAACTACCGAGCACCGGGAACTGCTTATGCCGCCTGCGGCAATACCTACTGCCACAGCAACGGCACTTCTGTTGCGACGGGCGCGATCCCTTCAAACAACTCGCCGAACTGGGGAGGCGTTTCCGCAGTCTGCACATCGTGTCATAACTATTCCCCTGATTACAGCAATGGGAACCCGAAGGCGAACAGCCATGTACAGCACGGGCTCATGACATGCGAGAAATGCCATTGGCTGACTACACAGACCGGCAGTGCGATAACGGATTATTCGAAACACGCAAACAGGCGATACGATGTCGGCAACAGCGCAGGGACGATTATATACAGCTACAGTGCAAGCGGCGGATCCTGCAGCGGACCCTTCGGCTGCCACAGCAGCTCAGCGTGGGGCGGCCCCCCAAAGACGCTTGATTTCAGTGACTGCATCTCCTGTCACAAGACAGCAATGAATAGCAGAAGACAGATAGTAGACAGCAACGGTGACGGCACAGGCGCCGGCGGCGATTTTCTGAAGACATCCCATCATGTCTACCCTGCCGCAGGCACCCTCCAGAACGCTGACTGCAGGGTCTGCCATGACACATCGCAGCACCCGGGCGGCGCCATACGGCTGATAGATGCCGACACAGGAGCGATATATACCTATGATCCTGCGAACCCTGTCACTGCAGAGCCTTTCTGCCTCAGTTGCCACGATTCCAATGGCGCAAACGGCACGATGAGTCCATTTTCTGACGGCAAGGCGCTCGGGGTAACACCCTATCGCGCAAGTACTGACATCAAGAACAATTGGAACAAGACATACGGCCACAAACAGAAGGGTCTGACCTGCCTTGGAAACGGAAACACGAATACCGGGTGCCACTCAAACGGCCACGGCTCTGCCAATGTCGGCCTATTGGGCAGGAGCCTGACGCTCCCCAATGCCTCGACCAAGTATTACAGGTCATCTGATGAAGCCTCCTACGATGCCTGCTTTGCATGTCACAGCAACTACCAGAGGGTAACAAAGGAGGCGGTCATGGGCTACCGGCAGGGCGGCAATTATGATGTAAACGGAGACGGTCCGCCACCCTATAACATTCTGAATATCCTGACGAAGTTCAGAGACAGGAACGGTCAGGGATCAGGAAAAGTCTATGATGATATTACGTACTTTAGCGGTCAGTTTGCAAATCTCCATTACTACCACGTGCAGTCCGGAGGATGGTCTTACAGGGGCTCGGTAAGTTCTTCCATAAGCTGTACGGCCTGTCACAGCGTGCATGGCTCAAATACACAGTCGGGCTGGGTCTACGACGAGTTGCAATACACCCGTTACACAGATACGGGAGGCGACCAATACGGCACGATGGCCCTGCTCAACTACTCACAGCTGGCCAATCATCCCACAAATTGTGCTTTCAACTGCCACAACTACTTCGGCCAGACATACAACTGGTCTGATCCGTCGGGAGAGTGACCGACCCCACGTCATCCTTGACAAAATAGGGGCACCCGTTTTACCGTTGATAGCAGTGCCTCGCGGGGATCGGGATGCCCCTTTGGCAGGTCCCATCGAAAGCGAATTTACAGATCATGAATCAGACAACCTATAAGGTCATTTTCGAAGGCAAGCTTAGCGCTGATACGCCTGCGCCTGAAATTCGCCGGAGGCTTCTCAGGATCTACAGGGACAACGAGGGGATTGTTGATCGTTTCTTCTCGGGAAAAACCCTTATCGTCAGAAAAAATATTGACTACCAGACAGCGGAAAAGATACGGGTAATCCTTCAAAATGCGGGTGCGCATTGCAGGGTGGTCGAAGATCATCCCCTCCCGGCTGCAAAGCCGCAGAGACCTCCCGCGGACCGGTCTCCGGAACCGAGCAAAGGAGACACTGCGCCACTTGCGGATAATCCCCGCGCCGGTCAAACCCCGTTGCAGGCCGGCCCTGAGGCCGAAACAAGACGGATCAAGACGAAAACAGAGTCAACTGTCGGCAGAAGAACCCTGAGCGGGACCAGAAACCAGAATGTCCTTGCCGCAGTCATGATCGTTCTGATCATCGTCGCCGGAGGCATACGCCTCTGGGCATTGAAACAGGCAGGCGGCATATATCCTCCTGATCATGTCAGCGCCAACGAAAACGGGGTCTGCATTCACAGCAACAAGACCCTGTTTTTCCTGTCTCCTGATGGAAATATCCAAAAACGCGTCTCCCTTGCGGACCTCGGCATCAGGGGAGAACCCGCTGACCTGCAGCTCCTGAAGAACGGAGATTTGCTTATCGGGGACCTCGCCTCGGGCGAGATAAAGCGGTGCGTGATGTCCACCCTTTCCTGCCGGAGGATAGGACCGGCTGGAAAGCATGCTCTCACCGGATACTTCAAACTCCTGCCCGATGAGGAGAGGAACCTCCTGCTCATTGCAGACGCGGAAAACAGCATGCTGCTTTCGCAGGACCTCGACGGTACCCTTGTGCATACGATATCGGCAACATCGGAGATCCGCGCCCCGGCCGGAATGGCCTTTGACAGGAAAGGCAGACTGTGGGTGTCCAATACAGGCCTCGGGGAACTCCTCGCCTTCGAATTCGGGGATAATGCCTTTCAGCAGACAGGCGCCGGCTTTAAACTCAGGCCCGCTGCGGAACCAGCCCGAAATCTTCAGGAGAAACTGAAGAGTAATCCGCGGGCAGGCGCCGGAGGTTTGAAGGACCTGATGGAGATATTCGGCGAGATACAAAAAGAACAGGAGAGACTCGGAGATGATCTGCTCCAGACGCGGCCCCAGGCGCTTGCGCCGGATCCAGAGGGTAATCTGTGGGTTGCCGTAAGCGACGGTTTTCTGACATCAGCAGGCGTTCGCGTATTCTCTCCGGAGGGCAGCCAGGTGGGCCGCCTGCCGCTCGAAAAGGGCGCCCTTCCCCTTGATATCGCATACGGAGGAGACCGCATGATCGTGGCAGACAGCGGCCTGTTCAGGATTTATTCGGTTTCTCCTGATACGAGAACACCGACTCCGTTCGGCGACAAAACCTTTCAGGACGAACTGTCAAAGACGCATAGTGAATTGAGACGATACGAAGCGATCAAAACGTGGGCAGGCAGGTGCATGGCGCTTCTGGCGCTGGGCGCCATCATCCTCGTGGGCGTCATCGCGGCTCAGAGTTTCAGCAGGAAAAAGCAGACCGTGACTCCCGCGCCGGTGTCAGAATCAAGGGCCAGGGCGATGCCCTCCGCAACTGCCGGCGTGCAATCATCCGGCATTATAAAAAGGTACGGCGTGGAGTTCACCGGCTCCGGCGCGGAATACTTCAGGATATGGATAGTAAACGTTTTCCTCACGATCCTCACGCTCGGCATATATGCGGCGTGGGCAAAGGTGAGGACCCGTCGTTATTTTTACCGGAATACGCTCCTTGACGGACACCCCTTCGATTATACGGCCGACCCGGTGGCGCTGCTGAAAGGATACGCTATCGTGGCCGCGGGCCTGCTTCTGTATTATCTCGTCAAGACATTCAATCCCCTGTACAGTCTCGTCGTGTTCGGACTGTTTTCCCTCGTCGTTCCGCTGCTGATCTACAAATCGCTTCGCTTCTTCACGCATAACTCGGTCTACCGCAATATACGTTTCCGTTTTCTCGGCACAGCCGGCGAGGGTTACCGGACCTATCTGTTCTATGCACTGCTCATCCCCTTTACTCTGGGACTTATTGTGCCGTACTGGGACTTCAGGAGACGAAAGTATTTCTTCGACAACCTCGCCTACGGAGCTACGTCCAACGCGTTTGCCGGCACGCACGGGCCGTTCTACGGGGCGTACGTCAGGATGTGGCTGCTCCTGTTCGCGCTCTTCTGGGCGGGTGTCATCATCGCCGGTGTCGCCGCATCCGGCATAGCCGGCATGCTGTCCCCTGGAAAAGGACCTCTGGCAGGCGGAGTCCTGGCAACGGTATTTGCCCTCTATGCGGCGGTATTGCTCGTCGGCTCTTTTATCCAGATGTATCTGTACGCCTGGGCGACGAATTACTGTCTGAGGAATTCGTCGATGGGAAGGCTCGGGTTTGAAAGCGCGCTCAGCGGCTGGAAACTCTTCTGGATCCGCGTTTCGAGTGTGCCGGCGATCGTCCTCTCCCTGGGCCTGCTTATTCCCTGGGCCAAGGTGCGCAGGATGCGGTATATAGCGGAGAGCGTCGCGGTGATCGCTGAAGGCGATCTGAATGATTTTACCGCAGCCGCCGGCACTGACGAAAGTTCGTACGGCGATGTTGCATCCGACTTTTTCGATCTTGAGATCGGCCTGTGATAGAGGTCCGGGGAACCTATTTTGACGGGATAAGCTCCGAGGCCCACGAGGCGACCCTGCACTGCGTTGGAGAGCTGCTTACGATACGGGGAGCGTTCGGACCCCTGATCCATGCCGTTCCGCTGTCCAGATGCGACCTTGATCCTCCCGTGGGAAAGACCAGCCGGTCGATACGCTTCCCCGGAGGGGCTGTGTTTGAGACCGCGGACTGTGACAGCCTGATCCTTATCGAGAGGTCAGCCGGAAAGAACCGGATGATGAGGATAGTCCACAGCCTGGAGCTGCGGTGGAAAACAGTCGCCGTCTCCCTTGCGGGCATCGTGCTCTTCGTCTGGTTATTTCACACCTATGCCATCCCGATCCTCGCGAAGAAGATCGCCTTTGCGCTCCCGCCCCAGGTCACCGAAGAGGTGAGCAGCCAGACGATGCGGGCCCTTGACTACCACCTGCTGAAACCCTCTGAACTCACCGCCGAAAAAACCGCGGGCATCAGAAAAGATTTCAGCGCGCTCCTCGATGATGTTGACCGCGCCCACTTTATCTACCGCCTGGAATTCCGCAGGAGTCCGGTCATGGGACCGAATGCCTTTGCGCTGCCTTCAGGCACGGTTGTGATGACCGACGAGCTCGTGAACCTCTCGGAGAACGAAGCGGAGATCAGAGGCATCCTGCTTCACGAGATAGCCCATGTGAAGGAGCGCCACGCCCTTCGGTCAGTTGTGCAAAACGCCGGCATCTTTCTGGTGATCGCGGCCCTTGCGGGCGACCTTAGCGGGATCTCCTCGGCCGCAGCGTCATTGCCGACCATCGTGGCGCATGCCGGCTATTCGAGGACATTTGAGAGAGAGGCGGACAGGTTCGCGGCCCTCTACTTCATCCGGAGGGGCTGGTCCGTCAAACCGATGCAGGACATTCTTGGCCGCATGGCGAAAAACGTCCCCAGGATACCAGGGGAAGCGGTCCTCTCTACGCATCTCGCCACGGAAGAACGGATCAGGGAGCTTGGGGCCCTGGCAGAAACAAACCGATAATATCCGCCTTTCGGATTAATTCACTACGGACCATATGTGCACCGAAGCACAGCCGCCATCGATAGTAACACGGATTCCGGCCGGCCTCTGCACGCAGAGGTTCTTCCTGAAATAAAGCTTTTCAAAATCCCTTAAAAAGTGTAACTTATTATCGGATATCAACAATGGGGTAAGTTGAGTTTTACCTGACTAATATCATAAAGAGAGTATTAGCAAGAAACTATCTAAGAACTGGTTAATCGCCACTCGCGGTTGTATGCTTCTTTGCTTGCGCCGGGGTTAGTGTATTTACTGTAAGAGTCGTTTCTCCAATAGACGACCTTATTTTAAAGTATTGATATTCAGGAGGTCAATTGTGACAATGAAATGGAACAAGATTAGCCCCTTTATGGTTTTAGTTATATTTATTGCAATGTCTTTATTCTCGACGGCGCTTGCAGCCGGAGAAAAAACCGTTCGATCTACGGGTTACGTCTCGTTTTATCAAAATAATGGCAGCCTCAGTAATGATATCGGGCTCGAAATTACGACGATCGTGGATGGTAAAGAACTCAAGAAACAGCTCAACTTTAACAAAGGGACGACCGTCAGCGATTATCGCATTGAGGCAGAGCCAGGTGATCGGGAATTCGTTGTGCGTCACAACTTCGACCCGAGTCAATCTAAATATCGCAATGAAGAACGTTTTCGGGTCACGGTTAAAGAGAGCATGGTGACTTATATCAGCTTTCGCAGACAAGGTATCAGTTACAATGAAGACAAGTTGTTAACCGTCACTAATTCAACCTATAAGTATTTCGTACGCGCCACTGTTGGAACTCACCCTCTTCCCGCGGAAGAAAACGTCAATGCAATCGCGCAATATGTCGACGCACTGCAAGACAACGACTGGGGAACGCGCCATGCCGCCCTCAAGGCACTTCGTAGATTTTCACCGGTACTTGGACCTCAGACCATTGCTTTATTACAAGCAATGGCGAGGGAAGATGTCTCATTTTTTGTGCGCACTGAGGCGACTGAATTGCTGGAGGCTCAAAACCCCAAACATCTTTCAAAACCACTTTTTATTCAAACTTTTTTCGACAGCAGTGATACGGGTTCTTCTTATGCTTGGTATCAAGGGCAATTTATGGGGCGCGACCCCGAAGGGTATTTTATTGCGCCAAACGACGAGAATTTCTTGTGGTCCTCTATCAATTGGTCTGATATAGCTGTTTTTGAAGGATTTTGGAAAGGAACGCGGAAAGTCATTGTACCGCCTGACTTTGACGCTATCCTCGACTGTGCGTGGCGTGGAGGTATCAACAATGCTGCCTACGGATTAATTTTAGGAAAAGACAAGAGCGACTTTTACAGCTTCGGCATCTCGCGAAATGGAGGGGCCATTGTGAATCGTTGGTCCGGCAGCAATATAACTGCTACGCCGATACCATGGAAACAGGATGCAGCGACAACAATCGCCGAGAGAGATTTCTCTCGAATTGTCGTCGCAAAGCATGGCAACACATATACTTTCACGGTTAACGGTGTTCCCATCGGGACATTTACGGACGCACAGATGTTGCCAGTGCAGGTGATTGGCCTCATCGCGGGCAATAGGCAAAAAGCAGTTTTCAAGAGGATTATTGTTGATGCCTATAAAATCCGGTAGCAAATTTGGCAAAGCGAGGTCAAGGGGGTCACGAGGTCAAGGGGGTCACGAGGTCAAGGGGGTCAGGTCTTTGATCTTGGATATTAGGATAACGCTAAGTAGACTTTCCATGCCCCACATTGGACATATTTAAGAACATAATTGATAATAGCATGGGTTCCGTGCTATTATGGATTTGTGATTCAGTCATTTAAAGACAAGGGAACGGAAGATATTTTTAATGGCAGAAATTCTAAGGATTCAAGAAGAAGCTGCCCGCAATCGCTATGGAAGATTGCATCAAGGAAATTGGATCAACTGGATTCTGTAAAACATCTCAATGAACTGCGTGTTCCTCCAAACAATCAATTGAAAGCACTGACAAGAGATAGAAAAGGGCAAGATAGTATACGGATTAATGAGCAATATCGTATATGTTTTGCATGGCATGAATCCGGACCGGTAAAGGTAGAGATTACGGATTATCATTAATTTAAATTAAGATTTTTCAGGAGGTAAATATGATTCGGATACCAACACATAGAGAGCCAACCCATCCTGGGGAGATGCTCCTTGAAGAATTCTTGATTCCCATGGGTATTACCCAGCGGGAGTTAGCAAAAGAAATTCATGTCCCTTACCAGAGGATTAATGAAATTATCAACAAACGTCGTGGTGTAACACCCAGCACAGCTTTACGACTCGCAAAATTCTTTGGGGTTTCCGAAGATTTTTGGATGAATCTGCAACTAAGATCGGATATATATAAAGCGAAACTTACTGAGACCAAAGAATTAAAGACAATTAAAACCATAAGAATGAGAGGGGAATTAGCGCTTTCACACCTTTAGACAGAGATGCACAACCAGTCCGTCAACCCGCTAAACGGGTTACGTCCGCGTTACTCCTAATTACTTTCGGAAACCTGCAATAGTTTCGATTCGGATAAACTCTCGACTAATCAGTGTACTCCTGTGTTTCGGAACAATTGCAATGGTCTGCCGGACCATAAGATAACTACAAAACCCAAGGCGGTTTGGGATAGTGTCCGAATTCGCAGGAGGGTCATTTCCTGCCGGGCTACCCACGGCTACCTTAACTGCAGCAGCGCCACTGCTTCTATGTGGTAGGTGTTGGGGAAGAAATCGAGCTGGCTGACAGACTTCAGCTCGTATTTGTCCTTCAGCTTCTTGAGGTCCCGCGCCAGGGTCGCGGGATTGCATGAAATATACAGGATAGAGTCCGGCGGGGTCTGCAAGACCTTCTTCATCACCTCAGAGGTGAGGCCCGGCCGCGGGGGGTCCAGGATAATGACATCATATTTCTTCTGCATCCTGAACTTCTCGGCTGATGATTTCACGAACCTGCAGTTCTTTATCGCATTGGCCTTGATATTCCTGATACCGTCCTCAACAGCAGCCGGGTGCTCCTCAACCGCCGTCACC
>JAKAGF010000051.1 GCA_021825805.1 Nitrospirota bacterium
GGGGGACAACGTGGCCCTGTCGGTAGAGCTGATCTCGCCGATAGCGATGGAGAAGGAACTGCGGTTCGCCATACGCGAAGGCGGCCGTACCGTCGGCGCCGGGGTCGTTACCGAGGTATTGGAGTAATCGTGAATCAGAAGATCAGGATAAAATTGCGGGCATATGACCACAGGGTCCTTGACCAGTCCCTGAAGGAAATCGTCGATACCGCCCAGCGCACGGGGGCGAGGGTTGCCGGGCCTGTCCCGCTGCCGACCCACATCAGCAAGATAACCGTGCTGCGGTCGCCTCACGTGGACAAGAAGTCCAGGGAGCAGTTCGAGATCAGGACGCACAAGAGGCTCATTGATATACACGATGCAACACCCCAGACCGTAGACGCTCTCATGAAGCTGGAGCTGGCCGCGGGGGTTGATGTGGAGATAAAGCTATGACAGGAATTCTCGGGAAAAAACTCGGCATGACGCAGATCTTCGACGAAACAGGGAAGATCTTTCCGGTCACCGTTGTCGAGGCCGGGCCCTGTTGCGTTGTCCAGATCAAAACCCGGCAAAACGACGGCTACGAAGCGGTCAAGGTAGGGTTTGTCGAGGTGAAGAAAGAGAAGAAACTCAGCAAGCCCCTGGCCGGAATATTCAAGAAGGTGGGGACAAAGCCCTACAAAATGCTGAAGGAATTCCCGATGGGGGACCTGAAGGTGGGCGATCTTCTGACCGTGGAACGGTTCAGCAAAGGGGACATCGTAGCAGTCACCGGGGTCACCAAGGGCAAGGGGTTCCAGGGCGTCATCAAGAGGCATCACTATGCCGGAGGCCCCGCATCCCACGGCTCGATGTTCTACCGCGCGCCGGGTTCCATAGGCGCCAGTTCCTTCCCTTCGCGGGTATGGAAAAACAAGGGCCTGCCGGGGCATATGGGATCCGAACAGGTGACCGTGCGCAACCTCAGGGTGGTAGAGGTGAAGGCTGAGCAGAATCTTCTTCTCATTTTGGGCGCTGTCCCCGGCTCTCCGGGGAGCTATCTCGAAATCAGAAAGGAAAATTAGCATGCCGGTTTGTGATATAAAAGACAAAAACAATCAGTCCGTGGGGCAGTTGACCCTGCCGGACGAGGTCTTCGGGCAGAAGGCGCGGCCGGGGGTCGTGCATGACGCGGTGGTGAATTTCCTGGCGAACCAGCGGCAGGGCACACACTCCACGAAGACCCGGGGCATGGTGAGCGGCGGCGGAAAGAAGCCGTGGAAGCAGAAACATACCGGCAGGGCGCGCGCCGGCAGCAGCCGTTCTCCCCTGTGGCGGGGCGGCGCGATCATATTCGGTCCGCAGCCGAGGGACTATTCCTATGAATTGCCGAAAAAGGCCCGGAAGCTCGCTCTTCGGGCGGCCCTTTCAGGGAAACTGGCGGACGGCGAAGTGACCGTGATCAACGAACTCTCCATGGAGAAGCCGCGGACAAAGGATATGACGGCTATTCTCAAGACCCTTGACCTGGCTGGCAAGAGCACTCTCATCGTCATCCCTGATTACAATAAGACGGTCGTGCTGTCGGCGCGCAATATACCTGATGTGACCATCAGACGCGTGTCGGACCTGAATTCATACGATATCGTATCTCACCGCATGGTGCTCATGACCAGGCAGGCCGCGGAGATGCTGGCGGAGGCGGGGGCAAAATGAAAAGTGTTTATTCTGTCGTCAAGAAGCCGTTGTTCACGGAAAAGGGAAGCGCCCTGAAGGAGTCTGAAAACAAGATACTCGTAGAGGTGAGCAGGGACGCCAACAAGCTTGAGATCAAGCAGGCGATACAGGATATCTTCAAGGTGAAGGTGGATAAGGTGGCCACTGTCACGACCCATGGGAAATGGAAACGGTACGGGAAGTTCGTTGGGAAACGGTCCGACCGAAAGAAGGCGATCATTACCCTGAAAAAGGGTGAGAAACTCGATTTTATTGAAGGTGCGTAATGGGAATCAAGAAATATAATCCGACATCTCCCGGCAAACGGTTCCGTACAGTTATGGACTACGCGGAGGTCACATCGACAACGCCGGTAAAGGCCCTTCTGAAGCCCGTTAAAAAGACGGGGGGAAGAAACAACATGGGCTGCGTCACCGCCTGGCAGCGGGGCGGCGGCAACAAGAGGAAGTACCGGATCATCGACTTTAAGCGGGACAAGACAGGCATCCCGGCGATCGTCTCCACGATAGAGTACGATCCCAACAGGTCGGCGCGCATAGCCCTTCTGACGTACAAGGACGGCGAGAAGCGGTATATCATTCTTCCGGCCGGACTGAATGTGGGCGAAGAGGTGGTCTCCGGCAAAGGCGCCGAGATCAAGGTCGGCAATGCCCTCCCCCTGAGCGATATCCCCCTGGGCTCTTTCATCCACAACATTGAACTGAGGCCCGGCCAGGGCGCGAAGCTCGTGCGGTCTGCCGGCTCGTCCGCCCAGCTGATCGCCAAGGAGGAAGAATACGTTCAGGTGAAAATGGCGTCCGGCGAAGTGAGACGCGTGCTTTCCCGCTGCATGGCGACTGTCGGGCAGGTGGGCAACGCTGAACACGAAAACGTATCCCTGGGCAAGGCGGGAAGGAACCGTTGGGTAGGGAAACGGCCCCACGTCCGCGGCGTTGCCATGAACCCCATCGATCATCCGCTTGGCGGAGGCGAGGGCAGGAGTTCCGGAGGCCGACCCCCCTGCACACCGTGGGGCGTGCCGGAGGGCATCAAGACGCGGCGCAATAAGAGAACTGATATGTACATTGTGAAGAGGAGGAAGTAAATTGCCACGGTCACTTAAGAAAGGCCCGTTTGTGGATGAGCACCTCATGAAGAAGGTCAGGGAGCTGACCGCATCGGGGGAAAAAAAGATGGTCAAGACCTGGTCGCGGCGGTCGGTGATCCTGCCGGACTTCATCGGATATACCTTCGCAGTGCATAACGGAAAGAAATTCATCCCCGTCTACGTGACGGAGAATATGGTCGGCCACAAGCTCGGCGAGTTCTCTCCGACCAGGACATTCAAGGGCCATGCAGGCTCGTCCAAGACTACTTCGGTAAAGGGTTGATGACATGGAGGCAAAGGCGGTACTGAAATATGTGAAGGTCACCCCGCGGAAGGCGCGGCGGGTGGTTGACCTCATCAGGGGCAAGAAGGCGGGAACGGCGCTGCTGTCCCTCCGGTTTATGCCGTATCGTGCGGCGCGCCATATAGAGAAGCTGCTGAAATCCGCGATGGCCAATGCAGAACAGAAGAGCGCCAACACGGATGCTGAATCACTGGTGATAAGCAGGGCGTTTGTGGACCAGGGTTCGACGATGAAGAGGATTGAACAGCGGTCGATGGGCAGGGCGAACGTCATCAAAAAACGTTCCTGTCATATCACCCTCATATTAACCGAGGACTAATCAGGAGGACAGCTTGGGCCAGAAGACGCACCCGATAGGGATCAGAATAGGTATCACGAGGACGTGGGACTCGCGGTGGTATCTCAAGAAAGGATATGCCGACCAGCTCCTTGAGGACATCGCCATCAAGAAGGAGATCAAGGCGAAGCTGTTCCACGCCGGGGTATCGCGCATCGAGATAGAGCGCGCAGGCCAGAAGATCCGGGTGATCATTCACACGGCCCGTCCGGGCATCATCATCGGCAAAAAGGGGACTGAGGTCGAGAAGCTGCGCAAGGACCTCGAACTCATCACCGGCAAGCAGGCGATGGTGGACATCAAGGAGATCCGGAAGCCGGAGATCGACGCGCAGCTCGTTGCGGAGAACATCTCCCTGCAGCTCGAAAAAAGGGTTGCCTTCCGCAGGGCCATGAAAAAGGCGGTCGCCTCAGCGCTCCGTTTCGGCGCCCTCGGCATCAAGATCACCTGCTCCGGCAGGCTTGCAGGGGCCGAGATAGCGCGCACCGAATGGTACCGCGAAGGCCGGGTGCCGCTGCACACCTTCAGGGCTGATATCAATTTTGGTTTTGCCGAGGCGCGGACAACATACGGCACTATCGGCGTCAAGGTCCTCGTTTATTCAGGGGACGTTCTGCCGGAGGTTACGAGGTCCGCATCAGAGGCGGCTGTCGCATAAAGGGGTAACGTGTCATGTTAATGCCAAAGAAAGTCAAATTCAGAAAGATGCACAAGGGCAGGATGAACGGGAAGGCCTACACCGGCTCAGAGGTCTCCTTCGGCGAGTTCGCCCTCAAGGCCATGGAGCCGGGCTGGGTATCGAGCCGGCAGATAGAGGCCGCCAGAATAGCCATCACCAGGCATGTCAAACGCGGCTGCAAGGTCTGGATCAGGGTGTTCCCGGACAAGCCGATCACCAAGAAGCCGGCTGAAACGAGAATGGGTAAAGGAAAGGGCGCCCCGGAGTACTGGGTGGCGGTGGTGAAGCCCGGCCGGATCATTTACGAGATGTCCGGCACGACCGAGGCTATTGCCAAGGAGGCCCTGCGGCTGGCGTCCCATAAGCTTCCGCTCTCTACAAAGTTTGTTAAGCGGGAGGAGGGTGTTATATGAAGGCCGCCGAGTTGCGCGATATGAACGTGGACGAGCTGCAGAAGCGGGAGCAGGACATGCGGAGGGAGCTCTTCAATCTGAGATTCCAGCAGGCGACCGGGGAGATCGAGAACCCGCGCCGCATCAGGGCCCTCAGGCGGGACATCGCCCGGGTGCTGACGATTGTGACCGAAAAGAACAGGAAGAGCGCGTAAGGGCGTCAGGCAATAACTACACGTTTGGAAGGTAAAGATGACTGATAAAACGTATACCGGCAAAGTGGTGAGCGACAAGATGGACAAGACCGTTGTCGTTGCGGTGACACGGCACTTCCAGCACCCGGTCTACAAGAAGACCGTCAAGAAGGTGGCCCGCTTCAAGGCGCACGACGAACAAAACGCCTGCAGGATCGGCGACGAAGTGAAGATCATCGAGACGAGGCCTGCCAGCAAAGACAAGCGGTGGCTCGTTCTTGAGATCCTGACAAAGGCGGCGAGGAGCGAACAATGATCCAGCTCAGGAGCATGCTCGAGGTTGCAGACAATTCCGGCGCCAAGAAGGTCCAGTGCGTAAAGGTCCTCGGAGGTTCTCGCCGGAAGTATGCGGGTTTGGGAGACGTCGTGGTGGTGAGTGTTAAGGAGGCGTTGCCTGAAAGCAACATCAAGAAGGGCTCCGTTGCCAAGGCGGTTGTAGTGCGAACAAGGAAAGAGACGAGGCGGCCTGACGGCTCGTATATCCGTTTTGATCAGAATGCCGTGGTCATTATCAACACGGCGGGTGAACCGGTGGGAACACGAATTTTCGGCCCGGTTGCGAGGGAGCTCCGGTGGAAGGAGTATATGAAGATAATATCCCTTGCCCCGGAGGTTCTGTAGGAGGATAGATGAGCTTAGGGATAAAAAAAGAAGACACTGTCGCAGTTATAGCCGGCAAGTTCCGGGGCAGACAGGGCCGGGTGCTTTCGGTCAACCGCGAGAAGGAGAGGATACTGATCGAAAAGATCAATATCATAAAGAAGCATATGAAACCGAACAAGACATACGCTCAGGGCGGCATCATCGAGAAAGAGGCCCCCATACACCTCTCCAATGTAATGCTCGTGTGCCCGAAATGCGGCAAGGCCACGAAGGTCGGAGCGGCCGAGCTTGAGGGCGGCAAGCGCCACAGGATGTGCAAAAAATGCAAGGAGGTCATTGACTGATAATGACTCCACGGCTGAAGGATAAATACAAGAACGAGATCGTTCCCGCGATGATGAAAGAGTTCTCCTACGGCAACGTTATGGAAGTGCCGAAGATAGGGAAGGTGGTCCTTAACGTAGGGCTTGGCGAGGCGATCCAGAATATCAAGCTCCTCGAAGCCGCGCAGAAGGAACTGGGCATGGTCACCGGCCAGAAGGCGGTGGTGACCAAGGCGAAGAAGTCGATCGCCACCTTCAAGCTCCGGCAGGGAATGCCGATCGGCTGCAAGGTCACGCTCCGCGGCAATACCATGTTCGAGTTTCTCGACAGGCTGATCAGCGTAGCCCTGCCGAGGATCAGGGACTTCAGGGGGGTATCGGGCAAGTCCTTTGACGGCCGGGGAAATTACACCCTTGGCGTCAAGGAGCAGTACATCTTCCCTGAGATAGATTACGACAAGGTTGAAATGGTGCATGGTCTGGACATCACGATCTGCACTTCGGCAAAGACCGACAAGGAAAGCAAGGCCCTGCTGCGCTACCTTGGCATCCCCTTTAGAAACTAGCGAGGTAGAGTGAATGGCTAAAACGTGCATGATAGAAAAGTCGAAACGGCCGCCGAAGTTCGCGGTGCGGCAGCATAATCGGTGCAAGATATGCGGCAGGCCGAGGGCGTACCTCAGGCAGTTCGGGGTTTGCCGTATATGCTTCAGATCGCTTGCGCTCCGGGGGGAGATTCCCGGCGTGACAAAATCAAGCTGGTAGAGGTGAAGAAGGGATGCTGACGGATCCAATCGCAGATATGCTGACAAGGGTAAGAAACGCGGTGCTGATAAAGGCCGAGAAGGTGGATATCCCGGCATCGAGGATGAAGCTCGAGATCGCCAAGATCCTCAAGGAAGAGGGCTTTATCAGGGCCTACAAAATACTGAAGGACAAGAAGCAGGGCGTATTGAGGATCACCCTTAAATACGCGCCGGACAACCAGGCCGTGATCTCGGGGCTGAAGCGGATAAGCAAGCCCGGCAGGCGGGTGTACGCGAACAAGGACGCCATTCCCATGGTCATGGGCGGTGTCGGCATCTCCGTGCTCTCGACTTCCAGGGGCGTGCTCGGAGACAAGACCTGCCGCCGCGACAAGGTTGGCGGGGAAGTCCTCTGTTATATCTGGTAAAGGAGAATCAGGATGTCGAGAATCGGTAAGAAACCTGTAGAGATTCCCTCCGGGGTTGATGTCAAGCTGCAGGGCGCGGCTATAAAGGTAAAAGGACCCAAGGGCGAGCTCGACTGGAGCTATCCCGAAGGAGTAACGGTGAGCCTCAGGGAGAAGGAGGTTGTCGTGGAAAGGGCGGACGACACCAAGAAAAACCGGGCCCTGCACGGACTCACCAGGAACCTGATCGCGAACATGGTCCACGGCGTCACCAATGGGTACCAAAGGGTTCTCGACATTGTCGGCGTTGGTTATCGCGCCCAGGTCCAGGGGGGCAAGATAAACCTCTCCCTCGGATACTCGCATCCGGTGGAGTTCCATCTCCCTGCCGGCATCACCGCGGCCATGGACCAGAAGCAGACGCAGATTACCCTGACGGGTATCGACAAGCAGAAGATCGGGCAGGTTGCGGCTGACCTGCGGGCGCTCAGGAGCCCTGACGCATACAAGGGCAAGGGTATCAGATATTCGGGGCAGCGGCTCAAGCTCAAAGTGGGCAAGACCGGCAAGAAATAGCGGCAGGGGCGATTCATGAATCGTCCTGCATGACATTACAGGAGGCCACGTTGGTTAAGAGCAATCTGGAAGCAAGGAAAAGGCGGCATGAACGGGCCCGCAAGAAGGTGGTCGGCACACAGGAGCGGCCGCGACTTTCGGTGTTCAGGAGCCTGAATAATATATATGCGCAGATCATCGATGACGCCGATGGGCGCACCCTTGTCTCTGCATCGAGCCTCGACGAATCGGTAAAAGGCCTGCAGCAGCACAAGGGCAATTGCAAGACCGCCAAGGAGATCGGGACCCTTATCGGCAAGCGGGCACAGGAGAAGAACATCAAGAAGGTTGTCTTCGACAGGGGCGGCTTCCCGTTTCACGGCAGGGTCAAGGCGCTTGCTGAAGCGGCCCGTGAAGCCGGGCTGGAGTTTTAACATGACTGAACACGGAGCAAGGAGGCAAGGTGGCACGGATTGATGCTGAAGGTTTGAACCTGAAAGACAAGGTCGTCTATATAAACAGGGTGGCGAAGGTCGTCAAAGGCGGCCGGAGGTTCTCGTTCAGCGCTCTGGTGGTCGTTGGAGACGGTGAGGGAACGGTCGGCATCGGAAAGGGCAAGGCCTCCGAGGTCCCTGAGGCGATCAGGAAGGCTGTCGAGCAGGCAAAGAAGTCCCTCATGAAGTTCCCCCTTAAGGAGGGCACCATACCTCACAGGATCATCGGCAGGTTCGGTTCAGGCACGGTGGTTATGAACCCGGCCATGAAAGGGACCGGCCTTATCGCCGGCGGCGCGGTCCGCGCTGTGCTCGAGGTGTCCGGAATCCAGGATATCGTCGCCAAATCCCTCGGCAACCATAACCCCTTCAATACCGTCCAGGCAGCCGTTAACGGGCTCCTTCATCTCAAGGACCCTGATGTGGTCATTAAACTCAGGGGCAGAGGTGAGGAAGAAACGCAGGAGGCCAATAGCTGATGATCAGGATAGTCCAGAAGCGGAGTGTCATAGGCATCACTCCCAAGCAGCGCAAGGTTCTGGAGGCCCTCGGCCTGCGCAAGATCGGCGGCTCAGTGGTGCACAAGGACGACAAGGCGGTCCAGGGGATGATACACAAGGTGTCGCATCTCGTAACAGTAGAAAAAGCGGACTAATTTTTCCGGAGGATAGGCGGTTACCATGAAGATAGAGGAGATCAAGCCTGCAGCAGGAAGCAGGAAACGCAGCAAGAGGGTCGGAAGGGGTTTTGGGTCCGGCCACGGGAAGACTTCCTGCAAGGGACATAAAGGACAGAAGGCGCGGTCCGGCGGGTCTGTCGGCCTCGGGTTTGAGGGCGGACAAATGCCGCTGCAGCGCCGGCTCCCGAAGCGGGGTTTCAAGAACCATTCGGCGGTTAATTACGCTGTCATCAACCTCGACAGGATCAACGGGCTCGTAGGCCTCGACGTGGTCACCCCGGAGATCCTTCTGGAGAAGAAGGTAATCAGCGATCTCAAAGACGGCGTGAAGGTCCTCGGAGGCGGGAAGATCGAGCGGCCGGTGACCGTCAGGGCGACCGCCTTCAGCGCGTCGGCAGGTGAGAAGATCGCGGCAGCCGGCGGCAAGGCCGAGGTAATCTAACTTGGGTCTCCTTTCAAGCTTCCAGAACATATTCAAGATCCCTGAGCTGAAAAACAGGGTTTTTTTTACCCTTGCTCTCCTGACGGTCTATAGGATCGGCTGCCACATCCCCACACCTGGGATCAACGGCGAGGAACTGAGCAAATTTCTGACCCAGCAGGGCGGCTCCTTCATGCAGTTTTTCGACATGTTCTCGGGCGGGGCGCTCTCACGGGTTACGATCTTCGCCCTGGGCATCATGCCTTACATCAGCGCATCCATCATCATGCAACTGCTCACCGTGGTCATCCCCGCTATCGGCAAACTCGCGAAGGAAGGCGAGGCCGGCAGGAAGAAGATCACCCGGTACACGCGCTACGGCACGGTGGTTATCAGCGCCATACAGTCCTTCGGCATCGCCGCGGGACTCGAGAGCATGTCACAGGGGGCCTTCGTGGCGAACCCCGGCTGGTCGTTCCGGCTGATTACGATGATCACCCTTACCTCGGGAACCGCATTTATCATGTGGCTCGGCGAGCAAATCACCGAGCGGGGCATAGGCAACGGAATATCCCTCATCATTTTTGCCGGCATTGTGGCGCGTTTTCCCAACGCCATCATCAGCACCGTTCGGCTTGTGCAGGCGGGCGAACTCTCCATCTTCTTCGTCCTCTTCCTGACGGTCATGATGGTGGCCGTGGTCGGCGGCATTATCCTCATGGAAAGAGGGCAGCGCAAGATCCCGGTGCAGTATGCAAAGAGAGTGGTGGGCAGAAAGGTCTACGGCGGCCAGTCAACGCACCTGCCTCTCAAGATAAACACAGCCGGCGTTATCCCGCCCATATTCGCCTCCTCCATCATCATGTTCCCTGCCACGGTTGCGGGTTTTATTCCCATTCCCTGGGTACAGTCCATAGCCAAACAGCTTTCGCCCGGGACGATTGTGTATACCATGCTCTATGTGAGCATGATATTCTTCTTCGCTTACTTTTATACCGCCATCGTCTTCAACCCAGTGGACATAGCGGACAATCTAAAGAAATACGGCGGTTTTGTCCCCGGCATCAGGCCTGGACAGAAGACCTCCGAATATCTGTACCGCGTCCTGTCGCGGCTGACCTTTGTCGGCGCCATCTATCTGGCGATTATCTGCGTCATTCCTGAGATACTCATAACGCGGTTCAAGGTTCCCTTTTACTTTGGGGGCACTTCGCTGCTGATAGCCGTAGGCGTTGCCCTGGATACTGTATCGCAGATTGAGTCCCATCTGGTTACCCGCTCGTATGAGGGTTTTCTGAAAAAGGGCAGGCTGAAGGGCAGGCGGGGCTGAAACGGACCGGCGGAAAAAGATTTCAGAGTGCTGACGTGATCGTCCTGAAATCTCCAGAGGAGATCAACAAGATGGCCAGGGCCGGAAGGATCGTGGCCGAGATCCTCGAATCCCTGAAGGGGATGATCAGGATGGGCGTTACGACGAAGGAGCTGGATGACTATGCCGACAGCCGTATCAAGGCCCTGGGCGGTATTCCGGCATTCAAGGGGTACCGGGGGTACCCGGCGAGCATTTGCGCTTCCATTAACGAGCAGGTGGTGCACGGTATCCCGTCGCAGCGGAGGCTGAAGGATGGGGACATCATCAGTATCGACCTCGGCGTTTATTTTGACGGGTTTTACGGCGACGGAGCGGTGACACTTCCTGTAGGGCCGATAGCGAAGGAAGACGCCGACCTCATCCGGGTTACGGAAGAGGCGCTGTACCGGGGTATCGACATGGCCATAGAGGGGAACCGCCTCTTTGACATATCCGGCGCCATTCAGCGGCATGTGGAAGACCATGGGTTTTCGGTAGTAAGGCTGTTTGTCGGGCATGGCATAGGGAGGGAGCTCCATGAGGAGCCTCAGGTCCCCAACTACGGGACCCCGGGGCAGGGACCTCGTTTAAAGGAGGGCATGACCCTGGCCATAGAGCCGATGGTGAACGCGGGGACCCCTGAGGTCAGGATACTGGACGACGGATGGACAGCGGTCACCGCGGACAGCAGGAAGTCTGCTCACTTCGAGCATACTGTGGTCATAACTGCCTCAGGGCCAGAAATATTGACTAAATAGGGTTATTATTTATATACTTTCTGTTTATGGCAAAAGAAGATAATATAGAAGTTCAGGGAACGATCATCGAAACACTGCCCAACGCCATGTTCAAGGTTGAGCTCGAAAACGGACAGGTCATCCTGGCATACGTCTCCGGAAAGATGCGGATGCATTTCATCAAGATCCTTCCAGGGGACAAGGTGACTATAGAGCTCTCGCCCTACGACCTCACGAAGGGTAGAATTACATATAGATTCAAATAGTTACAGATTCAGGATATAATGTGAAGGAGCAATCATGAAAGTGCGTTCATCGGTAAAACCCATGTGTGCAAAGTGCAGGATAATCAAGCGCAAGGGCGTTGTCCGCATTATCTGCGACAACCCAAAGCATAAACAGAGACAGGGATAACAGAGGAGGTCTAAGTTGGCGAGAATCGCTGGAGTGGATTTGCCCAAGAATGAACGTATCGAGATTGGGCTGACGCGCATATTCGGGATCGGCAGATCGGTGGCACAGAAGATACTCAGCGAGGTCAATGTAAACCCGAATATCCGGGTCAAGGACCTCAAGGACGAGGACGCTGTCAAGATAAGGGCTGCCATTGAGCGTGACTACCGGGTCGAAGGCGACCTGAGACGTGATATCTCCATGAGCATAAAGCGGCTGACTGATATCGGCTGCTACCGGGGACTGCGGCATCGGCTCGGCCTGCCGGCACGGGGCCAGCGGACCAAAACGAACGCACGCACGAGGAAAGGCCCCCGGAAGGCGGTTGTCGGAAAGAAGAAGGAGGCATAAGGCATGGCCCAGCGCAAAAAGGGAGTCAAGAGGGACAAAAGGAGCATCGCGAACGGCGCTGCGTACATCCAGGCAACGTTCAACAACACCATCGTGACGATCACTGACCCTGCGGGAGGGGTTGTTACCTGGGCGTCAGCCGGCAATCTCGGCTTCAAGGGCTCGAGGAAGGGTACGCCCTATGCTGCACAGATGGCTGCCGAGACTGCTGCCAAGAAGGCGATCGATTTCGGCATGAAACAAGTGGATGTCTACGTCAAAGGACCGGGCGCCGGCAGGGAGTCGGCTATCAGGGCTCTCCAGGCGGCAGGCCTCGACATTAATCTTATAAAGGATGTAACGCCTGTTCCGCACAACGGCTGCAGGCCGCCGAAGAGGAGGAGAGTGTAAATTGGCAAGGTATACGGGACCCCAGTGCAGGTTATGCCGCAGGGAGACGGAGAAGCTCTTCCTGAAGGGTGACAGGTGCTATACGGAAAAATGTTCGGTTGAACGGAGGCAGTACCCTCCCGGACAGCACGGACAGCGACGCAGCAAGCTGTCCGACTACGGCATACAGCTTCGCGAGAAGCAGAAGGTGAGGAACTCCTACGGGCTTCTCGAAGGTCAGTTCAAGAAGTACTTCGAGGAGGCTGCGCGGCGGAAGGGGGTCACCGGCGAGGTGCTTCTGCAGCTCCTTGAAACGAGACTGGACAACATCGTCTATCGGATGGGGTTTGCCCCTAACCGGCAGGCGGCCCGTCAACTCGTGGGACACCGCCATTTCATGGTCAACGGGAGGCTGGTGAGCATCCCTTCCTTTGCCATCAAGGCGGGCGATATAGTTGAGGTCAGGGTATCAAGCCGCGAACTCGATGCGATCAAGGACAGCCTTTCCCGGGTGGAGCAGCGCGGCATCCCCTCATGGCTTGAGGTTGACGCCCAGAACTTCAAAGGGAAAGTGGTCCAGATACCTTCGAGAGAAGAGATCCCCGTGACCGCGCAGGAACAGTTGATCGTCGAGCTTTACTCGAAATAGGACGTTGTGAGTGGCCGGGGATCTTTCTTTAACAGTAATACCAAACAGTGAGATATAAATTTGATTATGGGAGGCCTTATGAATCTGAGGAAAAAAGGCTTTCAACTGCCTGAGAAGATCAGGTTTGATGAGGAGACGTTGAGCAGCACTTACGGCAAGCTCATTGCAGAGCCTTTGGAGCGGGGCTTCGGCACCACCATGGGGAATTCGCTGCGTAGGGTTCTGCTGTCTTCTCTTGAAGGCGCCGCGATAACGGCCGTGAAAATTTCGGGAGCGCTGCATGAGTTTTCGACTATCAGCGGCATAAAGGAAGATGTTATCAATGTCATACTGAATCTCAAGAGGCTGCGGTTCAAGTTCCACGGCGAAGGCGTCAGGGTCGCCACGTTTTCCGTCAAAGGACCGGCCGAGGTGACCGGCGCTGACCTCAAGTGCGACTCCGCGATCGAGGTGCTCAACCCGGAAACCCACGTTGCCACGCTGGATAAAGGGGTGACCTTTGAGGCCGAGGTCTACATCAAGAAGGGCAAAGGGTACGTGTCCGCTGAAGTGAACGCAGAGGAACTGCCGGTGGGGATGATCCCAATAGACGCAGCCCTCTCTCCGCTGAAGCGGGTAAACTTCTGGGTGGAGAAGGCGAGGGTCGGCCGGGAGACCGACTACGACAGGCTCGTCATGGAGCTCTGGACGGACGGCAGTCTTACGCCGGAAAAGGCGGTCTCGCAGGCAGCGTCCATCGTTATCGAGCACATGGACCTCTTTATACTGGAGGATGACGACGACGAGCTTGCTCTGCTGGAAGAGGGCGCCGGCGGTCTCGGCGACCTGCAATACGCATCGCAGAACGACAACCTCTTCAAGAACGTCGATGAACTGGAGTTATCGGTCAGATCGTACAACTGCCTGAAGAACGCCAACATCCGCACGATAGCCGAGCTTGTTACCAAGACAGAGCCGGAGATGCTCAAGACGAAGAACTTCGGCAGAAAGTCGCTGAACGAGATCAAGGAGATACTGGGCAGGATGGGGCTTCATCTGGGCATGAAGATCGACCTTGACAACCTCAGCAAAGAGGGAGCCTTATCAAGCGGAGGTATGAAACAAAATGCGTCATAAAGTTGATGGAAGATTATTCGGACGTCCGGCCAACCAGAGGAAGGCCCTCCTGCGCGGCATTGTGACGGCCCTCTTTGACAACCAGCGTATAGAGACGACGGTTGCCAAGGCCAAGGAGGCCAAGCGCATTGCCGAGCGTCTTATTACCTTCGGCATCAAGGGCGACCTCCACTCCAAGAGACAGGTGCTTTCGTATGTGACATGCAGGCCGACGGCTTCGAAGCTTTTTAATGATATAGCGCCGCGGTTTCAGGGCAGAAACGGCGGCTATCTGCGGATCGTACAGACAAGAAACCGGCTCAAGGATTCAGCGCCCATGGCGATCCTGGAGTTTGTGGACTATGAGAGCGTGAAACAGGCCAAGGGTAAGGCGGCAAAGACCGAGAAGGTCGAAAAGACCGAGAAGAAGGCGTAACAATGGGCGATCTGTTAGTAGGAATCGGGATCCTCGCTGTCTGGCTCATCCTCCAGACGGTGGTCCTGCCGAAGCTGGGAGTGCCTACCTGAGCGCGCCCGACGGTCCCGGGCAAGACCGATAATAAATGTAAATAGCAGAAAGTTTTTATGATGGATCACAAAAGGGCTCGAAAGAGCCCTTTTGTCGTTATTCGGGGTCGAGTCTCCGTTGGACTATGACGATTACCGCCCTTCCCCCCTCCCGCGATTCCTGCCCGTGGTTGCACCCCCCTGCCTTTTTTTCGGTGGTTGTCATAAAATAGTGGAGCTTGTGATATTAATGCCCGGCATGAAGGGGATTGGCTTATGATGAAGAAAGCATATTCAAGGGGCATCTTGAGGATAGCAGCCTGCGGGAGAATATGATGCCCGGCCTCAACGAAGCAGATACTTGCAGAGTTTATATCACTCCTGCATTAAAAGCCGCAGGTCGGTGCGACCCGCACTGGCGGATCGCTGAACAGCATTATTTTGCCGACGGGCAGAGTTGGAGAAAAAGGGGGAAGGCTTTAGCTGTAGAAAGAAAAAACGGCGAGATTATCAGTCACATCCGTAAAAAGCCGCTTATTGAAACTCCTGAGGAGCGCGTCCGACAGGAATATGTGTGTGTCCTTGTAAATGAGTATGGCTACAGCCTTGATCAGATGGCCGAGGAAATTCCGGTGTAGATAGAGCAAGAATTACAAGTGATGGCTATGAACCTATAAAGATCCAGAATCCTTGCAAGAAGATATTTGAGAGTGAACTATGGAAAAGTGAAACGGAAAATTGGAAGATTACATTTGAAGATACGGATTGATTTATGCAAATAAGACAGGCTGCTTTTGTCATCCCTCTGATACTTCCGCAATGGGGTAAAAGTGCTTCGTATGCAAGAGTGCGGGGTCAGACACCCGAGCTTGACATAAAGGTCAGGACGATACGGGCATGATGGAAAAAAGCTGGGGAGATGGGAAAATATTAATGGCCGCTCGTAACGTATTAAAATATAAAGAAATAATATGTAAATGCAAAACATGAACTCTATAAGGCTCATAATTTGCCGGCAGCTGAAATATAATGTTAAAACAGAGAGTTAGATATGCCCGATAGAAACCTTGGCAATTTACTTAAGCTTTACAATCCATGGTGGGATGACCGCAGGGGCCTTTGGCGTGAAGACCTGCCGGATTATCAACGGCCCGTAGTAAGGAAAGTGCTTCTCGATATCAAGGAACTGCCTCAAATCATATCCATAACAGGCCCGCGACGTGTCGGCAAGACGACCGCGCTGAGGCAGGTAATATGTTACCTGCTGGATAAGCTGGACATTGCCCCTTCACATATTCTTTATTTCTCTTTTGACGATCCCGAAGTTTATGGATCAAAAGATTTGCAAAGAGAGGCCCTCATCCTTGAGTCCTACCATTCTACCCAAATCTTACTATCATTTCATAACGTGCAGGTGCAGAAGCAATGAGCAAAGAACTCACACCAAGAGAAGGCGACGTAATTTTCTATACCACACCGGACGGTGCTGTGCATATAGAGGTTTTCTTTCAGAACGAGACCTTCTGGCTCAGCCAAAGGAAGATGGCCGAACTGTTCGGCGTTGAAG
>JAKAGF010000052.1 GCA_021825805.1 Nitrospirota bacterium
ATTTTTAGCAGACAGCTGCATCGCCGGGTCTTCGAGGCCTGCCTCCCGGAATCCCTTTGACCTGAATCTGCAGCTGTCACATGCGCCGCACGGCACGTACACTGACGGAGATTTCCCGATGTATGCCCCGGACCCTGAGCGCTGAACGCGACGTATCCGGGGGTCGTAGCAGCTCCAGGTGAGAGAATAGTCAAGACCGAGCTCTGTTCCTCTCCTGATGATATCAGCCTTCTTCATCGAGAGCAGGGGGGCGCGTATCCGGAATCGCAGATCACCTTCAGCAGAGACCTTGGTGGCCAGGTTCGCCATGCGCTCAAAGGACATGAGGTACCCTGGCCTGCAGTCCGGATAACCGCTGTAGTCAACTGCATTGGCGCCGATGAAGATCGATCCCGCACGAAGCACTTCCGCCCAGGCGAGGGCGTAGGAGAGGAAGATCGTGTTGCGCGCCGGAACATAGGTTACGGGGATACGCTCGACAGCGCGGAGGGGCGAACGTCTGCGGGCCGCTGCGCTCATCTTGGGCACCTTCACATCAGAGGTGAGCGCTGACCCTCCGATCTCCCTGAGGTCGAACCGGACAACGAGATGTTTGCGCACCCCGACGGCAGCAGCAACCATCCGAGCTGATTCGAGTTCCCGCAGGTGGCGCTGATTGTAGTCAAAGGAGATGGCATATAGGGAGTATCCCTCAGACTTGGCTATAACAAGGGCGGTTGATGAATCGATCCCACCGCTCAGCAAAACAACCGCTGCTTCTTTGCCGGCCGGGCCCTTTTTCATTCGGCTCGTTCCTCTTGACTGATGAAACCAACGCGATCAGTATATGTCATCATCAGTCCCTTCCTTGCCGTCCGGGCCGGCGCTGAACAGGGAAAACCCATCATTTGAGACCTGATATAAAAAGGCGCGTCCCCAGGGGTCCTTGCCCGCTGAAACGAGGTCCAGGGATTGCGGATATGCAGCATGTTCAAACCGGTACATCTCAATCCTGTTGCGAAGGTCTTCGAGGCTGCCTGCAGCCCTGAACTTCTTAAAGACGTCCTGTTGCCGGCCGGCCATGCTGCCCAAAGAAACAAAAACAGACAGGGCGATGGCGGCAACAGGCAGATAGGCCAAAAATGGCGAAGCCTTTTTTGCGGTTGTTTCAGGTACAGCGGCTGCTACCGGGACCCTTGCAGTGGTTTTTATAAAACCGCCGTCCAGGAGCGCAACCAGGGTCTTGGAGACCTGGAAGTTGTCGTTCCCGCTCAGATCGACAATAGTACTGACATCATTTTCCCCGTCAACATAGCGGTAGATATCAGCCTCTTCCCCCTTGAGCGTCCCGGCATCGGCGTCGGTGCGGGCAAAGACCGCATCAAGGGATATCTTCTCCTTGATGGCGGACCACTCGTCAACGAGCCTCAGCCCGTCCATGAGAAGATGCTGGGTATCGAGCGTGAAGGGAAAATCCCGATCCTGGGAAATACCCTGCGCAGCGAACTCATAGGCGCCCTGTTTCCATCCGAACAGCTGAATGACTGTTTCCGTTATCTGGCTCCCCAGGATTTCCGTAAGGACCTCTTTTTCGACGAGGTTCATTTTGATAAGGATATTGCCCAGCTTGGCGCGGGTCTTGCGCTGCTCCTCAAGCGCTGTCTGCAGGTCCGTGTCCGTGATCAGGCCTTTTTTAAGGAGGATCTTGCCGAGACGGTTATCATCCAGCCTCCGCTTTGACTCAGCCCCGCAGATATTCCCCTCAATGAAAAATAGCCTGACCTTCTCAATGCCTCCCTCCAGGGCAAGAACCCCGGTCTTCCTCTGAAAGTAGATCAGCTGGAGGATATCAGCTAAGCCGAAATCGCTTAATGAGCCTTCTAACGCCATCCCCTGACCAGCCTTTTCCGGGTGATAATGTTGGAGACGATGAAAATGACAGCCGCGCCGAATAGGGCTGACCAGCTGAAGAATCCATGCGAAACAAGATTGCTGTCAGGGACGCAGACCCGGTTCGTCACCGGCAACAGCGCGAGAAACAGGAACGGCCAGAGGAAGAGAAAGCCCGAAAGGACCCTGCCGCCGAAGATGAAGGAGACGCCTGGAAGCGTGAAGGAGAGGAGCCTGATGCGGGCGCGTCGTTTACGCTGCTGTTCGTAGATGGCCAGGATACGGGCGACACGTTCCCGCGCGTCCATCTCGTCGAGTTTGACCAGAGAAGAGAAACATTGTGGGCACATCTGTCCCCACATAATGCCCTTCTCGCATTTATCACACAAAATGGCGCCGCATTTCCTGCACCGGTAGGCCTTCTGTCGCAGTCGGCTGTTGAGAAGGTAAAAGACAACAATAAGCCCCAGCGCCAGTGCGGAAATAGTTGACAGCGGAAGCAGAGACATCCCAAAGGTGAACACTGAGGTGAAACGCTCCCTGATATACCGTCGGAATTCCTTTCTGGAAAGCGTCTCATCGGCAACGATCCTGTTGGGGGTCCGCCCTGAGATTGACCGGTATTCCGCGACAGCGGTCCTGTTGATCGAAAGGGCAGCAGCGAAATACTCATCTCCCTTCGGAAAATCCAGCATCTCCCGGGAGACCTGGGAAAGGTTATAGTAGGCGGAGGAGAGCGGCCTGATGCCGATGGACTGAGAATAGTACCGGGCAGCCTCTTCGAGAGCATCCTTCTTTGATTCATCGAAGTTGTACAGGCCTATGTAGCTGTTCCCCAGGTCAACATATACGCGGGGGTCGGGCCAGCGGGCAAGGAGAGACTTGAAAAGGGGAATCGCATCAGAATAGAGACCCTGTCGTTTTACGGCAAGGGCATAGGAAAAGACCGAGGGGATGTCACTGCTGTTTCTGAGAACCGAGGCTGCATAGGTATTGCCCCGGGACTCGTTTACCTGCACTATCGCCTTCAGGGCCCCTGAAGAAGAAGCCTGCGCTATCTGAGAGGCTGTCTTGAAAACAAGGGGCGAGCATACGAGAAAAACCAGATACGCGTAGACGACCGCCTTGTCGGACCGTTTCATGTAGATGCCGAGAAGAATCAGGACGCCGGCAACCAGAAGAAGGGGGCTTATGGCGGAAAGCGCCACGACGGCCGCAAAGAAACCGGCGCGCCGAGGGCTCTCCTGAATATCGTGTATAAGGAGAGGCATATCCGGAACAAGCCGGATAAACGCAAGGATAACGGCTGCCAGCAGAAACGAAAGAACAAAGGCGAAAAAAATCGAGCCGATCAGGGTGAGGGACCACAAAAAGTTTCTTCCGTAGGCGTCAATTCCCTGGATGAGATAGTCGAAACTGTCCAGTATACCGGTAACAGATGGAGAAAAGCTGTGCATGGACAGCTCGAAGTAAACAAGAGGGAGGTCGGGCGAGGCTGCCAGCGCCTTTTTCAGGAGCGCAACAGCCTCCTGCCTGTTGTCATGAGCCTGCCTGATTAACAGGCGTGAGTATGCCTCCGAGTTTCTGATGCCGCTGTTGAGCTGAGTATCATAGACATCAGAGGCGTCCGGCGCTGATGGGATTGTCAGACAGCACAAAAGCGCCAGAACAGCAATACGCTTCATCGATTCCCTATTTTTGATTCAGTCCCCCGTATCAGACGGACGATATTTTCCCTGTGCCGGACAAAGAGCAGCAGCGCCAGGGCGATGCCGACCGGCGCTTTGGCATTATGGTCAAGCACAGCCAGGACAACCGGCATGCTTCCGAATGACACCAAGGCCCCCAGCGACGAATATCTGGTAACCAGCACGGTCATTAGCCATATTATAATAGTAACTATACCCGTTTGTGGAGCATAAATACACAATACCCCGATACTGGTGGCAACGCCTTTGCCCCCCCGGAATCCGAGAAAAATCGAGAAATTATGCCCCAGGACAGCGCAAAGACCCACAATCCCTTCCGGCAGAATGCCTATTTCGAACCGCCGCGCCACCAGGACGGCCGCTGATCCCTTTGCTATATCACCGGCGAGGGTGAGCAGGGCGGGCCATTTCCCGGTCGTCCGCAATACGTTGGTAGCGCCTATGTTTCCGCTGCCGATCTTCTTCAGGTCAACTCCCAGTATCCTGGCGATGATGATTCCCGTCGGTATCGACCCCAGCAAAAAGGCTAAGACGGAAAGAAACAGGATATTCAAATACTTCTCCAGAAAGACAGTGTATAATTGACGCCCGAAAGCACGGCCAGGACCAGCGAGATCCAGATGAGCACAAGGCCGATATCGTAGAGGTCCACGCCGAAGACGCTTCCCATAAGAATAAGGCAGAAAATGGCCGCGATCTGGAAAGTGGTCTTAAGCTTGCCGCCTGTTTCCGCTGGAATAACAATGTCCCGGGAAAGGGCAACGACCCTCAGGGCGGTTACGAGAAACTCCCTGACAATGAGAATAATGGCTATCCACGCAGAAAGCCTCTCCATATCCACGAGGACAATAAGCGCTGAGATGACGAGAAACTTGTCGGCAATGGGGTCCATGATGATGCCGAACTTGGTTATCTGGCCGGAGCGTCGCGCCAGATAGCCATCCAGAAAATCGGTTATAGAGGCAACCCCGAATACCGCGGCTCCGAGATACGGGTGATGATAAACGGAGATGACGAAAAAGGGGATAAGGACGATCCTGCTCAGGGTGAGAATCGTTGGGAGGTTAAACCGTAAAGTACTCATCGACCATGCCCTGCCAGAGGCCCTTTGCCTTCAGGATAAGGTCGCTTACCTCTCTGACAGCGCCTCTCCCGCCCGCCCGCTCAGTCGTGAACAGGGCAAGTCTCCTGACCTCCGGGTCGGCGTCAGCCACTACCACGGGCAACCCAGCCCTGCCAAGAACCGGGGCATCGACGATATCGTCTCCGACAAAGGCTACCTCACTGTCCTTATACCCATACTTCAGACAGAGGGATTCATATATCTCAGCCTTGTTTTTGCATTTCTGGAATACTTCGGAGATCCCCAGTTCCCTGGCCCGGATATCAACCACCTTTGAGCTCCTGCCGGTGATTATGGCAACGTTGACGCCAGCCCTGATGAGCATCTTGATGCCGTGGCCGTCTCGGACATGAAAGGACTTGTACTCATTGCCTGCATTGTCGAGGATGATACGGCCATCGGTGAGGACGCCGTCAACGTCCAGGATCAGGAGCTTTATGCCTTTGGCGATGGCGGCAAGTTTATTGTTAACCTTCTTTTTCCGCGCCATTTCCGGCATGACTAAACAATCCCCTTTTTCAGGATATCATGCAGGTGCAGGACGCCGGAAAGCCCGCCCTCGCCGTCAGACACCACAAGAGCTGTGATGGAAAGTTTCTCCATCACAGCCAGGGCCTTTGCAGCAAGTTCTTCTCCGGAGATGGTCCGGGGATTTCTTGTCATGATCTCCGACGCCCGCATGTCGAAAAACGCCTTTCCCCATTTTTCTATCCCTCTCCTCACATCGCCGTCAGTAACAATGCCGAGGACCTTCTTATTGTCGTCAACGATTACAGTAAGACCGAGTCTTTTCGACGAGATGGCGATCACCGCCTCTGTCATGGACGACGCGGGTCTCGTTATCGGCAGGTCATCTCCACTGTGCATCAGGTCGCACACCCGTATGAAGAGTTTTTTGCCGAGGCTCCCGCTGGGGTGAAAGAGGGCGAAATCCTCCTCCCTGAAGCCGCGTTTCATGAGGAGCGCCACTGCAAGGGCGTCGCCCATCGCAAGGGCGGCCGTGGTGGACGCTGTCGGCACAATGCCGAGAGGACATGCCTCTTCCCTGACGGAAATGTCTATGGCAACATCAGCGTTTTTCGAGAGGGTTGATCCGGTATTGCCTGTCAATGAGATTATGCTGACGTTAAACCGCTTGAGAAACGGGATAAGGCAGACGAGTTCTTCGGTTTCGCCGCTGTTGGAGATGGCGATGATGACGTCTTGCGAGGTGACCATGCCGAGGTCCCCGTGCTGGGCCTCTGCAGGATGAAGAAAAAAGGCGGGCGTGCCTGTTGAGGCGAGCGTGGCTGCGATCTTTTTGCCCACGAGGCCTGATTTCCCCATGCCGGTAACGATAACCCGTCCTTTACTCCTGAATATAAGGTCAACTGCATGCGCAAAGCTCTGATCGAGTTTCCGGGCCAGCGCGAGAACAGCCTCTGCCTCTGTCCTGAGGACCTTTCGTGCTATATCAAGGACATTATCCATATGCCTTTCAGTACCCTTCCGAAGAACCTCCCTCTTATTGATCATCCCCAAACCATCACATTGTATCATATTGCGTTTACATCATTAAACCAAAAAATAGTTTATCCTCAATGCGTTTCAATCGGCAGCATCATTAACCGCACACCCGGCAAACAACAATATTCTAAAACAATAAACAATCGATTAAACAAACTTAATATGGCCTTAATGCCCTTTTAATATTGACCCGGTAGACTCCAATAAAATCATCCTGCAGCAGCAGGCGAAAATCTCCAATCCAAAATAGGAGGAAAGAATGAGGACTAAATTTCACACAGCGCTCCTGGTGATCGCATTTCTGGTCAGCATGTTCGGGATCGCATCCCACGCTGATGCGGTGGACGGCGCAGCACTGTACAACACGAACTGCTCCGGATGCCACGGGCCCCTTGCCAGCTCATCGAAACTCGGAAGGACAGCAGCACAGATTCAAAATGCCATCAACAGCAATATGGGAGGAATGGGATTTTTGAGCAGCCTGACGACAGCCGATATCCAGGCAATCGCGACTGCACTGGCGCCGGCGCCGCCTCCGCCGACAGCATGCACATACACCTATTCAGCCTGGTCAGCATGCCAGTCCAATAATACCCAGACAAGGACGGTGATCTCCAGTTCTCCAGCAGGGTGTACCGGCGTCCCTGTGCTGTCACAGACATGCACATACGTTCCGCCACCCGCGACACCGCCACCCGCGACACCGCCGCCTGCGACACCGCCGCCTGCGACACCGCCGGCCGGAACTGTCATCCCGCTTCCTTACGGCAAGCATGTATACACCTACGGTCCGACTGCTGACCCTGTTGTCAGCGACGATCCTGCCCAGGCACGGCCGATCGGTATTGGATCAATTGCGACTGGCGGCGACACTGTTACTATCAAGGTGAAAGCCGGTCCTTTTTCAGGTCCTGTGGACGTTGTCCTCGGTATATACGATGCCACTTTCGATGCCAAGGATATCTACTTCATGAACATAACCGAGAAGCTCGTGCCCCTGTCGGTCGCTGTCGAGCAGGAGAAGGAAAAGAATGGGAACGTAAAACCCTCGAAAAAGTTCAAGGGCCTGGTGAAATGGAAGACGAATGTAACCTCTGTGGATGAGACTGTTATCGGTCCGATGCCGGTGGCGAACCTTTCGCCTGGTCTTTACGTCCTGCATCTGGGGGTATCACCGACAGACGTATCGGATGAATCCGACGAATCCCATGACAACTACTATCGGTGGATAACCTATTTCATAGTCCAGTAATATCGTAGCCACTTTGAAGGAGACAGGCCCCGCCCGAATCCGGGCGGGGCTCTCCAAATCCCGCAGAAGAAAGTTACTGCAAGTCACTGTAATAACAGGGCGATACATTAACAGAAAATGACTGCGGGGGCTCGTGCCGCCCGGTGAATGAGAAAAGACCTCTGCACCCGACAGCACAGCGGCTTCCGCCACTGCTCTGAAAAGAGCGTAACGAGGAGGAGTAGATGAAAAATAAGTCTTATAGTTCTCTTGCCATTGCAGGCCTGGCAATTTTGTTGGCAATAGCCTGCCTGGCGGGCCTGGTCGGCATCGCTGTTTATGCTGATGCCGCCGATGGAGTGACCCTCTATGCCCAGAATTGCTCCGGATGCCACGGACTGTTGGCAAGTTCATCCGTGAAAGGGGCTTCAGCCGGCCTAATTCAGAATGCAATTAACAGCAATACAGGAGGCATGGGGTCTCTGAGCAGCCTCACACCAACAGATATTCAGGCGATAGCCGCAGCCCTTTCTCCTGCTGCGACACCGCCTCCTCCGACGACCACACCGCCGCCAACAACGCCGCCGCCGACCGCTGACGGAGCAGCCCTGTACGGGCAGTATTGCGCCTCCTGCCACGGCCCATTGGCGAGTTCGGCCAAGGCCGGGGCAAACGCCGCCAGAATCCAGGGCGCGATCAACACAATCGGAACCATGAATGGGCTGAGTTCCCTGACTGCAGCGCAGGTGCAGGCGATAGCGACCGCACTGGGTCAGCAGACCCCTCCGCCCCCGCCTTCACCGCCAACGACCAATAATGGAGCGGCCCTATATTCACAGTTCTGCGCCGGCTGTCACGGCCCGCTGGACAGTTCAGCCAAGAAAGGGGCTACCGCAAGCCGCATCGAAAACGGCATCAACGCAGTCGGCTCAATGAACGGACTGAAGATGCTGTCTCAGATGCAGATAAAGGCGATAGCGGATGCCCTGGCAACTGCGTCAGCCGCTGCCGGTATTCCGCTGCCGACCGGAGGGCAGATATTTACCTCCGGGCCTGTTGTCGTGCCGGTGGTGAGCACGAATCCTGCGCAGGCGATACCTGTCGGTATTGGATCACTGGGCAAAGTTCCCGGAACGATCGGCAACAATCTCATCATTACCGTGGAGACCGCCCAATTCGCAGGGCCTGTTGACGTATCGCTGGCAGTGTATGACACGACATTTGATGCGGATGAGCTTTTCTTTCTGGACGGACAGAAGAAGTTTACGTCCCTTTCAGATGCAGTAGAGCACCAGATAGATACCGGCTCATATCAAAAGACTGCCATGGCTAAAGAGCCGGTGATCTGGAAGGGCAGCGTCTTTTCGTTAAAAGAAACGGTTCTGGGACCGATCCCCACGTCACAACTGCCGCCGGGGCTGTACATCCTGCACCTTAATGTGACGCCCGCAGGGCACCTTTTCGGAGGATTTCATTCACAGACCAGCGCAGCAGATGGCTTCTATCGCTGGGTAACGTACTTCATCGTCCCCTGAGCGTCTCTCAGGCGGCTTATACGCAGCCTCCCGCCTTACCGGGCGGGGGGCTGCATTTTTCCCGCAGCTCCCTTAATCTCGCAAGCATTCCCTCAAGATCGTCAAGCGATATCATGTTCGGTCCGTCACAAAGCGCCTTTTCAGGCTCAGGATGCACCTCCATGAAGAGGCCGTCGACGCCAACGGCAACGGCAGCGCGCGCCAGAGGTTCGGCAAACTCCCGCTGGCCTCCCGAACGGTCTCCATAGCCGCCTGGCAGCTGGAGGCTGTGCGTGACATCGAATACAACAGGATAACCAAAGGCCCGCATGATCGGCAGGCCCCTGAAGTCCACTACGAGGTTGTTATAACCAAAGGACGAACCCCGCTCGGTAATGATGAGCTGCCTGTTGCCTGTTGAGGTGTATTTTTCTATGATGTTTTTCATATCCCACGGGGCGAGGAACTGGCCCTTTTTTATGTTCACGCATTTTCCTGAACGTGATGCAGCAAGGATCAGATCCGTCTGGCGGCAGAGAAAAGCGGGTATCTGGAGGATATCGGCCACCTCGGCTGCCGGAGCCACCTCGGGGACCGCGTGGATGTCGGTAACCACGGGAATCCGGAAGCGGTCCCGCACCTCCGCGAGGATCCTCAGGCCCTCGTCGATTCCCGGGCCCCGGAATGAGGCAAGAGACGTCCTGTTCCCTTTGTCGAAAGAGCTTTTGAAGATAAGGGGGAGTTCAAGCCGTCCGCAAATATCCGCAAGCCGTTCCGCCGTCCGCAGCGTCATCTCCCTGGACTCGATAACGCAAGGTCCGGCCATCAGAAAAAAAGGCCGTGTGCCGGCAAAAACGATATCTCGGACAGCTTGCGGCTCAGTCAATGGGTTTTCTCTCCACCGAGGATATATCGGCGAAAGGGAAGAGGGAGCGCTTTTCTCTCAGCGCGGCGCCGATGAAGGCCTTGAACAGTGGGTGAGGATCTGTCGGCCGCGACTTGAACTCAGGGTGGAACTGGCATCCCAGGAACCACGGGTGGTCCTTAAGCTCGACGATCTCAACCAGTTCGCCGTCCGGGCTTGCCCCGCTGATCCTCATGCCGAGTCTCGCCAGAATCCCCTTGTAGGCGTTGTTGAATTCATACCGGTGGCGGTGGCGCTCGGTTATCTCTTTCATCCTGTAGGCGTCCTTAGCAAGGGTATTTTCTTCGATAACGCAGGGATAGGCCCCCAGCCGCATGGTTCCGCCTTTCTGGGAACTCTCTGTCCGTTCCTCGAAGCGCCCCTTTCTGAAGTCAAACCATTTCTCCATGAGATAGATGACCGGCGAAGGTGAGTTGAGGTCGAACTCGGAGCTGTTCGCCTTGAGACCACAGACGTTCCGAGCAAACTCTATTACCGCGCACTGCATCCCGAGACAGATCCCGAAATAGGGGATCTTCTTCTCCCTGGCATAGCGTATTGAATCGATCTTGCCCTCGATCCCCCGGTAGCCGAATCCCCCCGGCACCAGGACGCCGTCCGTTTCGGACAGATATTTCTCAGGACCGTGCACCTCCACCTCCTCCGAGTCGATCCAGAGGAGGTTCACCCGGCAGTCGTTGGCGATGCCGCCGTGACTCAGGGCCTCGGTGAGGCTCTTGTAGGAGTCCTTGAGGCCGACATACTTGCCCACAATCGCGATGTTGACCTCATGGCGCGGCTCTTTGATCTTCCGGACGATGTCCTTCCAGGCTCCCAGGTCAGCCTCTTTTGACTGGAGCTTAAGTTTCATGGATATCTGCCGGTCGAGACCCTCCGCGCTGAGGGCGAGGGGCACCTCGTAGATCGTCTCGACGTCAATGGCGTTAATAACAGAATCGCCGTCGAGGTTGCAGTGAATCGCTATTTTCTTCTTCGCCTCAGGCGTGAGCATCCGGTCGGTCCTGCAGAGGAGGACGTCCGGCTGAATACCGATGGCCCGGAGCTCCCGCACACTGTGCTGCGTCGGTTTTGTCTTGAGTTCCCCTGAGGTCTTGATGTAGGGAAGGAGCGTAAGGTGAACATAGAGGACGTTGTCCCTTCCCACGTCATACCGCATCTGTCTGATCGCCTCGAGGAAAGGGAGGCTCTCGATGTCGCCCACCGTGCCGCCGATTTCAACTATCACTACATCGTTGTCCATGCCGACCGATTTGATCGCCTGCTTGATCTCGTCGGTGATATGGGGGATGACCTGAACCGTGTCGCCGAGATAGTCGCCCCGCCGCTCCTTGGAGATGACATTGTAGTAGATCCTGCCGGAGGTGAAGTTGTTGCCCTGGGAGGTCCTGATATGGGTGAATCGTTCATAGTGGCCCAGGTCAAGGTCGGTCTCGGCGCCGTCATCCGTGACAAAGACCTCGCCGTGCTGAAAGGGGCTGAGGGTCCCGGGGTCAACGTTGATATAGGGGTCGAGCTTCTGTATCGTCACCTTGAGCCCTCCCGCCTCGAGCAGGGCGCCTATGGATGCAGCGGCTATCCCCTTGCCGAGAGAAGAAAGGACACCGCCGGTTATGAAGATGAATTTAGACATTGTTCTATCCTTTCCAGATCTTCCGGGGTATCCACCCCAAGGGTTTCAAAATCGGTCTCCCCGACCTTAATGACAAAGCCGTTTTCGAGCGCCCTGAGCTGCTCCAGCTTTTCAATCAGTTCCAGACGGGATGGCTTTATCTGCGCGAGCCGAAGCAGTATATCGCGACGGTAGCTGTATATGCCGATATGTTTGAACATAAACAGGCCCTTTGTATCCGTTTCATGGGGATGCCCGGTGAAAAGATCGCGATGAAAGGGGATCGGCGCACGGGAGAAGTAAAAGGCCCGACCTTCTTCGCCAAAGACGACCTTCACCACGTTGGGGTCAAAGACCTCCCGCCGGCTCTGTATGCCCTTGGCCAGGGTGCCGATATCCGCATCGCCCTCCTGGAGCAGGGAGATCACGTCATCGATCATCTCTGGACGGATGAGCGGCTCATCTCCCTGGACGTTGACGATTATATCACAGGCGAGAGAGGCTGCCACTTCAGCGATCCTGTCGGTTCCTGAGGGATGCTCATGGGAGGTCATGACCGCCTTGCCCCCGAACGCGAGGACCTTCTCGAAAATACGTTCGTTGTCAGTGGCAACGAAGACATCCGAGGCCAGCTGCGAACGGAGAGACCGTTCGTAGACATGTTGTATGACCGGGAGACCTTTGAGGGGTGCAAGGGGCTTTCCCGGGAACCGGGTTGCAGCGAAGCGAGCGGGTATCACCACGATTGCAGACATGCCTTCAGATAATTATATACGAAATCCACTCCAAACAAAAAGACCCCATCGCAGGGACCCGGAAGCTGATTATTGATTGACTTCAACGGGACGTATTGATAATACTAATGATCCATACGTTGCCACACTCCGGAGAGACGATAATCTGCGCTGTCCGGGGTGCGCAGGCGTGATTATGCAAACTCTTGAATTATCCTGGTAGGGGCACGGCGAATTGGATTCCACTGCTGTTTTGCGGCTTATTATATCGGCGTTGCCGATCCTGATTGCGATCACCTTTCACGAGGTCGCGCACGGGTTTGTTGCCTTCAGGCTGGGCGATCCTACGGCCAAGATGCTGGGACGGCTTACCCTTAACCCTTTTGCCCATATCGACATCTTCGGAACCATCCTCCTGCCGGTGATGCTTTATGTGCTGACAAGCGGGCAGTTCGTATTCGGCTATGCGAAGCCGGTGCCGATAAATGCGATGAACTTCAGAAATCCGAGAAAGGGAATGGCTATCTCGGCTGCCGCGGGTCCTGTAACGAATATCCTCCTTGCCGCGGCGAGCTTCCTGTTCCTGAAATTCTTCGTCCTTCCGATGGCTGCCCTGGTCCCGGACCCGGTGGGCGAAACGGTCTTGAAGCCGATATCTCTTATTCTGATTGCCGCCATACAGGTCAATGTGATCCTCGCTGCATTCAATATGATCCCGATTCCTCCCCTTGACGGAGGCAGGGTGCTGACCGGCCTTCTCCCTTCGAAGCAGGCTGTTTCATTCAGCAGGATAGAGCCCTTTGGATTCATCATTGTCCTCGTGCTCATCTATTCCGGCATGGCAAATTACCTGATCATGCCCCTTATCAGGTTTTTCCTGCGCCTTTTTCAGATTTATTAAGAGAAGAAAAGAATCGCATCGGATTGTTAGAATAGAAAAATTGGAAAGAACCTGAGGGAGAAAGCGAATGAATGTTACAGTGAAGAACAAGAAGCTCGATACATGGATCAAAGAAGTGGCAGCCATGTGCCGACCGGACGCCATCTATGTCTGCGACGGCGCCAGGGAAGAATACGACCGGATGATGTCGAAACTCCTGGCCGGCGGCAGCGCCATACCCCTCAGGAAACGTTCCAACAGTTACCTCTTCCGGTCTGACCCCAGTGATGTCGCGCGCGTCGAGGACCGCACCTTTATCTCTACCTCATCGAAAGACAAGGCAGGCCCCACAAACAACTGGATCGATCCGGCCGAGTTGAAGATGACGATGAAGGGCCTCTATCAGGGCTGCATGAAGGGCCGCACGATGTACGTGATCCCTTTTTCAATGGGACCCATCGGTTCTCCAATCTCCAAGATCGGCGTCGAGATATCCGACAGCCCTTATGTTGTCGTGAACATGCATATCATGACCCGTGTCAGCTCAAAGGTCATGGAACTGCTCGATGCAGGCGAGGATTTCATCCCCTGCCTGCATTCCATCGGCGCCCCTCTGGCGCCCGGACAAAAAGACGTCCAGTGGCCCTGCGCACCAATGGAGGACAAATACATCAGCCACTTCCCTGAGGAAAACCTGATCTGGTCCTATGGCTCCGGTTACGGCGGCAACGCCCTGCTGGGCAAGAAATGTCTCGCGCTGCGCATCGCCTCGGCCATGGCACGAAGGGAAGGCTGGTTGGCAGAGCATATGCTTATACTGCGGCTTACCAACCCGGAAGGGAAGCAGTATCATATAGCAGCGGCATTCCCTTCAGCCTGCGGCAAGACGAACCTGGCCATGATGCAGCCTTCGATCAAGGGCTGGAAGTGCGAATGCATCGGCGACGATATAGCCTGGATGAAGGTCGGCGCTGACGGACGCCTGCATGCCATCAATCCTGAAAGCGGATTCTTCGGCGTGGCCCCCGGGACCTCTTACAGCACGAATCCGATGGCAATGGATACTGTCAGGGAAAACGTGATCTTCACCAACTGCGCCCTTACCGATGACGGTGATGTCTGGTGGGAGGGGATGACCGATGATGCGCCCTCGCACCTGATCGACTGGAAAGGCCGGGACTGGACTCCCGAGAGCAAGGCGGATGCCGCCCATCCCAATGCCCGCTTTACGGCGCACGCATCCCAATGCCCGGTGATCTGCAAGGACTGGGAAAAACCCGAGGGCGTCCCGATAGACATCTTCATCTTCGGCGGCAGGAGGGGCAGCGTCGTGCCGCTGGCGCACGAGGCCTTCTCCTGGGAGCACGGAGTCTTTCTCGGCGCTACCGCGGCATCAGAAACAACCTCCGCCAACATAGGCGAGGTTGGGAACCTCAGAAGGGACCCCTTCGCCATGAAGCCCTTCTGCGGGTATCATATGGGTGATTATTTCCAGCACTGGCTTGCGATGGGAGAACGGCTGGGCAGAAAGGCGCCGAGGATCTTTTACGTGAACTGGTTCAGGAAAAACCAGGACGGTAAATTCCTGTGGCCGGGGTTCAGCGACAACAGCAGGGTCCTAAAATGGATGTGCGAACGTGTTGACGGCAAGGTGGGCGCCGCGGAATCCCCTATCGGTTTGATGCCGCTGGAAGGAGACCTCGACCTCTCGGGGCTCAGCATTGCGCCCGAGGACATGAAGGAACTGATGAGCGTTAATGCGGCAGAGTGGAAGACCGAGATTCGGGATATTGAGGCGCATTTCGCGACCTTTGGAGACCGGTTGCCGGAGCCGTTGAGGAATCAGCTCTCAGCCCTCGTCAGACGCCTTGGATAGGCCCGCGCCGGCGGAAGACGGTCAGGTTTGTCCTGATTGCCGGCATGCCGCGGAGGGCCTGACAGGTTGACAAGGGCATTATCCAAAAAGACACTCGTCAACGTGCTGGGGGTCGTGTATTTCCATACGAAGACGAGCGACGACGGCGACCTGTATCTCACCCGGTTTGCCGAGCCTTATCAGGGGCATTTTGAGATAGAGAACTGGTATGAGCGAAGCTGGTTCAACGAACACAAGATACGGCTCATCGGCACCAGTTCGGTCTATAAGGTTCCCACGAAAGAGATAAACGGCAAGCGCCTTGATCTGGTCGTCAAGAACTGCCGTGTCGGGGAGGACGTTCCCATCAATACCCACACCCTGCAGGAATTCTGCGACGCGGAGTTCAACAGCCCATGGGAGGAGTTTGCGCTGGTCATGGAGATGTGGGAAAACCATTATGGACCGAGAGAAAGAAGAGTCCATACACAGCGGCCGATGGGAATTTATGTGCCTCCGGAAAAGATGCAGTTTTGGCAGAGCGGGAGGTCCAGGGCCAAGATCAACAGGATCAGGGCCAAACACCCGGGCATTGATCTGGATATCCTGAAGCAATACAAGCTCATCTACGAATGGATACAGGGCTATACCCTTAAGGAGGTCTTCGAGCATATTGACGTCGACGATGACGAGCTGACCGCGCATCTTAAGAAGATCAATTACAAGGCCCTGGCTGATCTGAACACCAAGGGATACCTGATGGCTGATATGAAACCCGAACATGTCATCATCAGCGAGTCCGATACGGAGAGGATCAGGGAGGCTGGCCTGAAGCAGGAGAGCGATGCTCCGGAAGAACAGGTGCGGATGGTGTATCAACTCATTCATGAGGGCAGGTATTCAGTCATCGATTACGAACTGGTGTTGCGTACTCCTCAACACGAGGAGGAGGTGAAGAACTCAAGGCGCCACTCCTATCTCGACGATCAAAGGCATCGTTTCGAG
>JAKAGF010000053.1 GCA_021825805.1 Nitrospirota bacterium
GAAGGCGCTGACATCATAGATATAGGTGGCGAGTCCACCCGGCCGGGCTCCGACGCCGTCCCCATCGAAGAGGAACTTCGTCGTACCATCCCGGTCATAGAAAATCTGTCCAAGAGGGTCCCAGTGCCGATTTCGATCGACACCTGCAAGGCTGAAGTCGCCCGGAAGGCCCTGGACGCCGGCGCCTCCATGGTCAACGATATCAGCGGCCTGAGGTTCGACGCCGAAATGCCGGGGGTGGTCGCCTTGTACAAGGTTCCGGTCGTTATCATGCATATCAGGGGAACGCCGAAGTCCATGCAGAAGAATCCGGAATATGAGGCCCTTATCCCCGAGATCATGGATTACCTCAGAACGAGCATACGGCTCGCCCGGAATTTCGGAATCAGGGACGAGCTGATCATCATTGATCCTGGTGTGGGTTTCGGCAAGACCTTTGACCACAATCTGGAGATCATCAACAACCTTGAACAGTTCATGCCCCTCGAAAAACCGGTCCTCATCGGTCCTTCCCGAAAGGCCTTCATAGGGAAGATCCTCGGCGGAGCCCCGGCCCATGAGCGGCTGGAAGGCACTGCCGCGGCGGTTGCGATAGCAGTCATGAAGGGCGCCGGTATCATCCGTGCCCACGATGTGAAGGAGATGGTAAAGGTGATACAGGTGGCTGATGCGATAAAAAGGGAGCGGGTCGGTCAGCCTTACCTGTAGCGCGGGTGCTTTCTGCGAAATTCCACGGGCTGCTCTCTGATGCCGTCCTTTCCCCAGATGCCGATTTCCTTCTGCCGCGCCTCCTGCTGGGCAGCGGTAAACATATCCACATACCGCACGTTGGGGGGGAAGGTAAACAGCACCGCATACCCTGCCCGCAGCATCTCCTCATTGGCAAGCCTGCCATCAGCCAGCCTCACATATGCGAGGAGGCGGCCGTACTTGTCTCTCCGCTCGACATCGTATTCGAGAGTAACATGTCGCGAGGAAACGGTAACGAGTTTGTTGAGGTAGTCCTTTGCCCTGTCTCCCCAGGGCCGCTGCTGCAGCTCCGGCGCATCCATGCCGATGAGTCTGATCCGTTCATTGCGCCTGCCGATAACAACCGTGATTGTGTCGCCGTCGTTCACCTTGAGGACCCGGACGCTGTTATCCGGACGCTTCCTGCCCTCGGTCAGCAGGCGCTCGCCGAACCCGTACAGGAGGGACACAATCGTCAGCACACTGACAACCAGTATCTTCGCCCGGCGTGACATGCGGTATTATAATACGATTGAGGAAATTAAGGGAATTCCCGGATATTCAGTATACGGGACTACTCGAAAAGCGCCCTGACAAAATCAGCCGGCACGAAGTCCTGCAGGTCGTCGATCCCCTCGCCCACGCCGATGAGCTTTACCGGTATGTTCAGTTCCCGCTTTATGGCAAAGACAATACCGCCCTTGGCGGTGCCGTCGAGCTTGGTGAGGGCGATCCCGGTGATGCCGACCGCCTCATTGAAGAGTTCAGCCTGCCTGAGGGCGTTCTGGCCGTTGGTTGCGTCCACCACGAGGAGTATCTCATGCGGCGCCCCATGCATCGCCTTGCCGCAGACCCGTTTCACCTTCTTAAGCTCTTCCATGAGCGGACTCTTGGTGTGGAGCCGTCCGGCGGTGTCGATGATGACCACGTCGATTCCGCGGGCCCTGGCAGCCGCGATGGCATCAAAGACAACGGCTGATGGGTCCGAACCACTCTGGTGCTTTACGAACTGCGCCTTGCTCCTGTCAGCCCATATCTCCAGTTGCTCGATGGCAGCAGCCCTGAAGGTATCCCCTGCCGCCAGCAGCACGCTATGGCCCTGATCCCGCAACCTGCCCGCCAGTTTGCCGATGGTGGTGGTCTTGCCGACGCCGTTGACACCCACCGCGAGGATTACGAAAGGCCTTTCGCCGAAGGGAACAAGGGGCTGTGCTGCTCCCAGCATCGAGACCATCTCCTGCCGCAAGAACTCCCGGACCGAGCCTGCCTCCCTTATCCCGCCTTTCCCGGCCTGCTCCCCGAGGCGCTTGACAATCTCCGCAGCGCTCTTTGCCCCCACGTCCGATAGGATCAGGGTCTCCTCCAGTTCTTCGAGACTTTCCTCGTCAACCGGCCTGCTGCTAAAGATGGATTCGACCTTCTCGACGAATCCCTTCCTGGTCTTGCTCAAACCTTCTTTCAGCCTGTCAAAAAATCCCATTATCGCTCCTCGCTTCGAATCAATTAAAAGTAGCGGCCGCCCTTGAGGATGTCTTCTATCCGGATCACATACACCACGCCGTCCACGGACCCCGCAAGCGAGATAGGATAACAGCTTCCGACGCCGTCTTTCAAATCATGGCGCTCGTATCCCACATCGCATGTCCTGCAGACGACGCGCCCTCTTTCCCGCCGGTATCCGAGTTTCCGTGGATAGCACCGCGCACAGGCGTCGAAATACGAGCTTACCGCATCGCCTTCCTTAAGGACAAAATAATTGATCCCCTTGCGTCCTTCAGCGTAAAAGGTATGGAAGACGGGACCGCCCTCTTTCAGTTCTCCAAGGGGTATGCGCACGGACGCCCTGTCAGAGGGCGCCTCGGGATAGGCAGGGGTGCGACCGCACGCGGAAAGGGCCGCGCCGATGCACGCGGCGATCAGTAAAAGCCTCATACTGGATTGTAAATGGAGCAGATCGTATTTATCAACATCAGAAGGATGGGTATAATATCCCATGCGGAACTACTATCAATGCATAATCCCCCGCATGGACGGTGAATCCATAGAAAAGGATTTCCCCCGGCATCGCGGCCTCGTGAGGAAGGGGATAGGAGGGTTCATCCTCTTCGGAGGGAAACTGAGTACAGTCAGACGGCATATCAGACTGCTTCAGGAAGAGGCGCCGCATCCCCTTATCATCGCATCTGATCTCGAACGCGGGCTCGGCCAGCAGCTGCGGGGAGGGACGGACTTCCCGCCTGCCATGGCCCTGACCTCGGCGGTTGCGGGCGCGGGGACCGGCAGCATAAAAAAGAAGGCCCTCTCCGCGCTGAGGACCTCGTTCGCAGCAGTGGCTGAAGAGGCCGCCTATGCGGGCATCAACACAATCTTCGCTCCTGTTCTGGATATCAACACCAATCGAGGAAACCCCATCATTGCGACCCGTTCCTTCGGCGAAGACAAGGAGACCGTATCCTTTATGGGATGCGAGATGGTCCGCGTCTTCGGTGAATACGGAGTCGCCTCCTGCGGCAAACACTTTCCCGGCCACGGCGACACTGAGGTTGATTCCCACATCAGGCTCCCCTCTGTTTCCCGTTCACTTGGCGCCCTCGTGAGAAGGGAACTGACGCCTTTCAGGAGGGCGATGGAGGCCGGGGCGCCTATGATCATGCTTGCCCACATGAGTGTCCCTGCCCTTGATCCTTCCGGAGTTCCGGTCTCCCTTTCTGAAAAAGCGGTATCGTACATACGGGATACGATGCGCTACAACGGCATACTCATAACCGACGCGATGAATATGGGCGGCATCGGCCGGTATGTTGAGGAGAAGGCCTGTCTCATGGCCCTCAGGGCGGGCGTTGACCTCATACTTCATCCGACTGATGTTGAAAAGGTGGTGTCGTATATGAAAAAGGCCGAACCCAAGGTGGATGTCTCCCGCATCGATACGTTCAGGCAAAGCCTTTTAACGGGGAGCAGGCAGAGGCCGGACTTTGCGCTTCATAAGACCATCTCCGATGAACTTGTCCGGCGTTCCATTTCTGCAACAGGACTCCGGTCACTGCGTCGGCCGTTTCTTGTAATCCTCAATGATGATAAGGAGGACCGCGGCGGCGTCCTGATAAAAAGACTCCGGAAGGACATCCCCGGCCTCGGCCATCTGGCGCTGAACCAGGGAGAGGAGATGAACGGCTGTACCCCGCCTCAGGGCGCAGATGTCGTGGTGGCTGTTTTTTCCGAGACAAGAGGATGGAAAGGCGGGGCAAGCGCGTGGCTGTTCAGGGCGATGGCAGGTCTCGACTACCGAAACTCCGTATTTGTCTCCTTCGGAAGCCCCTACATCCTCGATCCGATAAAGAAGGCTGCAAAGGTCTTTGCCTACTGGCATTCCGGGACAGCGCAGGAGGCGGTGGCCGATATCATTATCAAAAAAACCGCAGCAGAAAAAGCTCATGACCTTCCTCCTTTTTTGAGGTAACCTTTGAAGAGAAGGAGGTAATGAACATGTTCAAGAAAATAATCCGGACAGACAATGACTTCGCTTCTTTGATCCTGAGACTGCTCCTGGGGATCGTCTTCTTCCCGCATGGTATGCAGAAGATCTTCGGGTGGTTCGGCGGACCGGGGTTCAACGGAGCCATGGAGATTTTTACGGTGAAAATGGGGATTCCCGTTGTGTTCGCTTTTCTCGCCATACTTGCGGAATCAGCGGGCGCCCTCGGCCTGATCCTCGGTTTGCTCACCCGCGTCGCCGCCTTCGGCATAGCAATGAATATGGTGGTGGCCATATTCATGATCCACTATAAATTCGGCTTCTTCATGAACTGGTTCGGAAATCAGCAGGGCGAGGGTTTCGAGTATCATCTGCTCGTCATCGCCATAGCCCTGGCCGTCATGATCAGGGGAGCGGGCCGATGGTCAGTGGACCGGGCGCTGACAAAAGGGTTATAACTCCAGCAGCCGTTTCTTGATATCAATAGCAGCCATCGCCCCTTCGCCGGCAGCGATCACGACCTGATCGTTGCCGGTGAGGGGCCCGACGATATAGAGACCGCTGAGGGATGATTCGTAGGTCTTGCCGGTAACGTATTTGAAGCCCTCCGCGTCTCTCTTGAGGTTCAGCCCCGACAGGAAATCGTCATTGAGCTTGTAGCCTAAGTTGGACATGATCGCCTCGCAGGTGATCACCCTGCCGTCCTGAAGTTCGATCCCCTCCACGGAATCTTCACCTATGATCCTTTGCGGCCTCCCGTTGACAACGACGATCCCTTCTTCCCGCAGCTCTTCCTGATAGTGTTCCGGCGGCTGCAGAAAATAGAGGATAAGGGTGATATCCTTTGTATACATCTCCTTCATGCCGAAGGCCAGATGGACCGTTTTGAGAGAGTTGCCGAGGATAACCAGCTTCTTGCCGGTGGTGTGATAGCCGTCACAATCGATGCAGGTGTAAAACCCGGCGCCGAGAAACCGGTGAATGTTTTCCACGTGTGGGAGGTTTTCGGTTCCGCCGGTCGAGACGATCACAAATCTTCCTGAAAAAACCTTCTCATCGGCGGTGACCTCGAAATATTCACCTTTTGAAACAGCCGTGACCAGGCCTTTTTCGAAAGATACATGAAAACCGCGGGCCTGTTCTATTCCCCGCTCAATGATCTCTTTTCCGGAGATCATCTTCTGCGTCAGGAAGTTCTCGATCCTGCGGGCGTGCCAGGTCCTTCCGCCGCCCCGGTCGATGAGCAGGACCTTCCTGTTATACCTCCCCAAGTAAATCGCCGCCTGGAGCCCTCCGGGCCCCGCGCCGACAATAATGCAATCATATACCGTCTTCTCTGTCACGTCTCCACCTGCCTTCCGCAGTTATCAAGGGTCTCATAATAGAATGTACATTATATCATCGTCATTCCAGCGGTTCGTAAGCGGGAATTCAGTCTCTGGATGCCCGACTGAAGTCCTCGGGCATGACAGTCTTTTGAAAATACTATTTTGAGACTGTTAGTACATTATAGCACCGGGAAATGTTCACAAAACGTTGAACAGCGCCCTTTGGCTTGCATTGGGATTGCCGCTCCAGTAAACTGTATTTGTATGGTCGTGCGCGACAAACGGTATTTCAGGCGTTACCACAAGGTCGCCCCCTTTATCCTGAGGGTGCATGACGAATATCTCCAGGCGAAGATAGTGGACTATTCCCTTGAGGGCGTTGGTGTCATAGTTGAGGATACCCACGCCTTCACGCAGGGAGAGCGAGTAAACCTCGTGCTCGCCGAGCCCGACATAGAGACCGAAGGCACGGTCGTCTGGACCGATCCGGCAGGATCCGGCGCCCGGATCGGGATACGAAATACCGGAAGCCTGCGGGGCCTCATCAGGGACTTCAGGCTTACTGATGCGATCATCGGACTGCAGCGTGCGGGCAGAACCGGCATACTCGCCGTTAACAGCGACAACACGCTCAGAAAGGTCTTTTTCAGCCGCGGCGCCATGGTCTTTGCGATCTCCGACCGTCCGGAAGACACTCTCGGCGAAATGCTCTTCAGAATGGGAAAACTGACCCCTGAACAGATGGACCTTTTCCGCGCCGCGATGCGGAAGACGGACCAGAAGGAAGGCGCTGTCCTCGCGCGGCTCGGCTATCTCACACCGCGGGAACTCGTGCCCGCCGCAAGGCAGATGGTGGAAGAGATCATCACCGACCTCTTCGGCCTGGGAGACGGCAGCTTTGCGTTTGCGGACTCACCCCTTCCAGAACGCGAGATCATTCCCTTCAGGCTTTCGGTCGCAAATCTCCTTTATGCAGGGATCAAGAAGATTCAAGACACGCAGCACATCCGGCGCGACCTCCCTCCGCCGACAGGCATCATCACCCTGTCCACGGGGCCTGTGGACCATTTCTTCAGGGACCTGGAACTTGATTATGCAGGCAACATGATCAAGTCATGTATCGCCGGCGGCAAACCGATCGCTGATGTTGTCCGGGATTCGCAGCTCGACCGGGCAGAGGCGCTCAAGGTAATTTACGCCCTCATGAGCATGAAGATCATCGAGACAGCGGACGGAGGGTCGGGAGACGGCAATGAGCTGTCTCATACCGATGAAATGCCGGAGGATGCGGAGATTTGCGAGCTTGATCCCGCTGTCAGGGCGGAGATCGAGGAGTTGCACGGAAGATACGAAGACATAGGCTATTATGGGGTTTTGGGCGTCAAGCAGGACTCTCCTCTGCCTGAGATAAAGGCTGCCTATTACCGCGCTGCAAAGAAGTTCCATCCTGACATCCACTTCACCCGCGCCGATGACTCGATCAAAGACATGCTGAGCGATATCTTTTCGTATGTCTATGAAGCATATGCCACCCTTTCGAACCCAGCGCGGCGGCGGGAGTATGACCATGCCGGCGCCACGAAGCCGGGCCGGGCCGTCTCGAATGCCGAAAAGGCGAGAGAGAAGTTCGGGGAAGGCAAGGCCCTTTTACGGCAGAACAGGGATGCGGAAGCGGAACTCATCCTGGGACAGGCTGTTTACTTCGACCAGAAGGTGGCTGAATACCATTACTACCTGGGCCTGTCTCTTGTCAGGCAAAAGAAGTTCAAGGCAGCGGAAAAGGCGATATCTCGCGCGCTCAGGATCGAACCGGCAAACGTTATATATATCACGGAACACGGTTTTGTTTTTCTTGAGCTGGGGTTTCCGATCCGTGCGAAGGGGCTCTTTGAGAAGGCGCTCAAGATAGCGCCTGACACAGCCCCGGCGCTCGCGGGGCTGAAGCGGGTAATAGACATGGAAAAGGCCGGATAGAAAGGCCTTCCCGCATTCATGCGCGAGACGCTGAATAAGCTCAGGGGATGACCCTTCCTTCATGAACAGGCTCGGCAACGAAAAATCAGCCTATCTGCGTCATGCTTCAGGACAGAAGATCGACTGGCAGCCGTGGTCTGAAGAGGCCTTTGCGCAGGCTAAGAGAGAGGACAAACCGGTCTTCCTGAGCACCGGGGCGATCTGGTGCCACTGGTGCCACGTTATGGCAAAGGAGTGCTTCGAAGATGACGGGATCGCCTCTCTCCTCAATGAACACTTTGTCAGCATCAAACTCGACAGGGATGAACGGCCCGATGTTGACCGCAGGTATCAGAAGGCGGTTGCCGCCATGGGCAATGGGAGCGGATGGCCGCTGACCGTCTTCCTTACCCCTGACGGCATGCCGTTCTTCGGTGGGACGTATTTCCCTCCGGAAGATTCCCTCGGAAGACCGGGGTTCAGGAAGGTGCTTCAGACTGTCGCCCATTTTTACCGGACCAACAGAGAGGAGATAACGTCATACACGAAACAGCTTATCGATTATCTCCGTCCAGAAAGTAGGACAACCGCAATCGACAGGGCGATGTCGGAAAAGGCCGCATCCGCCATTCTCGCTGAGTTTGATCCGCAAAACGGCGGTTTCGGCGCTGCCCCGAAATTTCCCCTGCACAGTTGCATCGAGTTCCTGATGAACCGCTTTGTCAGGGAGGAAAAAGAGCCGGCGGCGATAGCGGTAAAGAAAACCCTTGGAGCGATGGCAAAGGGCGGGTTTCACGATCAGCTCAAGGGAGGCTTTCACCGGTATTCTGTTGATGAGTCATGGGTCATACCGCACTTCGAGAAGATGGCTGACGACAATGCGTGGCTGTTGAGAAACTATGTGAATGCCTATGCCCTTTTCGGCGACAGCCTCTATAAGTCGGTTGCCGGCGGCATTATCACCTTCGTGAGGGATGTCTTGTCCGATCCTGACGGCGGCTTTTTCACCAGCCAGGACGCTGATGTCACCCCTGATGACGAGGGGGGCTATTTCACCTGGACCAAGGACGACTTCAGGAAGGCGCTGACGGATGAGGAATACCGGGTGCTCTCCCTTCATCTGCTGCATGACCGCGGCGCCATGCGCCATGACCCCGCCAGAAAAGTCCTCTTCGTTGCCCTCGATCCGGAGGATGTTGCGGCACGGGCAGGGATGGACGTCAGGAAGACCATAGAGACGATAGAGTCCGGCAAAAAGAAACTCCTTGCAGCGCGGGACGCACGAACAGCCCCTTTTGTTGATACTGCCTTCTATTCCTCGCTCAACGGCATGATGATCACCTCATTCCTCCATGCCTACAGGGTCCTCGGTTCCGCAGATGTGAAGGACTTCGCCCTCAGGAGCCTGGATAAGATACTGAAGATGCGCCTCTCGGGTGAAAGCCTCTCGCACACCGCTGGCGTCCAGGGGTTCCTCGACGATTATGTCTATATGATCGAGGCGCTCGTTTCCGCCTACGAGGTGACGGCTGAGAGGGAGTTCCTCAATCAGGCCGACCTTCTGATGGAGTCATGTATCAGGAGGTTCCTGGATGAAGGGACAGGCGGGTTCTTCGATTCAGAGCAGGAGGTGATGGGGATCAGGCTGAAACCTGTTGAAGACGTGCCACATCCTTCCGCGAACAGCGTCGGCATCATGCAGTTGATCAGCCTGTACAATATGACAGGCAAGGGAAGGTATCTCTATACAGCTGAGAAGGCGCTCGCCGCCTTTTCCAGCGACGCGCAGGACATGGGCATTCATGCGTCCTACTATTTTTGCGGTCTTGACGCCTATTTCACAATGATCCGGCTCGGCCTTGACGCAGGACCGGAGAGCCGGCTGGCGCGGGCGGCGCTTGGGACCCTGCTGCCCTACCACTCTGTCGTCTACGGGACGGACAGGGGCGCCGTGACGCCGTGCGTAAACGGAGTCTGTCTCGAACCGCTCAGTACGCCTGAAAAACTGAAGGAGTTTTTGAAGAGGCCTTCTCTTCAGTAGGCAGGTGGGGTCTTGCTATCCGCCATGGAAAATCTCAAGCAGCGCACCCTGGCGCATCTCATTGCGCAGCGCGCAGCTGAAAGGTCGGCTTTCCGTCTTTGCATCTTACCGATCATCTGATATCATGTAGATACGTCCTGTATGCGCCGTGGCCGTCATTCTGAGTATCCAAGGCCGGCGATAACCGGACAGCATTAAGGAGATTCCTTGATAAACATCAAACAGGACCAGCGGTTATTCAGGAGATATCCGCTTGAGGTAAAGTTTCCGGTCAGGATAAAGGACAGGACTTATCAGGCTGTGACGGTTGATTACAGTCTGCACGGTCTGTGCGCCTTCATATACGGCCATCCCCCGGTCTATCCAGGCCAGATACTTCCCCTGGATATCGACCGTCTCGGCATACACCAGAAGGGCCAGGTGGCGTGGATTGAGAAGGCGGATTCCGGAGTAACTGTGGGAATCCTGAAACTCGGCGCCCTCAAGGGGTCGCTGCGCGACTACAGTCTCGCCGATATCCTGCTGGGGCTCCAAAGGACCCTCAAGTCGGGCGTCCTTTCCATCATAACCAGCACGGTTGTCAGGAAGGTTTATATCGATCAGGGCGATATCATTTTTGCCACGTCAACGGCCGATGAAGACCGGCTGGGCGACATCTTGCTGCAGGAGCGGTGGTTGAGCGAGGAGCAGTACACCCGTGCTGGGAACATCAAGAAGGAAACAGGAGAGCGTTATGCCGCGATACTGGTGAGACTCGGCTATATCGGCCCCCACGACCTGAAAAAGGCCGTGCGACTTCAGGCGCAGCGCACCCTCGAACGCCTGTTTTCCACACCCGAGGCGTCATTCGGATTTGAAGAGGGCAGCCTGCCGGCCGGCGAGGTCATACCTCTGCGTCTCTCGGCCGCTGACCTTATCTACAAGGAAATGAAAAAGGCGGCCACCCCCGACGCCCTGCTGCAGGCCTGCCCCTCTGAACGCATGGTGGATTTTTCGCCTGATCCTGCCACCCTTTTCCAGCACATCCGGCTGGCCAGGGACGACCGCAAGATTATCCCCTATGTGGACGGCAAGACGAGCATCATGGATATCCTGAGGCTTTCGCCCCTGGGAGAGGAGGACACCCTGCGGTGTCTCTATGCCCTGCTCGCGGTCGGGATCCTCGTCCTGAAGGAAGAAGGCGAACTCCCTCTCGGCATCTCCTTCGAGGAGGTCCTGGGGATGCAGGAGCGCCGTCTCTCGCACCTGACGATCGAGAGAATAAACGAGGTCTATGAAAATTGCGAACGTCTGGACCACTACAGCATCCTCGGCCTGCAGCGGTCCGCTACAGCCGAAGAGATAAAGAAGGGGTATTACCGCGCCGCAAAACAGTTCCATCCTGACCTGCATTTCAGCCTTCCGGAGGACATGAAGGAAAAACTCAATTATATATTCAGCTGCATCAACACAGCGTATGCGGTCCTGAAGAGCGAGAGCGCAAGGAAGGAATACGACCGGTCCCGATCCGACAAGACAAACAGCGTTGCGCCCGGGGCGGAGCTTGGAGCGGAGAATTTCCAGGAGGGCATGAGCTGCTTCAGAAACGGACAGTTTGAAGACGCTGAACGGCTTTTTGCTCAGGCGGTGTATTTCGACGGATCGAGCGTCCGGTATCTTTACCACCATGGCCTGTCCCTCGCCGAACTCGGCCGCGTGAAAGACGCGGCCAGGGTGCTGGAGAAGGCCCTCCGGATCGATGCGCATAATGCGGACGTGCATGCCGAACTGGGGCACCTGTTCATGAAAATGGAGTTCCGTCTAAGGGCGCAGAACTGTTTCGAGAAGGCAGTCAGCATAGACCCATCTAACAAGAGGGCCGCCGAAGGGCTCAGGAACCTTAACTCAGCGACACGGTTCAAGCCCCCTTCCGTGTAGCTATCGTAACAGTTTAGCCCTTTTCACCGTCGGATAAGGGATGCGGTTTTCCCATCCCTGATGTCCCCCTGTAGCTGCTCCACTGCCATCCCTTCTTACCCTTGACCCCTCTTACCGCTCTGACCGAATAAAATAATCACTTGACTGTCGGGATAATTAAGGTATAATTTTTATACTATGGAATTCGAGTTCGACACCAAGAAAAGCGACACCAACAAACATAAGCATGGGCTTGATTTCGATGAAGCCCGTGCCTTGTGGGATGATCCCGATTTTGTTGAGATCCCCGTTCACACCATTGACGAACCGCGCTATCTGGTGATTGGAATGATAAAGGGGAAACACTGGTCAGGAGTTATCACCTATCGAGGCGATAAGGCAAGAATTATTTCAGTGCGGCGATCAAGAAAAGAGGAGGTGGAGATATATGAAAGTGAAAGCGCGTGATTTTGACAAAAAATTCGACGAAGGTGCGGACATCTCAAAGCATCTTGATTTGAAAAAGGCCAAGAGACCCGAGCAGGAGCAGAAAAGAGTGAACGTCGATTTCCCAGTGTGGATGATCCAGTTATTGGATAGAGAGGCCAAACGCTTGGGAGTCCCCCGCCAGTCAATCATAAAAGTATGGGTGGCGGAGCGCCTTGAAAAAGCATCGTGATCGTTTTAACCTCGCCGTCGAGAGGGCCGCTGAATAACAAGCCCCTCTCGACGGCGTTAGGTCTTAATGAAGGTCAATGAATATGATTGAAAATAAGAAATCAGAAAAGCAGGTCAGTGATTATCTTCGGATATTCTTGGCGGTTATTTCGGAGTGAACTGCAGTTCTCCTTGACTCGGTTACCCCAATGCTTTTAGTCTACTAATACCATTTTTTCTGGAGGATGACATGCGTTTTTCGAAGCTCTTTATTCCCACCCTGAGGGAAGTTCCGGCTGATGCCGAGGCTGTAAGCCATATTCTCATGCTCAGGGCGGGTTACGTGCGGCAGCTTGCTGCCGGGCTCTACATTTACCTGCCGCTCGGCTGGAGGGTGATGGAAAAGATCAACGCCATCCTCAAAGAGGAGATGGACCGGATCGACGGCCAGGAGATATCCATGCCTGTGCTGCACCCTGCTGAGATATGGAAACAGACCGGCAGATGGGACGCGATCGGCGGCGAGATGTTCCGCCTGAAGGACCGCTCTGACCGGGACCTGTGCCTCGGCATGACCCACGAGGAGATCATGACCTGGCTCGCATCAAAGGAGATCCGCTCCTACCGCGATCTTCCGCAGGTCTGGTACCAGATACAGACAAAGCTCAGGGACGAGGCCCGGCCGAAAAGCGGCATTCTGCGGACCCGGGAATTCATCATGAAGGACAGCTACAGCTTCGACTCAACGGACGAAGGACTCGACAAGAACTACGAACTCCATGCAGAGGCGTACCACAGGATATTCAGCCGCTGCGGCCTGAGGTTCATGCAGGTAGAATCTGACACCGGCATGATGGGTGGAGCCGGGGCCCATGAATTCATGGCCCCCAGTCCCGCAGGCGAAGACGAGGTGGCGATCTGTCAGGCGTGCGGCTATGCGGCGAATGTGGAGCTTGCCCTGTCCACACCCGTAAAAAATGCGCCTGTTGACTGGGCCATGGAGGAGATCCATACGCCGGACAAGCGCACCGTGCAGGAGGTTTCGAACTTCCTCAAATTAAAACCAGCATATTTCATCAAGAGCATCCTGGTCATGACCGGCCCTGCTCCGGTCCTCGCCCTGGTGCGCGGGGACCAGGAACTCCACGAAAAGAAGCTGACAAAGATCATCGGCGCTTTCCGGCCGGCTCAGAAGGCCGAGGTAAAGGATATTCTCGGCGTTGAGGCCGGATTCATCGGTCCTATGGGACAGAAGGTAAGGATCATCGCGGACGCCTGTCTGAAGGAAGGCGTCTACGTTAGCGGCGCGAACAAGCCCCACTATCACCTCAAAGGCATCAGGGCAGACCGCGACTTTTCGGCTGAGTGGCAGGATATCCACACTGCACGGGAGGGGGATATCTGCCCCTTCTGCGGCGGCACGATGAAGGTGGAGAGGGTGATCGAGATCGGCAATATCTTCAAACTCGGCACAAAATATTCCGAGCCCCTCGGCGCTGTCTTCCTGGATGAAAACGGCAATGAAAAGGCGGTCATAATGGGCAGCTACGGCATCGGGCCTGCCCGCATCGCAGCGGCCGCCATTGAGCAGAACAATGACAAGGACGGCATCATCTGGCCGCGATCTATCGCGCCTTTTGACGTGGAACTGATCCCTCTGAACATGTCAGACCCAAAGACTTCCGAAACAGCGGAGATGCTTTATCAGGCCCTGATGGAGCGGGGCATCGAGGTCCTAATGGACGACCGTAGCGAGAGGGCGGGCGTAAAATTCAAGGACGCCGATCTCATCGGCATACCAGCGCAGGTGATCCTCGGCGAAAAGAACCTCAGGGAAGGTCTCGTGGAGATCAAGGACAGGAAGACAAAGGAGACGATAAAGGTGAAGGCAGAAGAGGTCCCTGAAAAAATAGCCTCACTCCTCTGAACCCTCCCTGAAAGTACGGTCCGCTGCGTCGGTTTCAACCGGCTCGCCCCTTTCAGCATCAGCGGCCGGCTCAACAGCCTGGCCGGCCTCAGCCGGCGCATGCCGCTTTCCCCTTCGCCTGCCGCGCGACCTGCTGCGGCGACGCCTTCTGTGCTCTGATTTCGGCTGTTGCGCGCCCTGCCCGGCCGGCTCCTCGGCGTCCGGCTCAGCAGCAGCCTGTTCCGCCTCGGGCTCTGCCGGATGCTCTTCACCCGGCTCATGCCGGTGTTCAGGCCTTTGCTCGCGCCTGTGTTCACGCCTCTGTTCGCGGCGTGGTTCATGCCTCGGCTCTTCCTTCGGTTCCGCCTTTTCGCCTTCAGCCTTGCCTGTATGAATCTGATACTGACCCGGCAGTATCTTCGGGTCAGCGGCAAGCCTGATCGGCATGCCCAGTTCCTTCTCAATGGCTGCGAACTCATCACGCCTGGCGTTGACGAGGTAGTTGAGGCTCTCGATCGTCAGGCGGCATTCCATTGACTTTATCCCGCCCTTCATCACCCGCAGCTGCATGTCCCTGATCGCCGCTACGGCAGCCATCTCGTCCGTCCTCACCGTGCCGTTGCCCCCGCAGACCTCGCACTTCCTGCTGACAGACTCCGCAAAGGCGGTCCTCATCCGCTCCCTCGTCATTTCCATGATCCCGAACTTAGAGATCCCGGTGATCTCGGTATGCGCCTTGTCCGTGCTGAGGCCGTCCTTCATTCTCTTTTCCACATCACGCCGGTTCTTGGAGGAGACCATGTCAATGAAGTCCATGACGATCAGGCCTCCGATGTCCCGGAGCCGCAACTGGCGGCAGATCTCGTCGGCAGCCTCCAGATTTGTCTTAAGGGCGGTAGCCTCGACGTTCTCCTCTTTGCGGGACCTCCCGGAATTGACGTCAATGGCGGTGAGGGCCTCGGTCTTGTCGATGACGAGATAACCCCTCGACGGAAGGTGCACGTACCGCTCGTGGATCCGGGCGATCTGCTCCTCGATCGAATGCCTCAGAAAGATCGGCTTCTTGTCCTTGTACAGTTTGACATTGATCTTCCGCCATGGAGCGGTCTTTCTCAGGAATTCCTTGACAGCCTTGAAGGCGTCCTGGTCGTCGATGAGCACCTCGCCCACATCCGCGGTGAGGTAGTCCCGCACTGTTCTGACCGCGATATCCTGTTCCTTGTAGATGAGCGCCGGCGCAGCAGCCTTCTTCGATTCAGCCTGTATCTTGCTCCAGAGCTTGGTGAGATATTTCAGGTCATTGGAGAGTTCTTCCGTGGTCGTGTCGATCCCCGCGGTGCGCAGAATAAACCCCATGTTCTTCGGGGCCTTGAGCTTGTTGAATATGTCCTTGAGCCTCTCCCTGTCCTCTTTTTCCTCGATCTTGCGGGAGATGCCGACCCGCTCCTGCTGTCCAGGCATCATGACGATATACCGTCCCGGCAGGGAGAGATAGGAGGTCAGACTGGCCCCCTTGGTGTCCCTCTCGTCCTTCTCCACCTGCACGATCAGTTCCATGCCCTTGGAAAGGACGTCCTGTATCCGCGCGCGCTTGTTGTCGGCCTTGTCCTTGAAATAGTCCGGCATCACCTCGCGCAACTGGAGGAAGCCGTGTTTTTTGGGACCGAAGTCCACGAAGGCGGCCTGAAGGCCGGGCTCGATCCGGGCGATGACGCCTTTATAGATGTTTCCCCTGAGGTGCTCCTTTCCCGCTGATTCGACGTAAAAGTCCACCAGGGTGTCGCCTTCGACGATTGCCACCCGCTTCTCCTCTGCGTAGAGGGCATTGATCAGTATCTTCTTCTTCATAACCTGTTCA
>JAKAGF010000054.1 GCA_021825805.1 Nitrospirota bacterium
CACTACTATATGATTAACGCGGACAATCATATCAGGACGGGAGGCAACCATGGATATATACGATTACGCCATGCAGATGGAAAAGGACGGTGAAAACTACTACAACGAGCTCCGGAACAAGACAACAAACCAGGGACTTAAGGCGATCCTCGGCATGCTTATCGCCGCAGAGGTGAAACACTATGCCCTCTTTCAGAACATGAAACAGCGCGCAAAGGTGCTGGTTCCGGACAGCCCCATACTCGCTGATGTGAAAAACATCTTTGTGCAGATGAGGGAGCGGAAGGACTTTAACGTTGATGTAACGCAGAAGGAGCTGTACAGGAAGGCCCAGGATATTGAGGTGAAGAGCCGCGACTTCTATCGAGCAAAGGCTGACGAGGTAACAGACGCCTCCCAGAAAGAGGCCTTCCGGAAGATCGCCCAGGAGGAACAGCGCCACTTCATCATACTGGAGAACATCATCAACTTTGTCTCAAGACCCGACATCTGGCTTGAAGACCCCGAGTGGTATCATCTGGAAGATTATTAACGGAATGTTGCAAAATTCTTTCAGCTATTTTTAGTCATTCCCGTGCAGACGGGAATCCAGCGTATTCGAGGCCTTCTAGATACCCGCCTTCGCGGGTATGACAGTCATTTCAGCCTGCTAATTCCCTCTCCCTTGTGGATTCTGCAAAACGCTGAAAAGAAAGACGACGTTTCTGTCAAAATTGACGGCTGGCACATGAGCCTGCGGCATGAATCACTGCTGCCCCTCCATGAGATGTTGGAGGACATCGCCTCAGAAGGCGCGGACGACACCAAACTCGTCTCCGCTATAAAATCTGCTCAGGAACTGATTTCTTCTCTCGGGTCGCCGGATACCTTCTGAAGCTGCCCATAAGATGCAGATGGTATAACCATAAGGCCAGAGAGAATCAAGCCCGTAAAAAACCCGCCCGCATGAGCCCAGCCCGCAACGTTTGGCTGAGGAATGATCACATCGAGAAACATCACCAGATATGCAAATGTCAGCATCGCCCTCTGCTGCGTGTCAACCTTCATCAGGAAATTCATCAGCGCCCTTTTTATCTCTGCCTCGTGGCGGTAATAATAAATGCAGAGCGCCATGCCCATGAGTCCATATACTGCGCCGGATGAGCCTATCGATGGCCTGCCGTCCATCACTTGCCACAACGCTTTAGAACCAAGCAGACACAGAAAATAGCCTGACAAGAATCGCCTCCATCCGCACGCCATCTCAAGATACCCACCAAAAATCAGGAGGCCTGCCATGTTATTGGACAGATGATTGAAACTCGAATGACGGAATGCATTGCACATGGCAAGATCACGGTTCACATACCCGAGGACATTAAAAAGAATGAGAAAGAATGTGGCGATCGGGACGCTGCAGGTTTCCATTAAGCGGCCTGTCCTGCCGCTCCAGGATTTCAGGTGAAGATTATGGCTGCCCGGTATGTCATTCCCGCGAAGGCGGGAATCCAGATTTCTCCAGTAGATTGTCATACAAATCTTTCCACGCAGGGTTGTTCTCTTCGATGAGCCTTAACTTCCATGCTCGTTTCCATTTCTTTATCTGTTTTTCTCTTTGTATGGCAGCCTCGGGCGTCTGATGCATTTCATACCACACGAGACAATGCACACTGTATTTCTTTGTGAAGCCCTCAACCAGATTGTTCTTGTGTTCATAAATCCGTTTGACAATATCTGACGTCACGCCGATGTAGAGTGTGCCGTTCCGGCTGCTGCACAGAATGTAGACGTAATAGGTCTTCATGCGTCTGTTCTGGATTCCCGCCTTCGCGGGAATGACAAAAAGAGACGATAAACACTTACATCAGTCTGATAAATACCATAACCTCCGCGCTTACTGTTACTCCCCCGGTTTCCAGCCCGCCAGGTGCTTGAGATATTTCCACCTGCGCTTGACGTTCGCCTCGGCCTGCCGCATCAGTTCCGCCGCAAGCTCGGGATTGGACTGCCTCAAGGCCCTGTACCGGTTTTCCTTATATGCATATTCTTCGAAGGTGATAGTCGGCTCTTTGCTGTCGATGCTGAGAGGCGGCTTGCCTTCTGCCTCAAGCTGCGGGTTAAAGCGGAAGAGGGGCCAGTGGCCGCAGGCAACCGCCCTCTTCTGCTCATCCACCCCTTTGTCCATCTCAATGCCCTGGGCGATGCAGGTTGCATAGGCCACAATGAGCGACGGCCCGTTATATGCCTCTGCCTCGAGCATCGCCTTTACGGCCTGGGCCTGGTTTGCGCCAAAGGCGATCTGTGCGACATAGACATTGCCGTATGTCGTCATGATGGCGCCGATACTCTTCTTGGGGGTCCTCTTTCCGCCCGCGGCAAACTGCGCCATCGCCGCAAGGGGCGTTGATTTGGACATCTGGCCGCCGGTGTTGGAATAGACCTCAGTATCGAGGATCATGATGTTCATGTTTTCGCCTGAGGCGAGGACATGGTCGAGTCCTCCATAGCCGATATCGTAGGACCAGCCGTCTCCTCCGATCGCCCAGACCGACTTCTTTACCAGGTAATCGGCAAGAGAAAGGAGGCTCCGGCCTTCGCCGGATGTGTCCTTCGCGAGAAGTTGCCGCAGTTTCTCAACCCTCCCGCGTTGCTGATCAACTCCGGCCCGGCTGGTCTGGTCCGCGTCAACGAGGGTTTCGAAAAGCTGTCGGGATGCGGCATACTCAGGCCTCTTCAAAAGCCTCTGAAGCAGCTCCACCGCCTGGGTGTAAAACTTGTCCACAGCCTGACGCATGCCTAAGCCGAACTCGGCATTGTCCTCAAAAAGCGAGTTGGACCAGGCCGGCCCCCTGCCGTCGGCACCCTTGGTATAGGGCGTTGTCGGCAGGTTCCCTCCATATATCGAGGAACAGCCGGTCGCGTTGGCGATCAGCAGGCGGTCGCCGAAGAGCTGTGTCAGGAGCCTGATGTAGGGCGTCTCCCCGCAGCCGGCGCAGGCGCTGTGGAATTCGAAGAGAGGACGGGAGAGCTGACTACCCTTGACAGTACCGATGTTATAACGTGCAGGGTCCGTGTCAGGCAGGCTGAAAAAGAAATGGAAGTTCTCCGCTTCCTGCTTCCTGACCGGCTCCTGCAGCTTCATATTGATCGCCTTGAAATCCGGTATCTTGTTCCCTTTTTCATCCTTCTTCGACCCAGGGCAGACAAAGACGCACGAGCCGCAGCCGGTGCAGTCTTCCGGCGCTACCTGCACGGTGAAGGCGAGGCCCTCAAACTCTTTGCCCTTGGCCCCGACTGACTTGAAGGCAGGGGGCGCGTTCTTCAGGAGGCCGGGATCATACGCCTTTATCCTGATGGTGGCATGGGGACAGACAAAGGAACACTGGCCGCACTGTATGCATATGTCCGGTTCCCAGACCGGGATATGGACGCCGATGTTCCTTTTTTCATACTGTGTCGTCCCTGTCGGCCATGTGCCGTCCGCAGGCAGCGCAGAGACCGGAAGGCTGTCTCCCTTCCCCGCGATCATCCTGCCGGTCACGTTCTTCACAAAGTCAGGGGCGTCGGAAGGGACCGGCGGCAGCATCTTTATGGAACTCGTCACAGCGGCCGGGACAGGCGTCTCCACTATGTTCTGGAGGGCCTTGTCCACCGCGGCGTAGTTCATCTGGACGATCTGGTCTCCTTTCTTCATGTAGGTCTTCATGATCTCGCGCTTTATGGCATTCACCGCCTCATCCTTCAGGATAATGCCCGAGATGACGAAAAACGCGGTCTGCATGATCATGTTGATCCTTGTGCCGAGGCCGAGTTCCTCGGCAAGGGAAAGGGCGTCGATGATATAGAACCTCATCTTCTTGCTGATGAGCTGAGCCTGGACCTCGGCAGGCAGAGTATCCCAGACCTCATTCTTCTTATGCGCCGTGGTCAAAAGAAATACAGCGCCCTCCTCAGCGCCGGAGAGCATGTCGATCCTATCGAGGAAGGTGGGGTTATGGCAGGCGATAAAGTTGGCCCTGGGGACAAGATACGGATTGCTTATCCGCTCCCTGCCGAACCGCAGGTGCGATGTTGTCATGGACCCGGATTTCTTGGAGTCATAGACAAAATAACCCTGCGCAAAGTTGTCCGTCTGCGTGCCGATGATCTTGATGGTATTCTTGTTGGCGCCGACAGTGCCGTCAGAGCCCAGGCCGTAGAAGAGCGCCCTGAAGACCCCTTTGCCTTCGATGGTAAAGGACTCGTCCACGGGCAGGCTCGTGCCGGCTACGTCATCGTTGATGCCGACGGTGAAGTGGTTTTTCGGCAGATCAGCCGCAAGGTTGTCAAAGACAGCCTTGACCATGGCGGGGGTGAAGTCCTTGGAGCCGAGTCCGTAGCGGCCCCCGACGATCCGGGGATACGTCTTGAAGGCTGTCCAGCCTTTTTCCATCGCCTCACCCACGGCAGTCCTCACGTCAAGATACAAGGGCTCACCTATGGCGCCGGGCTCTTTTGTCCGGTCGAGCACGGCTACGGCCTTTACTGTCGCGGGAAGCGCGGCGGCAAAGGCCTCCACGGAAAACGGCCGGTAGAGCCTCACCTGGACCATGCCCAGCCTCTCCCCTTTTGCGTTCAGGCTGTCGATGACGCCGGCGATGGTATCACAGGCCGAACCCATCGCAACCACCACCCTCTCGGCGGCCGGGTCCCCGTAATAGTCAAAGAGACTGTAGCTCCGGCCCGTTATCCCGGCAAACCTTTCCATGCACTTCAGGACGATAGCGGGAGCGGCGTTGTAATACCGGTTCACCGTCTCCCTGCCCTGGAAATAGACATCAGGGTTCTGGGCAGTCCCCCGAAGAGCGGGACGGTCGGGGCTCAGGCCCCTCAGCCGGTGGGCGATAACAAAGTCGTCCCTTATCATCGCTCGCATGTCGTCAAAACCAAGCTCCTCGATCTTCTGTATCTCATGGGAGGTCCTGAAGCCGTCGAAGAAGTGCATGAAGGGGATCCGCGACTCCAGCGAAGCGGCCTGGGAAATGAGGGCAAAGTCCATCGCCTCCTGCACGTTCTTCGAACAGAGCATCGCAAACCCCGTTGACCTGGCTGCCATGACATCAGAGTGGTCTCCGAAGATCGAGAGTCCCTGACAGGCGAGGGAACGGGCGGTTATGTGAAACACCGTCGGGGTCAGCTCACCGGCGATCTTGTACATATTGGGGATGATAAGGAGCAGCCCCTGCGAGGCGGAGATGGTAGTGGCAAGCGCTCCGGCTGTGAGAGATCCATGGACAGCCCCCGCGACACCAGCCTCGGACTGCATCTGACTCACCCTCGGCACCGACCCCCAGATATTCACCTGTCCAGCGGCCGACTTGGCATCGCATATCTCGGCTATGGGCGATGAGGGGGTTATGGGATAAATCGTGATAATCTCATTGGTGGCATGCGCCACATGGGCGCAAGCCGTGCAACCGTCGACAGTGATCATCTTACGGGCCATAGCATCCTCCTTTGACAAACCTGCGCATCTCTATTCGCTCGGAAGCAGAGCACGGGGTTAGCCTGTGCTCTATTATACCTCAATCCCCCAGGAGAGGCGGCCGCGCATGCCTGAGCTGATGCCGGACATTCTCCTTTATTATGTCCATTTCGTTATATTAATATAGGTTGAGGTCCATGAGAGATTATGGCATGAGAATGGCGCCCGCGGAGAGATATCTGAGCGTAGGCACAGGGCTCCTGGTCCTGTCAGGGTTGTATCTCAGCAGCCTGTACAGCTATCTTCTTTTTCACAGCCTCGTCGAGCTCTCCAGCATTTCAGTCGCCTTCGCCATATTCATGCTCACCTGGAATTCCCGTCGTTTCCTCGGCAACGGCTATCTCCTCTTCATAAGCATCTCCTTCCTCTTTGTCGGCGGCATCGACCTTATCCACACCCTTGCCTACAAGGGGATGAATATCTTCGCGGGCTACACCGCTGATCTTCCGACCCAGCTCTGGATCGCCCGGGGGTATCTGCAGGCAGCCTCTCTGCTCATAGCCCCTTTTTTCCTTGGCCGGGGCTTTGAATACCCCGCAACCTTTGCCGCATACTCCGCGGCTTCCGTTCTGCTGGTGGGTTCGGTCTTTACCGGATATTTCCCATCCTGCTATGTCGAGGGCGCGGGCCTTACCTCCTTCAAAATTCTCAGCGAATATATCATCAGCGGTCTGTTCCTTGCGTCGTTCATTCTCCTTTACCGGAAACGTCATGCGCTTGAGGAGAGCGTCTTCCTGCTTATCTCGGCGTCGATCATCCTGACAATCGGCTCTGAGCTTGCCTTCACGTCGTATGTCAGCGTCTATGATCTTTCGAACCTTGTCGGCCATTCCCTGAAACTGTTCGCCTATTATTTGCTGTACAGGGCGATCGTCGTTACCGGGCTGATCAAGCCATACAAGCTGCTCTTCAAGGAAAGGCAGAAAACTGAGGAGGAGATCATCCTACTGAATAACGAACTGCAACGGCGGCTGGCAGAGCTTGACGCGGCAAACAGGGAACTGGAGGCTTTCAGTTATTCCGTGTCCCACGACCTTCGGGCGCCTCTCACCGCGATCAGCGGGTTCAGCAGGATTCTCGCTGCGGATTACGGCGCAGTCCTTGACGAAGAGGCAAAGGACTTCCTGAGCCGGATCCATGCGGCCAGCGAGCGGATGTCCCTCCTGATCAGCGATCTGCTGAACCTCTCCCGTCTTTCCACCTCGGAGATGTCCCTTTCCGACGTGGACCTCGGTTCTCTCGCACAAAAGATATGCGAGGAACTCAGGCAGAGAGAGCCGGAACGTCTCGCAGATTGCTTCATCCGGGAAGGCGCGACAGTCAGAGGAGACGTGAGACTGCTCAGGATCGCGCTTGAAAACCTGATAGGCAACGCTTGGAAATTCACCGGAGGAAGACACCATGCCCGGATCGAATTCGGAACTCTGGAATACGGCGCCCTTCGGCAAGCTCAGGGTGACACCTGTCATGGCGAGCGTGTTGAACCGGGCAGGCCCGTTTATTTCCTGCGTGACAACGGCGCGGGGTTCGATATGACTTACGCGGACAAACTCTTTCTGCCCTTTCAGCGGCTCCATTCTGCAAGTGAATTCTCGGGCATGGGTATCGGCCTGGCTACCGTCAAGCGTATAATCAACCGCCACGGCGGCAGCATCTGGGCCGAATCGGTTGTTGACAAAGGGACAACCTTTTATTTCACGCTATAATATAGGTCAGTGGGCGCCATGTCGAAGTCGATACGGGTATTGATAATCGAAGATTCGCAAGACGATCTTCTCCTCCTGCTCCGTGAGCTGCGGGCCGGCGGTTACGACCCCTTGTACGAACAGGTGGAAACCGCGGAGAAGATGAGGGCCGCGCTTTCCCGGCAGCAGTGGGACATCATCATCTCAGACTATATCATGCCCCGGTTCAGCGGAATGGCTGCTCTGGATATCCTTAAGGAAAGCGGTATCGACATACCCTTTATTGTCGTGTCGGGAAAAATCGGCGAAGAGGTTGCTGTCGAGACCCTGAAGGCCGGCGCTCATGACTATATCGTCAAAGGCGCACTGGGAAGGCTGCTGCCTGCCATTGACCGTGAGATCCGCGAGGCCGCCGGCCGCCGGGAACGGAGGGCAGCCGAAGCCGCGCTTGCGCAGTATCGGGACCACCTGGAAGACCTCGTGAAAGAACGGACCGCAGAACTGCTGACTCTCAACAGACAACTGAGCGACGAGGTCTTTGAACGGAAGATCATTGAGGAAGAGTTGAGGACACACCGGGACCACCTGGAAGACCTCGTGAAAGAGCGGACCGCAGAACTGCTGAAAACGAATGAAGAACTGGAAAGGGAGATAGCCGAGCGCCGCGAGTCTGAACGGCGGATTACGATGACAAACACCCTGCTCTCGCTTTCCACCGGGAACATCTCCCGCAGGGAATATCTGGACAAGGTCGCCGGCCTCATCAGCAACTGGAGCGGCTGCAGGCGCGTGGGGATACGCATCCTCAGCGCGGACGGCGCCATTCCCTATGAATCACAGATCGGCTTCAGCCCGGAATTCCTCATGTCCGAGGGCTGCCTCTCCATCAGCGGTGACGAGTGCATCTGCCCCCGAATCGTTGGGGAGCGGGCCGAGGAACCGGACCGTCAGGCGATGACCGCATACGGCTCGTTCTGCTCCAACAACAGCTCGGCATTCCTGCAGGGCCTGGATGATCGCCGGCAGGCGCGCTATCGCGGCGTCTGTGAACGTCAAGGCTTTCTCTCCCTCGCGGTCATACCCATCCGGTGCCGGGGAAAGGTCCTGGGCGCGCTTCATGTTGCCGACGAACGTGAAGACCTGCTGTCCGGGGACGTCGTCTCCTTCCTCGAGGTGCGGGCCCTCATCGTCGGAGAGGCGATTTACCGGTTCAACGCCGAACAGGCGTTGCGCGAACAGGCGAAGATACTGGAGTCTTTTCTCGATGACACCATCACCCCGCTCGTGTTCCTGGACCGCAATTTCAATTTCATCAGGGTTAACAGGGCATATGCAAAGGCATGCGGCAGGGCCGTGGCCGACTTCCCCGGCCGCAATCATTTCGATTTCTACCCTCACGAGGAAAACGAGGCTATTTTCAGAAAGGTCGTCGAGACGAAAACCGTCCATGTGGCCTATGCCAAGCCCTTCGTCTTTCCGGACCATCCCGAGTGGGGCGTCACCTATTGGGACTGGTCCCTCACCCCGATCCTCGATGAAAAGGACGAAACCGACTACCTCGTCTTCTCCCTCAGTGATGTGACCGAAAAGACAAGGCTCCAATCCATAGCCGAGGCGGTCAACACCATGAACAACATCGGATACGTCTTTGCGGGCATCCGGCATGAGATCGGCAATCCCGTCAACTCCGCAAAGATCACGCTGAGCGTGCTGAAGGCGAACTACGACCGCTATGCAAAAGAGAATGTGATCACGTACCTCGACCGGGCGACCGGAGAACTCTCCCGCGTCGAGTACCTCCTCCGGTGCCTGAAAAACTACAATATGTACGAAGTCCCCGAATTCCAGGCCGTGGACGTCGGTGACTTCGTGGAGAAGTTTATTTCCCTTGTGCGCGATGACTGCGCAAAAAAAGGGGTGGCCCTTGAAACCGCGGTCGACAGCGACGTCGCGCGCGTACACGCTGACCCGCGGGCGCTGCATCAGGCGCTCCTCAATATCCTGACGAACGCGCTGGACGCATGCTCCGGAGTCGCCGGTCCCAGGGTCTTCATCAGGATACATAGGGCCTTCGGAATGGTCCTCTTCAATATCTCCGACAACGGCTGCGGCATGACCGAGGAGCAGCAGAGAAACATCTTCAGGCCCTTCTATACTACCAAACCTCACGGGACCGGCCTCGGCCTCGTCATCGTCAGGAAGATGCTCCTGAAGATGAACGGAACGGTCTCGATAACCAGCCGGCCCGGAGAGGGGACCCTGGTAGACATATACCTCCGGGAGGCGACGGCTGACCATGATTAATCCCCGGCGCATACTGATCATCGACGACGACAAACTCTTTTGTGATGTCATCAGCGACTACCTCGGCGCAGACGGCATGGAGGTCTTCACGGCCCATACCGGAAGCGACGGGACAGCCGTCTGTTCATCCCGCAGGATTGACGTTGTCCTCCTCGACCAGAATCTCCCTGATGCCGAGGGCCACACGCTCTGTTCCGCTATCCTCGGGGCAAACGATCAGACGAAGATAATCTTCATCACAGCGCACCCGAGTTTCGAAGGGGCGGTGAAGGCGATCAAGGCAGGGGCCTATGACTATCTCTCCAAGCCCTTTGAGCTTGAAGAGCTGTCGCTCGCCCTGTCAAAGGCGGTGCAGACGCAGGACCTCGAAAAGATCGCCCAGGTCGAGGCGTACAGGACTGTCAAGGAGAGGGAGGAGACTGTCCTCATCGGCAGCAAAGGACTCTCCGAGGTCAACAGGCTGGCTGATCTCGCCGCGGCATCCTCCGCGCCGGTCCTCATCACCGGCGAAACAGGGACCGGAAAGAATGTCGTGGCCCGTGCTATCCACTTCAGGAGTCCCGCGAGGGATGCCGCCTTCATCTCGGTGAATTGCGCGGCCATCCCCGAAACCCTCATAGAGTCCGAACTCTTCGGCCACGAAAAAGGCGCCTTCACCGGCGCCGCTGCATCTAAAAAAGGCGTGTTCGAGATGGCTGAAGGAGGGACGCTCCTCCTTGACGAAATCGGTTCCATGCCCCTGCACCTCCAGACAAAACTCCTCGGCGTGCTCGAAGACAGGCAGGTGCGGCGTCTCGGCGGCGGCACAGCGCTTCCGGTGGATGCCCGGATCATCGCCGCAACCAATACGGACCTCGAAAAGGGACTGGGCAAGACCTTCCGCAGCGATCTGTTTTACCGCCTCAGCGTTGTTCGCATACATATTCCTCCCCTTCGGGAGCGCAGGGAAGACATACCAGAGCTTTGCGATTACCTGCTCCGCAAGGTGGCGGCAGGCAGGGAAATACGGCTGAGCCGTGAAGAATCAGACGGCCTGATGCGATATGACTGGCCGGGAAATGTCAGAGAGCTGAGGAATATCCTTGAGCGCGCCTGCATAGTCCAGGAACCCGGAAGCCTCAGGCCCTCCGAACTTATTTTCAGAAGCAGCCGGGTGAACCATGGCGCTGCCACAACCGCCGCACCCGAAGGTATCCTGACCATGGAACAGCTGGAAAAAGAGCATATATCCAGGGTCCTCGCCGACCTGTCGGGAAACCTTACTGCAACCGCCAGAACACTGGGGCTCTCTCTATCCACGCTCAAACGCAAAATCAAGGTCTATGGTCTGAAATGAACCACCGGTCCAAATTGGCCTGGTCAAAATAGACCGGCCATGCCTCAGATAGACTGCCGGTTCTGATAACACCCTGTTTTTCCATCTTTTTCCCTGACGCCCTGACATGGCATTCCGCTTGCTCTATATTGAGCAATGAAGACCATTCTCATTGTTGACGATGAAAAGAACCTGCTTTTGAGCCTTTCCGAAGGACTCAGATTCTATGACAGCAACTTTAAGGTGATTACCGCTGAAAACGGCCAGCAGGCTATCGATATTCTGAATTCCGCGCGCATTGATCTTCTGGTCACGGACCTGAAGATGCCGGTTGCGGATGGTTTTGATCTTCTGGCCGATGCGCTGAAGAAACATCCGCGCCTTCCCGTTATCGTCATGACAGCCTTCTCGAATCCGGACATCGAAAGAAAACTCAAGGCCTTCGGGATCACGGAATACTTCGAAAAACCGGTCGAATTCATGCACATCGCGGAGACGATTTCATCCGTTCTGAACAGCGCACAGGCAAAAAAAAAGAAATACGGAAACAAGCTCCAGTTGATAAGCAAGGCGTTTCACTATCTGAATCTGAAAAACAGAAAAATGCACCAGGAAGGGGGACATCATGCCAGGGGTAACAACAGCAGCGCAGAGCAGTGTTGAGAGCATCCGGAGGATCTTCGAAATCGGGGAAGCACTGAGCAACAGACGCGGTTGGAGACCTGCGGGCAGGGGGAGAAGGGTCGGCATAAGGCATATAAAATCTCTTGCAGAGGCTATCATCTTCCAGGCATTGGAGGACCTGTGGACTCCGGAGGAGCGGGAGGCGAGCCTCGCCTTCTTCGGAGGTGAGGACTTCAGGGTCTGCGCGGAGATCGCCGGGATGAATATACCGGAGCAATTCAAAATGTTGAGAATGATCAGTAAAGCGGGCTTCAGCGTGCCGGCGTATGACTGCGTGGTGAGTTATCAGAGATCGGGTTGGCAACCTCCGCTCTGGGGCGGTAACGAGGCGATAAAACAATGAAAAACCTGCTGATCGTTGATGACGAGAAGACACTGCAGCTATCCCTGGCATACGGTCTGACGAGAAGGGAACCAGGCCTGAACGTCATAACCGCAGGAAACGGCTTCGAGGCGCTCGCCCGGCTGAAGACCTGCCCTGTCGATATGGTGGTAACTGACCTCAATATGCCGTTGATGAACGGGTATGAGCTCATTGCACAGATGCAGGAGCATTATCCGGAAATCCCTGTTCTCCCCATGACAGCGGCGCCCCCGGATCTCGTTGAGGAACCGCTTACCATGCTGGGCATTACTTCCTATATTGAGAAGACCACGGACTTTGACCGGTTGTTCAGCTGCATCCTCGCCGTCCTCCGGCCCCAGACGGCCTGCAGCGCCGTCTGACAAAGAGAACTGCCGGCCGACAATAACAGCTGCGGGCCCGGCAGCCTTTATCGAGTCGCATGTAAAACCGCGTCCTGATGAAGGCGCGGTGAAAGTGTCAATTCTGCGTTGACAATGCCGTGCCTATTGTTTATAGTTGAATATATTCTTTTGCGGCAGATCTTTACAAAAAGGGGGAAAGGGTTTATGAATCCAAGGCGTTTTTCAGTGGTATTTGGGGCAGTCTGTCTGTCATTGGTCTGCATAGTCGTACTTATGACCGGAACTGCGAATGCTTCGTTTCACTCGAGTTCCGCTCTTCTGTACACGTATTATGATGTGCGTAGCACCGCAAAAGGCGGACTCGGTGTTTCTGACAATTATTTCACCGTGACGAACGTGTCCACCAACTGGGTACAGGCTCATGTCCGGGTTAGGACCGGAGACAGGTCCGTCGAGCTTCTGGACTTCGATATCCTGCTCTCCCCAAAGGATGTTTTCACCTTTGACATGTATCTGGGCGCAAACGGCGGCATCGAGTTCGCGTCGTGCGACACAAAGACCCTGCAGAACTCCGGGTTTACCACGACAGGCGGCTGCATTGTCATGAACTCCACGACCAACAGCAACATGCTCAGCCTGATCAAGACCTGCCAGGGGCTGGATGATGCCGGCGCATTGGCGGCAACCCTCAAGGGCTATGTCGAGATCATGGGAGAAGGCAGGATAGTTCCGCTTGCAACCGACAAGAACAAGTGCGCCACCTGGGATTCATCCAACACAGGCCGGACGATCCCGGGCAGAACGCTTTACCAGCTTGTCAATGACTCGGACACGACGAGGAACTGCGCTGCGGACGTACGCAGCATGCCCTCTTCCCTTGAAGGCAGGCTGTATTATGTGACAGTTGACGCGGCGGCAACACCTTTTACGGTTACGAGACTGGCGCTGCTCAATACAGAACCCACGGATGATTTACTGCCCCCGTGGGGCCTGGGCACAAGGGCAACTCAGGGGATCATCCTCCATGCCGATACCTATGCTGCGGAACAGACGAGGTGCGGCACTGATCCGGGCTGCTTCGCATATATCGCGGCAACTACTGCCGCAGCTCCAACAACCGGCGCACGGGACATGAACATGTGCTTTTATCTCGATTCAACCGGCTCGCCTGCCACCGGCGTATTCAACAAGTTCGGCGCTGCCGCCACCTTCGGCCCCACCTTTGCCGATATGTATCTGAGGAGGGACGGTACCTTCCCCACAATGGTGCTTAATCTCAACAGGGTCGTTTTCAGAATGTCTACAGTCGGCGCGGCAAATGACGGCGGAGATAACATAGGGGCTATCCCGCCAAAGACCTTTGTCGATTCTCACTACTTCAACGTCCCTGCTCCCCTCATCTTTGATATGCAGACGAAGTTCGCCTTCATTTTCCCGCTCCAGCATTTCATCGACGAGAAGGATGTGATCAGCGCCGTCGAGGTGTACGACAACGAGGAGAATACCACGACGATCACGATAGACAAGTTCATCTCCCCGGGTCTTCCCAAGCCGGGCGGGACGCCGGGTCAGGAGGCTTCCATCTTCTCGTTCAACCCGCCGTTTGTCGAGGGTTGGGTGAGGTTCGCTCCCGGTGCAACCAACTCAACCAGCGCGACAGCCTGCCAGCCGGGCGCCACATGCCCAGGGACAACGGTCAATACGTTGATCGGCAGCGGCTCTGTCTCATACCTGCCTGCATATACCGGAGTAGTGTACGTGACAGGGGCAAACGAGCTTGGCGCCGCCCTGTTTACTTATTCCTCCTCCTATATGGCAGCTCCATAAGAATGCAGGTTAGTCTGTAAAGGCAGGGGCAGGCGACAGCCTGCCCCTGCCTTTTTTATCTTTGGCTGCTCAAAAGAATCTTGACCTTTTTCAAACAGTTATGAAATACTAATCGCGAGTTTCAGAAGTTTTTGTAGTAAAGAGATACCGCAAAGACTTTGGGCTTTGCGGTTTTTTTTTGCACTGCTTTTGAGACATCACCAAATTTATTTTTTCAGGAGGATAGTGCAGCATGGTAAAAGGAACAGTTAAGTGGTTTAACGAATCCAAGGGATACGGCTTTATCACCAGAGAGGATGGCGGCGATGTCTTCGTCCATTATTCCGAAATCCAGGCAAACGGATTCAAAACCCTTGCTGAGGGCCAGACGGTCGCCTTCGAGATCGCAGACGGGCCAAAAGGCCCCAAGGCGGTAAATGTCGCCAAGGTCTGAATGAAATAATATCTCCTATCAGGGAACGAGGAACAAAAAAAGCCCCTTGCAGGCAAGGGGCTTTTCCTTTGGCTTATACCGACTGTTCCTTATTACTGCCTGACAGCCTTCATGAGACGCTCATACTTTTCGGCGCCTATGCACTCCTTGGCAGCGGGGCACCATTCGATGCACGAGGGCTTCATGTCGCGAGAGACCTGTTTACCGCATTTCTTGCAGTTCATCTCCGCCTCATCGCTCCAGATCTCATTAACCGCCTCGCACCAGAAGCACCTGACCTCCTCTGGATACGGATTCCTTATCTCCCGGCTTCCTGGACAACCTTCCTTCAGCATCTTGATTCTATTGTAACAGACTGGGAAATTCTGCATATGAGATAGATCATAATAAGAGGGAATCCCTGTCAGGCAGTCGGGGATTGTGATAGGCGCTTCGTGGAGTTCGCGCTTTTCAAAAAATTGAAAATAGTGTAACTTATTATCGGTAATCAACTATGGGGAAAGTCGCGCTTTATCTGACTAACATGCGAATGCCGATGCTATCGGGACGTTTTCCATCTAATCACTGGTTGACTAACATTGGATTTCCGTTGTTAGTGCCATTAACGGGCTAATTACTGGTTATGTTTAAAAAATTAATAAAATGATAAAACTATATTCGCCAAGTGACCCCGCAGAATCGGCCTTGATCCAGAGTATCCTTGAAGAAGAGAAAATTCCATTTTTTATTCACAACGATACTTTTGGCTCGATGGAAATCGGCCCTCAAATAGATATATACAACATGAAAACAATTATGGTCGAAGGAAAAGACGAAGAGCGGGCAAGAGAATTACTTCAAGATTTCTTAAAAAAAACAAAAGAAGATACGGTCGAATTACCAAAGTATCCGCTTTTCGACAAGATCAGACTATTCGTCGAACTCCTTCTCTTCAATTGGGTAATTCCGGGGCGCCACAGAAAAAAGACGAACAATGAAGACAACGAGACAACATAACAATCGGCTCGATCAGATGGCGAATAAGCTCGGCGGTTTTTGCAAAGGTTTTTGCCGCCACTGGTCAGCCTCGTCGATAGGCACGATAAAATTAAAATACAAGAAAAACAACAATCTGATAAAATAAGCATATAAGTGAGGTAGCCATGAGCAAGAAAGAAATTTTAATCAGCGAGATCGAACAAGTTCCCGAGTCATACCTTGACGAGGTTGTAGACAAAGCGTCTGAAATAATTCGAGGGGAAACTTATTAAAGGTCTCATAATAGATAGAATGTACATTATATGATTGTCATTCCCGCAGTTCGTAAGCGGGAATCCAGCAGGTTCCAAGCCCTGGATGCCCGATTAAAGTCCTC